>DATBIS010000018.1:0-7595 GCA_036556805.1 Actinomycetota bacterium | reverse complement strand
AACGGCATTCAGCTATGCCGGGCGAAGATCCGTTGGTATCGTTGACTCGCTTCGCCGAACGTGGTGGCCGTAGCTCAATTAGGTTAGAGCACCAGGTTGTGGTCCTGGGGGTTGGGGGTTCAAATCCCCTCGGTCACCCTCCATCCAAGAGCCAGTGCCCGCTTGTTAGACTCCGGCGGGCCTCTAGCTCAATCTGGCAGAGCAACGGACTCTTAATCCGCAGGTTCCGGGTTCGAGTCCCGGGGGGCCCACTCCGTTTCCCTTGGGAAAGACCCCTAGCCGAAGTCCTCGGGGTGGAAGACGTGCTGAACTTGGTCTCTCAAGACCTCGGGTACGTCATCCCAACCACGACATTCCTCCAGGCCGTATCCGTCGAGGTCGTACCTCTCGTCGATCTCCTTGTGGATCAACGCGAAGTGGTCACACGTCGACCACGCCGGTGACGCGATCTTCAGTTCCGCGGGTGCGTCCAAGTAGATGCTGTGCGTGTCCTGCACGACTTGGTACGGGAAGAGCCAGCTCCTGCCGCCGAACTCCAGCACGAGCTCGCCGATGGCACCGCCTTGGAAGACCTCGACTTCCCGCTTGAACCGAACCGTGGGAACCACGTTCTGCACGTCCTTCACGGTTGCACCTTGTCCCTTCCGGGTCTTCTTGGTGTCCGGTCGGTTGACAGACCTCCAAGAGCACGAAGCCGCCCCCGAAGAGGCGGCCTCGGACGAATCTTCGCTGCTCGCTCAAGACTAGTCGAAGATCACGTCAAGCGGACGCAGGCTGGCTGGCGGGTGGCGGGCACGAAATCGGTACGCGCGCTCCGCCCCCGAGAGGACGCGAGAGAGTGGGCCCTTCGACCCTGGGCAACTCGCCGACACGGATCGAGGCTTGAGTCAGAACCAGAGCCAAAGGAGGCGAGAGCCGTGGTACCGATCCTTGTCGTCGTCGGGGTCCTGCTCCTCGCGGTGGTGCTCGTCGTGGGAGTGTTCAAGATCGGGATGCGCGCGAAGACCCCCTGGGTGCTGAACGCCGTTCGCCGGTTCAATCGCGGCATCGGCAACCGCTACCTGATGCGGTCCGCGGGCAAGCCCGGTTCGTATGCGTCCCTGATCCGTCACACCGGTCGTCTTTCGGGAAGGGCGTTCCAGACACCGGTTGCAGCGCGGCGAACCGAAGACGGGTTCGTGATCGCAACCGTCTACGGGCTCAACACCGATTGGCTGAAGAACGTGCTCGCCGGCGGATCCGCCACGATCGTGCACGAGGGCGGAACCTTTCAGGTCGGCCGTCCTGAGCTCGTTTCCACCGACGCGGTCGAGAGGTACTTCGGGGAAAGGGAACTCGGGATGTTGCGGCGATATCGCGTCACGCAGTGCGTCCGGCTCCGCGACATCGAGGCTCCGCGGAAGGAAGCCACCCCCTTCGCCGCGTCGACTTCTTCCTTCACGTAGGTCGAGTGCGGAAAGCTCGCCTCGGGGATGCCTGCTCGTCAGGTCCGGGCGGCGCGGATCGGCTGCGTCACGCCCTGAGCGCCTTGAACCCCTCGTATACCAGGTACGCCGGCCAGAAGACTGCCTTCGGGAAGATCGCCCAGATGTACTCCCAGAACGCGTCGGCCTGCTGCCAGTAGTAGAACAGCGCGCCGAAGACCCCAAGGCCGTAGAGCGCGCCGCCGCCCGCGGCGGCGCCCGTGTTGCCTTTCGACATAGCCTTCTCTCCCATCCACTCTCAGGACTGTGTCCGATCGTAGGTTAGCCCTCGGGCGATCCAGCTACCTGAACACCTTGACCGGTAGATCCCGAGCGCCGGCTCCCAGACGAATTCCGGCGCCGTCGCGAGGATGCGGCCCGGATTGGGGCTCGAAGGCGGGTTCCCGACGCGATGATCAGCGGATCTCCGATCAGACCCAGCATGGCGAGGCGTCGCCGCACCGATCCGGACGAACATCAGGGTGGCCGAGGATCAGGCCGTTCCCCAGCCCACGACCCAGCCAAGCGAGGCCTTCGTGCTGCCGCTTGAGAACCGGGAAGAGATGGTTGACAGTTTACCGATGCCACCCTAGCTTCCCGCGAATCGGGCCGGGCGAGGAGAGGCGCATCAGCAGCACGAGGACGTTCGACGCGATCGTCGTGGGCGGCGGGCACAACGGCCTCGTCGCCGGCTTCTCGCTCGCCAGCGCGGGCCTGCACACCATCGTCCTCGAGCGCCGCTCCTTCGTGGGCGGCGCGTGCAACACCGAGGAGTTCGCTCCCGGCTACCGGGCGTCGACCGGCGCCTACGTGCTGTCGATGCTCCGGGAATCCGTCTGGCGCGACATGCGATTGGTTGAACGTGGCATCGTCGTGGACCAAGCCGGCCCGACGCTGAACACGTTCCCCGACGGCTCCTCGCTCTACTTGAGCGACGATCCCGCCGCCGACGCGGAGGCCGTCACGTACTTCTCCCCCGCCGACGCAAGGGCGCTGCCGCGGTTCGAGCAGAACCTCGGCGAGCTCGTCACCGCGGTGGTGCCGGCCTTCGATCGGACGGCGCCGGACCCGCGGGTTCGTTCGCTCCACGACCTCCGCGAGCTCGCGGCCTGGGCACGCCTCGGCTGGCGGCATCGGAAGCGGCTGACCGACCTCGCGTATCTCTTCTCGACGTCCGCGAAGCAGTATCTATCCGAGTGGTTCTCCTCCGAACAGGTCCGGGCGTCGCTCGGCTGGCACGCGATCAACGACGGCGTCGCCGGGCCCTCGACGCCGGGCACCGCCTTCGTGCTGCTGCACGATCACGCGAGCGACTCCGGAGGCGGGCCCCGGCAATGGGGCTTCGTCCGCGGCGGGATGGGCCGGATCACCGAAGCGATGGCCGAGGCCGCGCGCGAGGCGGGATGTGAGATTCGTTGCGACGCCGAGGTCGAGCGGTTCACGACGCGCGGCGGTCGGGTCACCGGCGTTCGACTTGCCGGCGGCGAGGAGCTCAGCGCTCCGCGCGTGCTGTCCAACGCGGACCCGAAACGAACGTTCCTCTCGCTCTGCGACCGCGCGGATCTGCCGGAGGACTTCCTCGCGCGCATCGAGGCCTACCGCTGCATGGGCACGAGCATCAAGATCAACCTCGCCGTGTCGTCGCTGCCGTACGCGCGCGGACTGCCGGAGACGGGCGTGCAGCCGTACCACACGGGGATCATGGAGCTGAACCCGTTCATCGCCGACATGGACTTCCAGCAAGCCCAAGCGGTGCAAGGAATCCCGGCCGATCCGGCGCACATCGAGATCTGCTTTCCCACCGTGCACGACCCCTCGCTCGCGCCCGAGGGCAAGCACATCATGACGATCGACGTGAACTCTCAGCCCTACGCGTTGCGCGACGGCGATTGGGACGGCATCAAAGAGGCGCGAGCGGATCGCGCGGTCGCGCAGATGGCGGAGGTGTTCCCGAAGCTCCCCGACCTGATCGAACACCGACAGGTGGTGACGCCGCTCGACATGGAACGGCTGATGGGGCTCACGGGCGGCCACGCGCTGCACGGCGACATGACCCCGGACCAGCTGCTCTTCCTGCGACCCGCCCGCGGGTATGCGGACTACCGAACGCCGATCCGCGGGCTCTACCTGTGCGGTGCCGGAACGCATCCCGGCGGGGGCGTCACCGGTGCGAACGGTCGCAACGCGGCTCGTGAGGTGCTGCGCGACGCTCGCCGGTCAGGGCGCCGCTGAGCTCCGTCAGCCCGGGGCTGCGACCAGCACCGGCACGCGCGGCACGAAGGTTCGCCCGCGGCGGCGCTGCTTGGGTACGAGCTCGTTCGCGAACACCCACTCCGACTGGGGCAGCGGCCGGAGGCCGCTCACGCGGAAGAAGGATTGGGGCCCGACCACGTCGGCCTCGTCGTCCTTCTCCTCGTCGTCCTCCTCGTCGTCGTCCGCGTCGGCCGCGTCGTGGGGCTTCTCCGGACGGGGCGTCGCGTCGTCGCGCTCGCCGCGATGCCCGTGTTCGTCCAGCCAGGTCGGCGGAAGCCCCTCGGGCCAGGGATCACCGGCGTCGTGGTCGACGCGACCTCCGAACGCCGCGCTCCACGTCGCCGCCGGCACGCGGGCATCGCCCGGCTCCGTCACGATGACCAGGACGTGCGTGCCGAGGGCGGTCGCGTCGAGATCGCCCGGTCCACCGGCGGGGAGCACGACGGAGCCTGCCTGGTCGGCGATCTCGCGGGCGGCCTCGAGATGTCGCAGCGGCATCGCCACCAGCAGGATTCGTCCGGCATCGTCGTTCTCGCTCAGCTTCGCCTCCCTTCGCGCTCGAGTCGCCATCGTACGGAGGACTTGACCGCGTCGGTCGCCTCTTCGTAGATTGTCGACAGTCCACAAGCCTCGCGTACGGTGGGCGAGGCCGGGAGAGGGGGAAGCCGCGTTGAAGACGATCGATGGGGACCTGGCGGTCCGTGCGGACGGCGTGGGTCGACGGGGAGAGGTGGATCGCCGCAGCTTCCTCCGCATGGGAGTGATGGGCACGGTCATGGCGAGCGCAGCCCTCATGGAGCGCGACCGCGTCGCGGGGGCCGCCATGCTCGCCGGGCAGACGTCCTCGGCGGTGCCGCGCGGGGTCGGGCTCGTGGCCGCGGGGCCCGAACTGGCGCTTCCTCCGGGATTCAGCTACCACACGCTCGGGGCGTTCGGGTCGGCGATGACGGATGGGTTCATCACCCCTCCGATCCACGACGGCATGGCGGCGTTCGACATGGGCGACGGCACCTGGCGTCTCGTGCGCAACCACGAATTGGGCGAGGGCAACGACATCCCCGCCGGCACCGTGATCGGGGATCCCGCGACCGCGTGGGACCGCAAGGCGCCGGGGGGCACGGTGACCCTCGAGATCGATGCGAGCAACGCGCAGCTTCTCTCACACTGGATCAGCCTCAACGGCACCGACACGAACTGCGCCGGCATGCCGACGCCGTGGGGCACCTGGCTCACCTGCGAGGAGACCGTCGCGGGGGTGGGCTCGGGCCGCAAGAAGCCGCATGGGTTCGTCTTCGAGGTCGACCCCGCCGCGGACGCGCCCGTGCTCACGACACCGTTCAAGAAGATGGGGCGGTTCCTGCACGAGGCCGGGGCGGTCGATCCGAACACGGGGTCGGTCTACCTCACCGAGGACGAGGGACCCGACGGCTTCTACCGGTTCCGCCCCGACACCCCCGGCAACCTGAATCACGGCGTCCTGCAGATGCTGCGGGTGAAGGACCAGCCGAACTACAACACGATCGTCGGCCAGACCGTCGGCGCGGTGCTCGACTGCAACTGGGTCACGATCGACGATCCCAACCCGTCGAACGCGGAGGACGACGCCTCAGCCGTGTTCAAGCAGGGTCGCGCGAAGGGTGCCGCGAAGTTCCTCGGCGGCGAGGGCTGCACGTACCGAGACGGCTCGATCGTGTTCGGCTCGAGCGACGGCGGCGACGCCGGCCTCGGGCAGGTCTGGTCCTACACCCCTACGGTGAACGTGGGCGAGCTCGGCGAGCAGGGCGAGCTGGAGCTGCTGTTCGAATCGGCGGCGCGCTCCGAGCTGGACGGGCCGGACAACATGACGACCAGCCCGGGCGGATCGATCGTGATCTGCGAGGACGGGGACCTGAAGAGCAACTTCGTGAAGGCGCTGCTGCCCAACGGCTCGATGATCGAGATCGCCGAGAACCTCGTGGCCGTCCAGAAGCACTACCTCGAGGCGTCGGGGAAGCTGTACGACCCGACCGTGCCCGACGACGGGAAGTCGGCGGGCGACGGGGTCGGCTTCTCCGAGTTCGCGGGGCCGACGTTCAGCCCGGACGGTGAGTGGCTGTTCGTGAACATCCAGGTTCCCGGCATCACTTGCGCCATCACGGGCGACTGGGCCAGCATCGGCCTCTGAGCCGACGAGCGAGGGAGCCGGTGGGAAGCGGCGACGCTTCGAACGAGCGCGGCGAGGTGCCGCGGATCGTCGCGACCCCGCCGGGTCCCCGCACGCGCGAGATCCTGGAGCGACAGCGGTCCGTCCTGTACCGCGGGCTCGCCGACGAGGTCGGCCCCTTCGTCATCTGTCGCAAGTCGGGCGACGAGGTCGAGGACGTCGACGGCAACGTGTACCTCGACTTCATCAGCGGGATGGCCTCGGTACCGTTGGGTGCGGCGCACGCGGGCATCACCGAGGCGGCCGTCGAGGCGCTGCGGCGATACGGCAACGAGGACGCGCACTACTACTCCCACGAGCTCATGCTGCCGCTCGCCGAGAGGCTCGTGGCCATGGCCCCCGGCGCGCTTTCCCGCGTCGACATCGCGTTGAACGGGACGGAGGCCGTCGAGACCTGCGTCCGGTTCATGCGCCGGGCCACCGGCCGCCCGATCGTGATCGGGTTCATGGGCGGCTACCACGGGGAGGCCGGCACCGCGGGTGCGATCGGCGCCGAGACGAGCGACCTGTCGTTCGGGTACCGCGCGCTGATGCCGGGCTTCGTGCACGTTCCCTACCCCAATCCCTACCGCACGCCGTTCAGGGCGCGCCCCGGCGGAACCGGCGACGGCACCGTCGACTACTTGCGCGATCACGTGCTGCACCACGCCGTCGATCCGCGAGAGGTGGCGGGGTTCGTGATCGAGCCGGTGATGGGCTCGGGCGGCTGCGTGGCGCCCCCTGCATCGTTCTGGCCGGCGCTCGCCGAGCTGTGCCGGGAGTTCGACCTCCTCCTGTGCGTCGACGAGGTGAAGACCGGGTTCGGACGAACGGGAGCGATGTTCGCGGTCGAGCGATTCGGCGTCGAACCCGACCTCATGGCGCTCGGCAAGTCGATGGGCGGCGGCGTGATGCCGATCGGCGCGGTGCTCGGCACGGAGCGCGCGATGGACTTCGACGACGTGTCGACCGGCTCGACCTGGTCGTGGCTGCCCGCGTCCTGCGCCGCCGCGCTCGCAACGCTCGACGTGTTCGAACGCGAGCCGGTGCTCGAGAACGTGCGAGCGCTGGAGGCGGCGGGGCTCGCGAGACTCGAGGCGATGCGGACGCGTCATCCCTGCATCGGCGACGTGCGCGCGGTCGGGTGCTTCATGGCGATCGAGTTCGTGAAGGATCGTGAGACCAAGGAGCGCGACCTCGAGCTGCAGGAGCGCGTGGCCTGGGGCGCGATCCGGCGAGGCGTGCTCGCCGACCCGTCCACCACCTCGTTGAACATCCAGCCGTCGCTCGTCACGACCATCGAGGTGCTCGAGCACGGATTGGACCTCATCGACGACGCGATCGCCGAGGCCACCGGAGCTTGATCGATCCGTCCGCGTTCGACGAGCTGGTCCTCGGGCTCAACCATCCCGAAGGCGTCGCGTGGAACCCCCTCGACGAACGGGTGTACGCGGGCGGCGAAGGCGGTGAGCTCTATGCGGCGACATTGGACGGCGAGCTCGAGGTGCTCGGGTCGAGCGGCGGATCGATGCTGGGCGTCGCGGTCGACGGGCGCGGGCGCGTGTACGCGTGCGACGACGGTCGAGGCGAGATCGCCCGGTGGGAGCCGCGGACGCGCGAGATCACGACCTACGCGCGCGGCGTGGCCGGCGACGCCATGGACTGTCCCAACGTGGCGGCGTTCGGGCCCGACGGGA
>DATBIS010000017.1:0-8116 GCA_036556805.1 Actinomycetota bacterium | reverse complement strand
CGTGTTGGTGAGGAGGTGGTGAGGATGACGACGTTCGAGGCGGTCGACGCCGAGGTCAGCTTCCCGGAGCTCGAGGGGCGCATCCTCGACCACTGGCGTGAGCACGCGATCTTTCGGAAGAGCCTCGAGCTCCGTCGTGGCGGGCCCGAGTGGGTGTTCTACGAGGGGCCGCCCACCGCGAACGGCAAGCCCGGGATCCACCACGTCGAGCCGCGCACGTTCAAGGACGTCTACCCGCGGTTCAAGACGATGACGGGGCACTTCGTCCCCCGCAAGGGCGGCTGGGATTGCCACGGGCTGCCCGTCGAGCTCGAGGTCGAGCGCGAGATCGGCACGACGGGCAAGCGCGACATCGAGGCGTTCGGCGTGGCGGAGTTCAACCGCCGGTGTCGCGAGTCGGTCACGCGCTACGTCGACGAGTTCGAGCGCCTCACGGAGCGCATCGGCTTCTGGATCGACATGTCCGAGGCCTATTGGACGATGAACACCGAGTACATCGAGTCGGTGTGGTGGTCCCTGAAGCAGCTCCACGGCCGGGATCTCCTGTTCGAGGCCGACAAGGTGACGGCGTACTGCCCGCGATGCGGCACGGCGCTGTCCGACCACGAGGTCGCGCTCGGCTACGAGGAGACCGACGACCCGAGCGTCTTCCTCCGGTTCCCGATCGTCGAGGCGCCGGACGCGTCGTTCGTGGGTGCCGCGCTCGTGGGATGGACGACGACGCCGTGGACGCTGATCTCGAACACGGGCCTCGCCGTCGACCCGGCCGCCGAGTACGTGGAGGCCGACCTCGACGGCGAGCGCGTGATCCTCGGCTCGGCCCTGCGCGGCGTGGTCCTCGGCGACGGGGCGACCCCGCTGCGGACCTTCCCCGGGGCGGACCTCGTGGGCGCACGCTATGCGGCCCCCTATCCGAACGTGGAGGGCGCGCACCGGGTGGTGGCCGCCGACTTCGTCGAGATGGACGAGGGCACCGGCGTCGTGCACATGGCGCCCGCGTTCGGCGCGGCCGACCTCGAGGTGGGCCTGCGCGAGGGATGGCCGGTGTTCAAGCCGGTCGACGACGCCGGCCTCTTCACGGATCTCGCCCCCGAGTTCGTGCGCGGCCTCTTCGTGAAGGACGCGGACGCGGGCATCATCGAGGACCTCAGGTCGCGAGGCGTCCTGCTGCGCGCGGAGACCTACCGGCACAACTACCCCTTCTGCTGGCGCTGCCACACGCCGCTCCTGTACTACGCGCGCACGTCCTGGTACGTGCGTACGACCGCGGTGAAGGATCGGCTGCTCGCGGTGAACGACACCGTCGAGTGGTATCCGGAGCACATCAAGACCGGCCGCTACGGCGACTGGCTCGCGAACAACGTCGACTGGGCGCTCTCCCGCGAGCGGTACTGGGGCACGCCGCTGCCGATCTGGCGGTGCGCCGAGGGCCATCAGACGGCGGTGGGCTCGCTGCGGGAGCTCGGCGAGCTCGCCGGCCGCGACGCGAGCGGCCTCGATCCTCACCGCCCCACGATCGACGAGGTCACGTTCGCGTGCCCGACGTGCGGCGCGGAGGCCGCGCGCGTGCCCGAGGTGATCGACACCTGGTACGACTCCGGCGCGATGCCCTACGCGCAGTGGGGGTATCACCCGGAGCTGGGCCGCGGCCTCGCGGAGTTCGACGGCCACTTCCCCGCCGACTTCATCTCCGAGGCGATCGACCAGACGCGCGGATGGTTCTACACGCTCATGGCCGAGGGCGTGCTGCTGTTCGACTCGACGTGCTATCGCAACGTCGTCTGCCTCGGGCACATCGTCGACCGCGACGGCCGCAAGATGTCGAAGTCCGTCGGCAACATCATCGACCCGTTCGACGTCCTCGACCGCAACGGCGCCGACGCGCTGCGCTGGTTCCTCGTGACCTCGGGGTCGCCGTGGGCGTCGCGTCGCGTGTTCATGGAGGCGTTCGACGACATCGTGCGCCAGTTCCTGCTCACGCTCTGGAACGTGTACGCGTTCTTCGTGACGTACGCGAACGCGAACGGCTTCGATCCCGCCGCCGAGGCTCCCGCCGCCTCCGGTGAGCGAACGGTGCTCGATCGATGGGTTCGCTCGCGGCTCGCGCGCACCGTGCGCACGGCGCGGGAGAGCTTGGAGGCGTACGACGCGACGACCGCCGGCCGTGCCGTCCAGGCGTTCGTCGACGACCTGTCGAACTGGTACGTGCGGCGGTCGCGGCGCCGGTTCTGGAACCGCGGCGAGGGATCGAGCGCGGCCTTCCACACCTTGTACGAGTGCCTGGTCACCGTGTCGCAGCTGCTCGCTCCGTTCACGCCGTTCCTGACCGAGGAGCTCTGGCGGAACCTCGCCGCCGACCGCGACGGGCGTCCCGAGTCGGTGCATCTCTCCGACTACCCGGCGCCCGACGTCGACGCGATCGACGAGCCGTTGGAGGAGGCGATGGCAGCCGCGCGCGCCATCGTCGAGCTCGGACGCAGGGTCCGCGTGGAGACGAAGACGAGGGTGCGCCAGCCGCTCGACGAGGCGGTCGTGCACTACGCGGGCGATCACGCCGCCATGGAGCCGCTCCTGGCGATCGTCGCCGACGAGCTCAACGTGAAGCGGATCGAGTTCGCCGAATCCTCCGCGGAGCTCGGCGGCTGGAAGGCCAAGCCGAACTTTCGCGCGCTCGGCCCGAAGCTGGGCGCTCGCGTGCAGGAGGTGGCGGCAGAGCTCGCGGCCGACGACGGCTCGCGCGCGGCCGCGTTCGCGCGTGGCGAGCGCGTGACGGTCGCCGGCGTCGAGGTGGACCCGGGCGACGTCGACCTCGCGCAGGAGACCCGCTCCGGGTGGGGCGTCGCGAGCGAGGCAGGGATCACGGTGGCGCTCGACCTCGAGCTCACGCCCGAGCTGCGGCGCGAGGGGCAGGCTCGCGAGCTGATGCGCATCGTGCAGGACGCGCGCAAGGCGGCCGGCTTGCAGGTGAGCGACCGGATCGCGCTCGGTCTCGAGCTGCCGCCGGAGCTCGCCGAGGCGCTGGACGCGCATCTCGACGACCTCCGCGCCGAGACCCTCGCGGTCGACGTGTCCCGAGGCCCGCTGGAGGATTCGTCGCGGTCCGAGGGCACGATCGATGGGCTCGAGGTAGTCGTCAGCGTCCGGAAGGCGTGACGCGGGTCGTGCGCGCGACGCCGACCGCCAGCAGCACGAGCGATCCGGCGCCGGCCACGAGCCCGACGAGGATCGCGCGCGTGCCGTACTCCCTCCAGAGCCCGATCAGCAGCGCGATGCCCGACACGAGGACGAGCGCGAACGCCGTCGCGTAGATCGCGGCGACGCCGGGCGAACCGCGCCCTACTCCTCGCCCCAGAAGAGCTCCTTCAGCGAGCGATCGCCGGTCTCCTCGGCCTCCGACGTCCGGACCGACGCCGGCGCCGGCTCCTCGATGCGGATCGGTTCGTCCTCATCGTCCGCGTCGGGAACCGACGCGGCGACGCGGGAGGTCTCCGCGTGCGTGGGGAGGACCTCCTTGGGGGCGGGCGCGGGTGGCTCGTCGGCCGGGGCCGGCTCCGTCGCGGGCTCGACGGCGGCGGGCTTCGCGAACACCTCGCGCGCCATCCCCTTCACGCCCTCCGCGTGACCTTGCACCAGCGTCGCGAGCTCCTGCAGGAAGGTTCGCTCGCGGGTGAGGAAGGCCGACACCGACGACCTGTCGTCGCCGCTCGCGCCGCGCGGCCCCGCGGCCGCGCCCGCCTCGGCGAGGATCCGCGCCGCCTCCCGACGGGCGCGCGCGACGATCTCGTCGGCCTGACGCGCCGCATCGTCGAGGTCCGGCGCGCCGATCGCCGCAGCGCCGAAGCCCGCCTGCGATCGGAGCCGGCGGTTCTCGTCGAGCAAGGCGCCCCACGCGAGCGTGAGCTCGTCGAGGAACTCGTCGACGTCACGCTCCTTGTAGCCGCGAAGCCGCGCGATGCGGAACTCCTTCGCCTGGATGTCCTCGGCCGTGATGCGCGGCGCCGTGGCGGGCCTGAGCGGAGCTTCGACGGGCGCCTGCTCCTTCTTCTTCATCGAGTCCCCCTCAACAGACGATCTGCTGGATCACGATCAGGATCACGAACGCCACGATAACCGAGAGATCGAGGGGACCCGCGGGCGGCACGATCCTTCGCAACGGCGTGACGACCGGACGAACGAGGTCGTCGAGCAGCTCGATCCCGCCCCGCACCGGGCCGGAGATCGGCGGGCGCCAACCCGCGAACTGGATCCAGCTCACGATCACCCACAACAGCAGCACGAACGAGTAGACCGTCGTGGCGAGGCAGAGCAGCCGAAGGAAGGGGTTGACCTCGCAGATCATGGCGCGAGAAGGCTAGCAGAGGGCCCCGGATGGGCCGGAACGTCGCGCTGCCGGCTCAGAACTGGTTGTAGAAGCCGGCGCCGGCGATGCGCTCGCGCTCCTCGGCCGACACCTCGACGTTCGCGGGGGTCAGCAGGTATACGCGGTTCGCGACCATCTCGATCTTGCCGTCGAGCCCGTACACGAGCCCCGACGCGAAGTCGACCAGCCGTCGGGCGATCGTGTCGTCGGTCGACTGCAGGTTCATGATGACCGCGGTGCCCTCCTTGAACCGATCGGCGACCTCGCGGGCCTCGTTGAAGCGCTTCGGCTCGGACTTGTGGATCGCCGAGGTCGCCATCGCCATCGGACGCGCCGTGGAGATCGTGCGCACGACGCCCTCGGCGTCGGCGGGAACCTCGCGCACCGCCTGCGGCCTCATCCGGCGAACCGGCGCCGGCTCGGCCTCGGGGAGATCGTCGACGAACTCGTCGTCGTCCTCGACCAGACCGAGATAGTTGAGCGTCTTCTTCCACACGCCGGCCATGCTCGTCCCTTCCTAGGTAGGTCGTTCGCCGAACAACGCGGTTCCGATCCGCACCATCGTAGCGCCTTCTTCCACCGCGACCTCGTAATCCAACGACATTCCCATCGAGAGTTCCAGCACGTCGGCATGCGTGTCGCGGATCCGATCGCGGAGCTCGCGGAGGCGCGCGAAGGACGCGCGAGAGTCCTCGGCGCGCGTCGGGATCGGCGGAACCGTCATGAGGCCGACGAGACGCAGGCCCTCGAGTGACGCGACACGGTCGGCGAGCGAGGCCGTCCTCTCCGGCGGCGTTCCGGATCGCTCGCCGGTGAAGTCCACCTCGATGAGCGCGTCGATGGTGCGGCCGGCCGCCGCCGCGCGGCGCGCGAGCCGCTCGGTCGCGCGCTCGGACGAAAGGGTCTCCACGACGTCCGCGAGGTCGGCGACGTGATGCGCGGTGCCCGACTGCAGGGTGCCGATGTAGTGCCACCGCGCGTCCGGGAAGCGCGGCGCGCGGTCGCGCAGCTCGCGGACGAAGTTCTCGCCGAGGTTCGTCACGCCGAGCTCGAACGCCGTCCGGATCGCGTCCACGGGCACCGTCTTCACCGCGCCCACGATCGTGACCTCGCCCGGCTCCCGGCCGGCGCGGGCCGCGGCGCGCTCGATGGCGGCCTGGATGCTCGCGAGGTTCTCGGCGATCGACGGTGGCATCGGCAGAGCCTACGAACATGGAAGGGGGCGGGGAGGCTCTCGGCCGGGAGGCGGGGGAAGGACGCCTCCGGCTCGCTGCCTCCCCGCCCCCAGGTCCCGCTGGGCCGCGCGGGGCGGTGTCGGCGTTCAGCTCTTCAGGAAGTCCGGGATGTCCAGGTCCTCCTCGGCGTCGAACGACACCGGCTCGGTCGAGGGGCGGAACACGTCGTCCTCGTCGTCGTCCTCGAGGATCGAGGGGCCCGTGGCCGGCTCGTCGATGCGGATCGGCTCCTCGAGCAGACGCGACAGGCGGCTCTCGAGGTGCCCGCCGGGCGCCGCCGCCGCGAGCTTGTCGAACCCCGCCGCCACGACGGTCACGCGTACCTCGTCGCCAAGGGCGTCGTCCACGACCGCGCCGAAGATGATGTTGGCGTCGGCGTGCGCGACGCGCGTGATCGCGTCGGCGGCCTTGTTCACCTCGTGCAGCGTGAGGTCGGTCGGTCCCGCGATCGAGAGCAGGACGCCCTTCGCGCCGTCGATCGAGGACTCGAGGAGCGGCGAGGAGATCGCGGACTTCGCCGCCTCCTCCGCGCGGTTCTCGCCCGAGCCGAGCCCGATGCCCATGAGCGCCGAGCCCGCGCCGGTCATCACCGCCTTCACGTCCGCGAAGTCGAGGTTGATGAGCCCGGGGGTCGTGATGAGCGACGTGATGCCGTCGACGCCCTGATAGAGGACCTGGTCCGCCATGCGGAACGCGTCGACCATCGGCGTGCTCGGGTCCGAGACCTGCAACAGGCGATCGTTCGGCACCACGATCAGGGTGTCGACCGCCTTCTTCAGCTCGGTGATGCCGAGGTCGGCCTGCGTCGCGCGCTTGCGGCCCTCGAAGCCGAACGGACGCGTGACCACGCCGATCGTGAGCGCACCCAGACGCCGGGCGACGTCCGCGATGATGGGCGCGCCTCCGGTGCCGGTGCCACCGCCCTCACCGGCGGTGATGAACACCATGTCCGCGCCCTTCAGGATCTCTTCGATCTCGTCCCCGTGGTCGGTGGCAGCGGTCTGTCCGACCTCCGGGTCCGATCCCGCACCCAGCCCGCGGGTGGTGTCACGTCCGATGTCGAGCTTCACCTCTGCGTCCGACATCAAGAGCGTCTGTGCATCGGTGTTCACGGCGATGAACTCGACGCCCCGGAGGCCTGCCTCGATCATCCGGTTCACCGCGTTGACGCCGCCGCCACCGATCCCAACGACCTTGATCACGGCGAGGTAGTTCTGAGGAGCATCCATCACCATGGCTGACCTCCGCACCGGAGTCTCGACCTCCGGCCCACCTGGGGAAACGCCGTTCCCTGCCCTCCAACACTCAAGCTCAAGTTCAACGTCATTGTTATTTCTACTTGACGTTGAACCGCGTCAAACTACTCAAAAAGCCCTGGTCCGTCAAGTTCTTGCACAGCCTTGGAGCTGCCGAATTGGTGCTCACGCTGACAGTCCGATCAGGGCTCGTAGCGCGAGCCGTTCCCGAGGACGGCGCTCGGCGCGCTCGGGAATCGTAGGTCGATCGACGCGAACCGTATGTCGTCGTCATCGGCGAACCGGAGCATCGCCTCGAGGGCGTCGACCTTCGTCTCGAGGTCGGTGGGAGTGCCGAAGCGCACCGTCGCCCCCGATCGCAGCTCGAGCGTGATCGCGCCGAGCGCGTCGACCTCGACGCTCGCCACCTCGTCCCGGGCGGCCGGGTCGAGCGCCGCGACCACGCCCGCGATATCGGCCGTCGGCGGCTGCGACAACGCCGCGGAGAAGGTCGCGATCGGGAGGCGGCCCGCGCTCGCACGCGACACGACGACCACCCCGTCGGCCCCGATGAGGTCGAAGGCGCCCTCGCGCTCCACGGCGAGCACCGGAGTGCGTTCCGTCACCCGGATCGTGATGGTGCCCGGCAGCGATCGCTCGACCGTCGCCGACGCCACCCACGGGTCGCGCTCGAGCCGGGCCTCGGCGGCGCCGAGGTCGACGGAGAGCGCGTTCGCGCCGCGCTCGACGCCGGCGAGATGGATCGCTCGCGCCGGCGTGAGGTGCGAGGTCCCGACGACGTCGATCGCGTCGATCGCGAAGAACGACGAGCGGCCGAACACGAAGGCGGCGCCGAGGAGCACCATCGCCACGACCGGTGCCAGGGCCCAGCGCGCCCAACGGGGAAGCCGGCGCTCGACCCGCACGGGCTCCGTCTCGGGGAGGACGACGACCTCGCCGGCCTCGGGCTTGCCCTGCTCCTCCCGTCGTTCCTCATCGAGGCGCACGGTCGAACTCCCCCACGAGATGGACCTCGGGCTCGAGCCGCACGCCCGCCTCCCGCTCGACGGCGTCGCGCACCTCTTCGATGAGCGCCGCGACGTCGGCGGCTCTCGCGCCGGGCGACGCCACGATGAAGTTCGCGTGCTTCGTCGACACGCTCGCCCCACCCACGGAGCGGCCCTTGAGGCCCGCGGCCTCGATGAGCGAGGCCGCGTGACCGCCGGGTGGGTTGCGGAACACGCTCCCGCAGTTCGGCTCGGCAAGCGGCTGCGTGCGGCGGCGCC
>DATBIS010000016.1:0-2532 GCA_036556805.1 Actinomycetota bacterium | reverse complement strand
CCGGATCGCGCGCAGGTCACGATGACCGTGCCGTTCATGCGCGCGTACACGGAGCTGCTCGTGAAGACGTGCCACCGGCGCGACGCGTTCGCGATCGGTGGCATGGCGGCGTTCATCCCGAGTCGCCGGGACCCCGAGGTGAACGAGGCGGCGCTCGCGAAGGTGCGCGAGGACAAGGTCCGCGAATCGGGCAACGGCTTCGACGGGACGTGGGTCGCCCACCCCGACCTCGTCCCGGTCGCGCAGGCGGTGTTCGACGACGTTCTGGGGGACCGCCCGAACCAGCTGGGGCGCAAGCGGGATGACGTCGAGGTGCACGCGGCCGAGCTGCTCGACCTGCAGGTGCCCGACGGGAAGGTCACGGAGGCCGGGCTCCGCGCGAACGTGTCGGTCGCGATCCTGTACCTGGAGTCGTGGCTCCGCGGTATCGGCGCCGCCGCATTGTTCAACCTGATGGAGGACGCGGCCACCGCGGAGATCTCGCGATCCCAGATCTGGCAGTGGATCGCGCACGGTGTGCGACTCGACGGTGGAGAGGTCGTGACGCGCGAGCTCGTCGAGCGGATCGTGGGCGAGGAGCTCGGGGGGATCCGAGACGCGCTCGGCGCCGAGCGGTTCGAGGAGGGTCGCTTCGCCGAGGCCGCCGAGATCTTCCGAACGGTCGCCGTGTCCGAGGAGTTCGTCGAGTTCCTCACGCTGCCGGCCTACGCGTACCTGGAATGAGCCGGGACGGGCGGGCCCGCACGTTTCTGAGGAACCTCGACTTCGCGATCTCCGTGGACGCGGACGATCGCGTGATCCGCGACGCGACGCTCGTCGTGGAAGGAGACCACATCGCGGCGATCGGTCGGTCGAGCGACGTGGCGAGCACGCATCCTCCGGCGCCCACCGACGTGATCGTCGACGGTGCGGGGCTCGGCGCGACGCCCGGGTTCGTCGACACGCACGTGCACCTGTCCGAGACGCTCTCCCGCGCGAGCTTCCCCGACTGCCTGGCCACGAGGGCGTGGGTGTTCCACTGGATCATGCCGTTCTACGGTCGGCTCACGCCCGAGGACGAGCTCGTGTCCGTCCGGCTGGGCGCCGTGGAGATGCTCCGCTCGGGCACCACGTGCTTCCTCGACATGGGGGCCCTGAACGACCCGCGGCGAACCGTGCCGGTGCTGGACGAGGTCGGTATCCGCGGGATCACGGGCCGGCACGCCGCCGACGTCCGGCCGGACGAGGTGCCGGCCGGCTGGTCGGCGGCGATGATGGATCGCCACTTCTTCCCGGACGCCGCAACCGCGCTCGCGGAGCTCGAGTCCTGCGTCCGCGACCTCGAGGGCGCGAGCGCGCGCATCGGGTGCTGGGTCAACATCCAGGGCAAGGAACCGTGCAGCGCCGACCTCCACGTGGGAGCCCGGCGGCTCGCCGAGCGGCTCGGCGTGGGCACCACGTACCACATCGCGTCGACGGTCGAGGAGGCCACGTCGATCGAGCGCCGCTACGGGCGCACGCCGGTCGCGCGGATCGCGGAGCTCGGCGGCCTGGGTTCGAACCTCGTCCTCGCCCACGCGACGGCGGTGAGCGACCCGGAGGTCGACCTGCTCGCCGAGCACGGCGCGAAGGTCGCCTTCTGCCCCGGCACGGCGCTCAAGCTCGCGAAGGGGGCAACCCGGATCGGGCGGTACCCGGAGATGATGCGCGCCGGCGTCACGGTGGGGCTCGGCACCGACGGCGTCTCGGCCTCGGGCAACCTCGATCTGAAGCGCCAGATGTACCTCGCGGCGGGACTGTTCAAGGACGCGCGCAAGGACCCGAACGAGATCGGCGCCGCGCGGGCGCTCCGCATGGCCACGATCGACGGTGCGAGGGCGCTGGGGATGGACCGAGAGATCGGCTCGCTCGAACCGGGCAAGAAGGCGGATTTCGTGCTGTTCGATCTGGGGCACGCGGAGTGGACCCCGTACGGGGATCCCGTGCAGGCGCTCGTGTGGTCGGCGACCTCCTCGAGCGTGCGCGAGACCTGGGTCGACGGACGAAGGGTGTACGCGAGCGGCGTCGTCACCACCGTGCCGGACGAGTCCGGCCTGCGCCGGGAAGCTCGCGAGCGCGCCGCCCGGCTCATCACCGAGGCCGGGCTCGACCACGCCGACGTGCCCACCACGACGTCGGTCTACGAGTAGCGACCGCTACCGAGCCGCCCGAGCGGCCTTTCGTCGCGTGAGCAGGTCCATGATGTCGCGACGGGTCGCCTCGACGTGCTCCTCCATCGCCCGTCGCGCCTCGGCGGCGTCGCGGGCGGCGATCGCCTCGACCACGCGCGCGTGCTGGCGCGTCGAGCGCCGGACGCGGTCGCCGTCGTCTCCCAGGTACGGAAGGATCGCGAGGATCTCGTGCAGGCGCATCTGCTCCTCGAGGACGAGGTCGAGGATGAGGTCCGAGCTCGCCGCGTGCGCCATCGCGATGTGCAGGGTGGAATCCGTCTGGCGGATCTCCGTCAGCTTCGCGGACTTGGAGCGCTCGAGCAGCCACCGGAGCACCTCGATG
>DATBIS010000015.1:0-14774 GCA_036556805.1 Actinomycetota bacterium | reverse complement strand
TCCGGGTCCCGATGAGCGGCCTCGGTGCCGCCGGCGAGTACTACGACGTCCTGCGACCGCACGGCGTGTGGGCCGTCATCAGCCCGTTCAACTTCCCGATGGCGCTCTCCGGCGGGCCCTCCTCGGGCGCGCTCGTCGCCGGCAACGCGGTCGTGCTGAAGCCCTCGAACCAGGGCGCCCTGCTCGGCTACAAACTCTACGAGTGCTACCGCGACGGCGGCGTGCCGCCCGGAGCGTTCCACCTCACGATCGGGCGCGGGGCGGTCGTCGGCGACCACCTGTGGCACCACCACGACGTGAACGGCATCACGTTCACCGGCTCCTATCCGGTGGGCATGGACATCTACAAGCACTTCTCGACCGACGTGCCGAAGCCGGTGATCTGCGAGATGGGCGGGAAGAACCCCGCGATCGTCACGAAGAACGCCGACCTCGACATCGCGACCGACGGCGTGCTGCGCTCGGCGTTCGGCTTCGGCGGGCAGAAGTGCTCGGCGTGCTCGCGCGTGTTCGTGGAGCGCGAGGTTTACGACGACTTCCTGTCCACGCTCAAGACCAAGACCGAGAAGCTCAAGGTCGGCAACCCGATCGAGCGCGACGTGTACCTCGGGCCGATCATCAACGAGCCCGCGATGGAGACGTTCGAAGAGGCTGCCGAGGAGGCGCGCAAGAACGGCACCATCGTGACCGGCGGCCAGCGCATCACCGAGGGCGACTTCGGCAGGGGCCTGTTCGTCGAGCCGACGATCGTGGAGGCGCCGGAAGACAGCTGGCTCTGGAAGAAGGAGCTGTTCGTGCCGTTCGTGGCGGTCGCGCCGTTCGACGAGCTCGACGATGCGATCGAGAAGGCGAACGACACCGAATACGGCCTCACGGCGGGCTTCTTCAGCGAGGACAAAGCCGAGATCGACGAGTGGTTGGACCGGATCCAGGCGGGCGTCGTGTACGTGAACCGGCGAGCAGGCGCCACGACCGGCGCGTGGCCCGGCGTGCAGCCGTTCGGCGGGTGGAAGGGCTCCGGCACCACCGGCAAGGCCGGCGGCGGCCCGTACTACGTCACCCAGTATCTGCGCGAGCAGTCCAGGACGGTGATCGCGGAGTGACGGTAGGCGAGTCGCTGCTCGCCTACGAGGGCCTGGCCTCTCAGTCGGAGCCGAAGCTCGTCACGGAGATCCCCGGCCCCGAAGCGATGGCGCTCATCGAGCGCGACCGACGCGTCACGAGCCCTTCCCTTCCGCGCGCGTACCCATTCGTCGTGCGGCGAGGCGCCGGCTCGATGGTCGAGGACGTTGACGGCAACATCTTCCTCGACCTCAACGCCGGCATCGCGGTGACCTCCACCGGGCACTGCCACCCGCGGGTCGTCGAGGCCGTGCAGCGGCAAGCGGCCGAGCTGCTGCATTACTCGGCGAGCGACTTCTACCTGCCGGTCTACGCGGAGGTCTGCGAGCGCCTGGACGCCCTCGCGCCGTTGGCCGGAGGCCGGGCCCGATCGTTCCTCACGAACTCGGGGACGGAGGCCGTCGAGGCGGCGATCAAGCTTGCGCGCTATGCGACCCGCCGGCAGTACCTGATCGGCTTCTTCCAGTCGTTCCACGGGCGATCGATGGGGAGCGTGACGCTCACGGCGAGCAAGGCGTTGTATCGCACCAACTTCGGGCCGATGCTCCCGTCGGTCCATCACTCCTTCTACGGGGACTTCGACTACCTGGAGCAGGTGGTCTTCAAGCGACTCGTCTCCCCGACCGAGGTCGCCGCAATCGTGGTGGAGACGTGGCTCGGGGAGGGCGGCTACATGCTGCCCCCGGACGGGTGGTTCCGCTACCTGCGAGACCTGTGCGACCGGCACGGCATCCTGTTGGTGTGCGACGAGGTCCAGACGGGCGTCGGCCGCAGCGGCAGGATGTGGGCGGTCGAGCACGAGGGTGTCACGCCCGACATCCTCATCTCCGGCAAAGGCATCGCGAGCGGGCTTCCGCTCGGCGCGATGGTTGCGCGCGACGACCTGATGGTCTGGGAGCTCGGGGCGCACGGCTCGACGTACGGCGGCAGCCCGCTCTCCTGCGCCGCGGCGCTCGCGACTCTCGACGTCGTCGAGGAAGAGCGCCTTCTCGCCAACGCCGAGCGCGTGGGATCGATCCTGCTCGACGGGCTCCGGCAGATCGCCGGCCGGCACCCGCTGCTGAAGGAGGTCCGCGGGAAGGCGCTCTGGATCGGCCTCGGGTTCGCGGACCACGACACCGCGGGGGCGGTCGAGCTCGCCGCGCTGCACCGCGGGCTGCTGATGCTCACGTGCGGCGACGACGCGATCCGCGTGTCGCCGCCGCTCGTCTTCCGCGAGGACCAGGCACGGGTCGCGCTCGGCTTGTTCGAGGACGCGGTGGCCGCCGTCGAGGCCGATCGGGCGTAGCCGATGACCCTCAGGATCGACACCCTCACGTTCGACTGCGCCGACCCGGTGAGGGTGGCGACGTTCTGGGGCGAGGCGCTCGGCTTCCCGCTGGACCCCGGGTCGGACGACGACGGGGCGTACCTCTCGGACCCGACCGGGAAGACCGGGGGGATCTTCTTCCAGCCGGTACCGGAGCCCAAGGTCGCGAAGAACCGGTTCCATCCGGACGTTCGGCCGTCCGGGTCGATGACCGCGGAGGTCGACCGGCTGCAGGGCCTCGGCGGGTCGGTCGTCGGGCGGGTCGACGTCGCGCAGAGCTTCTGGACGGTGATGCAGGACCCGGAGGGGAACGAGTTCTGCGTGCTGCGAGGTCCCGAGGACGGCTGGACGCCACCGTCGGATGAGTAAGGTCGCCACGATGCAGGAGGCCGTTCGCGACCTCGTGCGGGACGGCGACACGGTGGCGATCGAGGGGTTCACGCACCTCATCTGCTTCGCCGCCGGCCACGAGATCATCCGGCAGCGCAAGCGCGACCTCACGCTCGCGCGGATGACGCCCGACGTGATCTACGACCAGATGATCGGCGCCGGCGTCGCGCGCAAGCTCATCTTCTCGTGGCTCGGAAACCCCGGCGTCGGCTCGCTCCACGCGGTGCGCCGTCGGATCGAGGACGCCGACCCCGAGCCACTCGAGATCGAGGAGTACTCGCACTTCGGCATGGTGTGCCGGTACGTCGCGGGTGCGTCGAACCTGCCGTTCTTCCCGATCCGCTCCTACTACGAGTCCGACATCCCCTCGGTGAATCCGAACATCGTGCCGATGACCTCGCCCTACGCCGACGGCACGGAGGTCTACGTCGTGCCGCCGCTTCGGCCCGACGTCGCGATCGTCCACGCGCAGCGCGCCGACGTGAACGGCGACGCGCAGATCTGGGGGCTGCTCGGCTGCCAGAAGGAGGCCGCGTTCGCCGCGGAGCGCGTGATCGTGGTCGTCGAGGAGATCGTCGACGAGGCCGTGATCCGCCGCGACCCGAACCGTACGGTCATTCCCGGCGTGGCGGTGGACGCGGTGGTCGCGGAGCCGTTCGGCTGCCATCCCTCGTTCGCGCAGGGCTATTACGACCGCGACAACGCGTTCTACCTGGACTGGGACCGCATCGCGCGCGAACCGGCTTCGCTCGATGCCTGGCTCGAGGAGTGGGTGTACGGCCTCGAATCCCATCGCGACTACGTCGAGAAGTGGGGAGCGGCCCACTGGGACGCGCTTCGCCCCGCGCCTGCGCTCTCGGGCGAGGTCGACTACGGGAGGTACGCGTGAGCGCCGACGCCGCGACGGAGCCCGGGTACTCGGCCTCCGAGATGATGATCGCGGCGTCGGCGCGTGGCCTCGCCGGCGTGCGCAACTGCTTCGTGGGCGTCGGCCTGCCGAACATCGTGTGCAACCTCGCGCAGCGCACCGTTGCGCCCGGGCTGCAGCTGGTGTACGAGTCGGGCGTCTTCGGCGCCCGCCCCGAGCGCCTGCCGCTCTCGATCGGCGACCCCACGCTCGCGACGGGATCGACGGCGGTGACCTCGATGTTCGAGCTGTTCGCGTACTACCTGCAGGCGGGACTCATCGACGTCGCGTTCCTCGGCGCCGCGCAGATCGACCGGTTCGGCAACATCAACACGACCGTGATCGGCGAGTACGCGACGCCGAAGGTTCGCCTGCCGGGCTCGGGCGGGGCGTGCGAGATCGCGATCCACGCGCGCCGGATCCTCGTGATCATGCGGCAGGGGCAGCGGTCGTTCGTCGACCGGCTGGACTTCCGCACCTCACCGGGTCATTCCGGCGACCCCGCGCACGACGCCGCACGCGGATGGTGGGGGAGCGGGCCGACGTCGGTCGTCACGGACCTCGGCACGTACGGGTTCGACGAGGCCACAGGGGAGATGACGCTCGCGACGACGCATCCGGGGGTCACCCTCGAGCGCGTGCGGGAGAGCATGGGCTGGGAGCCCGCGGTCGCTCCCGGCCTCGGCGAGACCCCGCCGCCGACGACCGAGGAGCTCCGGCTCATCCGCGAGGAGCTCGACCCCGGCGGCGCGTACACGAGGTAGGCGGGTGGGTCACGTCTTCCCGCGGGTGTTCGACCGCGAGCTGCCGACGGCCGTGTCGGCCGAGGGCGTGTGGATCACGGCCGCCGACGGAACCCGGTACCTCGATGGCGCCGGCGGCGCCATCGTGGTGAACGTCGGCCACGGCGACCGCGCCGTGACCGGCGCGATCGCCGACCAGCTCGCGAAGACCCAGTACGTGCACGGCACGATGTTCAC
Organism: Actinomycetota bacterium; assembly: GCA_036556805.1. Classification (GTDB taxonomy): domain Bacteria; phylum Actinomycetota; class UBA4738; order UBA4738; family HRBIN12; genus DATBIS01. Next base: position 10,066 of record DATBIS010000015.1, on the reverse strand, counting down.
GACCGAGGCCGTCGAGGCGTACGCCGAGGAGGTCGCGCCCCTGCTTCCGATCGAGGGGGCGCGAATCTATCCCGTGAGCGGCGGCAGCGAGGCGGTCGAGACCGCCTTGAAGATGGCGCGCGCCTACCACCTCGCGCGCGGCGAGGCCGGCCGCAACGTCGTCATCGCTCGGCGATCCTCGTACCACGGCAACACGATCGGCGCGCTCGACGCGGGCGGGAAGGAGCCGCTTCGCAAGCCGTACACGCCGTGGCTGGGCCGCTTCCTCCACGCCCCCGCGGCCTACGAGTACCGGTGCGAGAACCCCGAGCACCCCGCGCGCTGCGGCGCGTGGCACGCGGCCGAGCTCGAGCGCATGATCCGTCGCGCCGGCATCGGCACGGTCGCGGCGTTCCTCGCCGAGCCCGTCGCCGGCGCGACGCTCGCGGCCGCCGTGCCCTGCGACGACTACTGGCCCAAGATCGCCGAGGTGTGTCGCCGCTCCGGCGTCCTGCTGATCGCGGACGAGGTGATGACGGGGTTCGGCAGGACCGGGACGTGGTTCGGCGCGGACCACTGGGAGCTGCGGCCCGACATCCTCGTCGCGGGGAAGGGATCGACGTCGGGGTACGTCCCGTTCGGTTTCGCAGCCGCGTCGGGCGAGGTGTTCGACGCGATCGCTTCCCACGGCTTCGTACACGGCTTCACGTGGTCGCATCACGCGCTCGGGGCCGCCGCAGCGCGCGCCGTGCTCGCGCGGCTCGGCGACGGACTGGTCGAGCGGAGCCGGGAACGGGGGGATCGGCTCCGGCAGGACCTCGGGGCGGCCCTCGCCGAGTCGCCGATCGTGGGCGACGTCCGTGGGCTCGGGCTGATGATCGGCATCGAGCTCGTGCGGGACCGAGAGTCGCGCGAGCCGTTCCCCCGCGCGGATCGTGTCACTGAACGCGTTCTCGCCGCGGCGCGCGCGGCGGGACTGTTGCTGTACTCCTCGACCGGACACGCCGAGTCGGGCAACGGCGACCTCGTGATGCTCGGACCGCCGTTCGTCCTGAGCGACGACGAGATGGGCCTGCTCGTCGAGCGCACGGCCGCCGCGATAGCGTCGGTCGTGTGAGCGATCGCGTCGCGTTGGTCCGCTGCCGCGAGGCGAGGATCTACGACCACGGGCCCCAGCACCCGCTGCGGCCCGACCGGGTCCTGCTGACCTGGGATCTCATCGAGGCGTACCGCCTCGACGCCGCAGCGAACGTGGACGTGCTGGGCTGCGAATCGGCGGGCGACGACGTGCTCGGCCTCGTGCACGAACCCGCGTTCATCGACGCCACGAGGCGCGCGGGTCACGGCGAGCTCGGCGATTGGCGGCGCTTCGGCTACGGCCCCGGCGACAATCCCATCTTCGACCGCATGCACGAGGCGGGAGCGCTGGTCGTGGGCGCGAGCGTCGCGGCCGCGCGCGCGGTGTGGGAGGGAACGGCCGACCACGCGTTCAACGCGGCGGGAGGACTGCACCATGCGATGCCGGCGCGCGCGAGCGGCTTTTGCGTCTACGACGACCCGGCGGTCGCGATCGCGTGGCTGCTCGCGAACGGGGCCGAACGCGTCGCCTACGTCGACGTCGACGTGCACCACGGCGACGGGCCCCAGGCGATCTTCTGGGCCGAACCCCGGGTGCTCACGGTCTCGATCCACCAGTACGCGCCCTGGTTCTTCTTCCCGGGCACCGGTGGCGCCGACGAGCGGGGCGGCGGCGACGCCGAGGGCACCAAGCTGAATGTGCCGCTCCCGCCCGAGACCGGCGACGCGGGCTGGCTCGATGCCTTCCGCGAGGTCGTGCCGGCCGCCGTTCGCGCGTTCCGCCCCGACGTGCTCGTGACGCAGCTCGGCTGCGACACGCATCACAGTGACCCGCTCGCGCAGCTCCGGCTCACGACGTCCACGTACCGCGAGACCGCGAAGCTCCTGCACGGCCTCGCCCACGATGCCGCGTCGGGGCGCTGGGTCGCGACGGGAGGCGGCGGCTACCAGTGGGCGCGCGTGGTCCCGCGCGCGTGGACCACCTACTTCGCCGAGATGACCGGTGCGCTCGACGGCCTGCCCGACGAGCTTCCCGAGGGATGGATCGAGGAGGCGGAACGCCGCTCCGGCGGCGCGGTGCCGGCAACGCTCTCCGAGGCGCCGCTGTCGTGAGCGCGCACACGAAGCTCGTCGTCACGCTCGGTCCTGCGAGCAGCTCGCCGAAGATGATCGCCGGCCTCGTCGAGGCCGGTGCGTCCGTGTTCCGGATCAACCTGTCGCACGGCTCGCCGCCCGATCACGAGCGGGCGTTCGGGCTCGTGCGCGACGCCGAGCGCGAGACGGGCAGGTCGCTCGCGGTGCTCGCCGACCTTCCGGGCCCGAAGGTTCGCCTGGGAACGCTGCGGCCGGACCGCGTCCGGCTGCAGCAAGGCCAAACCTTCCTGCTCCGGCCCGACGGGACCGGCGACGAACGCGGCGCGTCGACGACGTATCCGGGGCTCGCCGCCGACCTGCGCGAGGGCGACCGCGTGCTGCTCGCCGACGGCTCGGTGGAGCTCGTGGTCGTCGGCGTGGACGGGGTCGAGGTCACCACCGAGTGCGTTCGAGGCGGCTCCGTGGGCTCGCATCAGGGCGTGAACGTGCCCGCGGAGCGGCTCGGCCTGCCCGCCGTCACCGACCGCGACCGCGAGGGTCTTGCCGCGATGCTCGACCTCGGCGTCGACCTCATCGGGCAGTCGTTCGTGCGCGACCCCGCCGACGTACACGAGCTGCGCGATGCGATGGGGGACCGGCAGGCCCCGATCGTCGCGAAGATCGAGACGAAGCCGGCCGTCGATGCGATCGAGCCGATCCTCGAGGCTTCGGACGGGCTCATGGTCGCGCGCGGCGACCTCGGCGTGGAGCTGCCGATGGAGCAGATCCCGCTGCTGCAGAAGGACCTCCTTCGGGCGGGGCGCGAGGCCGGTCGGCCGGTGATCGTCGCGACCCAGATGCTCGAGTCCATGCTGCGAGCGCCGCGCCCGACGCGTGCGGAGGCGAGCGACGTCGCGAACGCGGTCCTGGACGGCGCCGACGCGATCATGCTCTCGGGCGAGACGGCGATCGGCGAGTTCCCCTTCGAGGCAGCCTCCGCCGCAACGAAGATCGCGAAGGTCGCGGAGTCGCGGCTTCGAGACCTTCGCGCGCTCCGGCCCCCGTGCCGACACTCGGGCGAGGCCGCCGCGGTCGCGCACGCGGCCGCGTCGATCGTGGAGGGACACCACGAGATCGTGGCGATCGCGTGCTATACGGAGACCGGGCGGACCGCGCGGCTGCTCTCGGGAGAACGGCCCGGCTGCCCCGTGTACGCGTTCATCCCCGATGCCGCGACGCGCCGCTCGGTCGGCCTGCTCTGGGGCGTCGAGGCGATGCCGGCCCGCGAGCCGTCCGACACCGACGACATGATCGCGATGATGGACGAGGGGCTCCGCGGGGCCGGGCTCGCCGGCGACGGCGCGTCGGTGGTGATGGCGGCGTCCTCCCCGGCGGGCGGCTCCACCACGAACATGCTGAAGGTGCACGAGGTGGGGGCGCCGGCGCGCTGAGCGTCAGCCGACGGGGAGCACCTCGATCATCTCGGACTCGAGCCACGTCAGGAAGCGATACAGCTCGAACGCTCCCGCGCGGTCCTCGTCGCCCGCGAAGTCGTCCTCGGTCGACTCCTCGGTCACCTCGAGGCGGATCCCGAGCACGAGCCGCAGGTCGTTCACGACCGCGAGCCACTGCAGCAGCTGCTGCTCGGTGAGCTTGGTCTCGTCGGCGGTTGCCTCCAGGGTGTCGATGGCCTGCAGGCGGCCGTCCAGCAATCCGGCCCCCGTCGTCTGCTCGAACTCGAGGCTCTGCAGCGGGTCGTCCGGGTACGCGGCCGGGAAGAGCCGGGCAACCGCCGGGTCGCTCGACGGGTTCTCGGCGATCAACAACTCCCGGTGCTGCCGCGCGAGGCCGCGGATGACGGCCCGTTCGTTCTCGCCGAGCTTCACCCGGAACCCGCGGCCGGCCGCCTTGAACGGTCGATCCACTCAGCGGTCCTTCTGCATGGTCGCCCACAGGCCGTGGGCGTGCAGGCGCTGGACGTCGAGCTCGGCCTTCTCGCGCGGGCCGCTCGACACGACGGCCTTCCCCTTCGTGTGCACGTCCCACATCAGCTTCTCGGCCTTCTCGCGGGAGTAGCCGAAGAGCTTCTGGAACACCCACGTCACGTACGTCATGAGGTTGATGGGGTCGTTCCACACGATGACGATCCACGGAAGGTCGGGTTCGACGACCTCGTCGCTCGCCGGCTTGTCGACCTCGACCGGCGCCGTTCCGGTCTTCGCGAGCATCAGCGATCCTTGGTCGAGCCGAGCAGCTGCTCGACGGAGCGCTTCGCGCGACGCACGCGCGTCTCCGGTCTCTTCGCCTCGAGGACGTAACCGACGTACTCCCGGCGATGCGAGGGCGCGAGCCGGTCCCATGCCGCGCGGGCTCCCTTCGTCGTCTTGAGCTCGACCTCGAGCTCGGGAGGTACGGTGTCGGTCGGCAGCGGCTCGGCGTCGAGCGCCATGAGGATCTCGACCGTGTCGCCGATCGAGGCGCCGGCGCGCTGCACCGTCGCCTTGTGCACGCCCAGCAGGAGCCCGCCGCCCATCGACACGAGGTTGCTGCGGTACTCGACTCCACCGAACGTGCCCTTGACGCGCGATCGGTGCTTCGCACCGATCGCGCTCGCCGTCTCCGGGTCGATCGCGACGGCGTGACCGCCGCCGCGCATCCCCACCAGCTCGCTCGAGAAGGTCACGGAGTTGTTCGCCATCTCGTCCTTCCTACCGTACCCGCTTCACGAGTTCGCGCGCGTGGCCTTCAACCCGAGCTCGCGGATCTTCGCGACGCCCCAGCGATACAGGGGCGGCGTGAGCACGCGGAACGCCTGCAGCGGCCCGATCCAGCGAGGCAGCGTGTACTCGGGCGCGATGCCCTCGCGCACGATCTTCACGATCGCGTTCGCGACGCGCTCGGGCTTCATCACGATCTGCTGCGGCAGGTGCCACTGCGGGAACCCCTCGGTGGACACGAACCCCGGATTGATCGCGGTCACCAGCACGCCGCGCGGCCGCGCGTCGTAGTAGAGCGACTCGCTGAACGCGATCACGGCGTGTTTCGTCGCGGTGTACACGGCCGCGCCGGGCGTTGCGTAGCGGCCGGCGATCGAGGCGACGTTCACGACGTGACCCCGACCCCGTTTCAGCATGCCCGGCAGGAACGCGCGCGTGCCGTAGATGACGCCGAGGGCGTTCACGCGCACCACCTGCTCGATCTGCTCGTACGAGAGCTCGTGGAACGCGCCGCCTCCCGGCACCCCTGCGTTGTTCACGAGCAGGTCGCAGCCGCCGAAGGCCTCGTGCACGACCGCGGGAAGGGACCCGATCTGCTTCGGGTCGGTGACGTCGCAGTGCACGGCGAGCGCGGCGCCCCCCGTGCGCTCGATGCGTTCGGCGAGGGCCTCCAGGCGGTCCAGCCGGCGCGCCGCGAGCACGACCTTCGCTCCCTCGCGCGCGAGGGCGAGCGCGGTCGCCTCCCCGATCCCCGCCGACGCGCCGGTCACGACGGCCACCGCGCCCCTCAGCTGCATGGTCGCTCCGTTACCCTCGAATGCGATGGACGTTATCGAAGCCCACGCGCGACGTCTGCCGAAGGTCGACGATCGCTGGGTACCGCGCCCATTCGAACGTCGCGAGCTCGAGGAGGCGCTGCTCGCGGGGAAGGTTGCCGGATGGGCGATCCACCCGCTCGACAACGTGCGCAACAACCTGCGGCTGCTCCTCGAGGGCGACCCCGACAAGCTCTTCGGCCTCTCGGGCATCGCCGGTTCGATCGACTTCGACGAGGCCCTGCGGCTCGTCGCGAAGGAGGCCGGAGCGCCGATCGATCCCGACGCGCGCAGCGGGGGCGTATGGATCGAGCCCGCGCCGATCGTCGACGCGTGTGAGGCGATGGGGGACCGACTCGCTGCCGCGGGCGATCGCGGCGAACGCGTGGTCGTGGCGACCGGCCACCCGACGGGCCTCGCGTTGCTCTACCTCGAGCTCGCGCGGCTCCTGCACGCGAACGGGGCGACGATCCTCAAGCCCGCCGACGGGGTCGAGTGGCGCGACGAGCGCACGAACGCGGTGCGCCGCATTCGTTATCTCGACGGCGTCGCGATGCTGACGGGCGAGGACGCCCCGATCCACACGCACTGGCCGGAGGCGATGCGCCGGATCCTCGACGACGCGCGGCCCGATCTCGTCATCGCGGACCACGGTTTCGCGGGCGCGGCGATCGAGGCCGGCATCGAGACGATCAGCGTCGCCGACGTGAACGACCCCGCGCTCATCGTCGCGAAAGCCCAGGGGCGAACCGAGATCGTCGTCGTGATGGACGACCACGTCGACCCCGACGCGTACTGGCCGTGCTTCCAGGCCGTCGCCTCGAGGTTCGACGGAGGGCCTGCGTGAGCGCGATCGAATCGGTGCGCCTCGAGCCATGGGGACCCGGCGATCTGCACATCCTGGAGAGAACGCTCGGCGACGCCGCGATGACGACGTTCATCGGAGGGCCGGAGACCGCCGAGAAGCTCGCCGAGCGCCAGGGGCGCTTCGAGCGACTCGAGGAGTCGGGGACGGGTCACATGTTCAAGATCGTCGACGTCGCCACCGGCGAGGCGATGGGCTCGGTCGGCTACTGGGACCGGGTGGAGCCCGACGGGGAGGTGTACGAGGCCGGGTGGTTCGTGATGACCGAGTTCCAGGGCCGGGGCGTCGCGAGCGCCGCCGCCGAGCTCGCGATCGCGCACGCCCGGGCCGAGCGCAAGCATCGATACCTCCACGCCTACCCCTCCGTGGAGAACGCGGCCTCGAACGCCCTCTGCCGCAAGCTCGGGTTCAGGCTCGTGAGGGAACAGGAGTTCGAGTACCCACCGGGCACGTTCATGCGCTGCAACGACTGGCGTTTGGACCTGCACGAGGTCTGAGCAGGGCAAACTTTTGGGGGTATCGGGCCGGAGGGGCCCTCCCGTACAATCGCGATCACGTTGAATCGAGACCCCATCACCGAGGTTCGGTTGCTGACCGTGAACGAGGTCGCTGACCTCTTGCGCGTATCCAGGATGACCGTCTACCGACTGATCAAGCAGGGGGACATGCCCTCCTTCCGCGTGGGAAGGGGCTATCGCCTCCGCGAAGAGGACGTCCATAGCTACCTGAACGGGCGCTTGACCGAGGCCGGCTAGCGCTCGCGCGCTCCACGGTGCCGGATCTCCGCGAAGGGGCGGAGAGGGGCACGGGTGAACGAGCACGACCTGCTCGCGGAACGGGCCGGGCGCGAGAGGCGCACGGCCCTCCTGATCGGCGGGCTCGACTCGGGCAAGACCTCGCTCGCGCGCCTCATGTTGCGCGAGGCCGTCGACGCCGGTCGCACCGCGGCGTTCCTCGACGGGGACCTCGGGCAGAAGACGATCGGTCCGCCGGGCACCGTGTGCCTGAAGCTCGTCAAGAGCGAGGAGGACCTGGGGCCCGACGCCCTTGCCGAGCACGACGCCATGGCGTTCGTGGGATCCACCAGCCCGCAGGGCCACCTGCTCCCGCTCGTGACCGGTCTCGCGCGGCTGCTCGCTCGCGCGCGCGCCGAGGGAGCCGACTTCGTGGTCGTCGACACCTCGGGCATGGTGGGCGGGATCTACGGGCAGCTCGTGAAGTTCCACAAGGTCGAGATGCTCGAACCGGATCTGGTGGTCGGCCTCCGGCGCGGCGAGGAGCTCGACCCGTTGCTCGGCGTGATCCAGCGATTCTTCTCCACGGAGGTCGTGGCGCTCGGCGTGCACCCCGGCGTCGTGCCCACGTCGGTGGAGCAGCGCGCCGAGAACCGCGAGGCATCGATGCGCCGGTACTTCGGCAACGGCGTGCAACGGTTCCGGATCAAGCCGACCGTGTTCATGCCCGCGCTGCCGCCGCTGTTCGATCCCGCACAGCTCGACCGGCTCCTCGTGGGCCTCTCCGACGGCGACGGGAACTACACCGGGATCGGGTACCTCGAGCACTCGGCCGAGGAGGGGGTCCTGCGCCTGATCTCGCCGGTGGCAGAAGCCCCCAAGGCGCTTAGACTGGGGTCCGTCCGCCTGGAGGACACGTACCGCGTCAAGCGCGTGGACCTCCGGAACCTGTTCGGATCCGAATGAGAGAGAAGGGCTCACCCACGTGCCGTCGCTGATCAAGAAGCGCCGCAAGAAGATGCGGAAGAAGAAGCACAAGAAGCTTCTGAAGCGCACGCGCCACCAGCGCATGAAGCTGGGCAAGTAGGGCCCCCGGGCCGTGCGCCCCGATCGCCACCTTCGCCGATCTCCCCGCGCCGCGGCATTCGCCCTGCTGGTCGCGCTCACCGCCGCGTGCAACCAGACCGAGGCGATCCGAAAACAGGCCCTCGAGGAGTCCTCGCCGGTCACGTTTTCCGCCAGCGACGGCGTGCAGCTGTCCGGCCGCGTCTTCGGACCCGATCACGCGCGCACGGGCGTCGTGCTCGCGCACATGCTCCCCGCCGACCAGTCGTCCTGGTTCGAGTTCGCGGACGTGCTCGCCGGCAACGGCTACGGGGTGTTGACGTTCGACTTCCGCGGCTACTGCCCGGGCGGCGACGCCGGCTGCTCCGAAGGAACGAAGGACTACCCGTCGATCTGGAAGGACGTGGCCGGCGCCGTGAGCTTCCTGCAGGGCCGCGGCGCGCGGACGATCGCCCTCGTGGGCGCGAGCATGGGTGGCACGGCGTCGCTCATCGTCGCCGGCCAGGAGCCCAGCGCGATCGCGGCGGTGATCACGCTGAGCGCCCCGCAGTCGATCCAGGGGCTCACCGTGACGCTCGAGGTGCTCGCGGGCGCCTCGGCGGCGAAGCTGTTCATCGCGGGCGACGGCGACGGCGTGGCCGCGCAGACGGCGCAGCTCCTCTACGACGGTTCGTCCCCGCCGAAGTCGGTGCAGATCGTGACCTCGGGCGACCACGGCACCGACTTGCTCGAGGGGAACCAAGCGGAGATCGTTCGGAAGCAGATGCTCACGTGGCTGGAGGTGCACGCACCCGCATGACGCGACCGATCGTGTTCCTCACCGACTACGGCCTCGCCGACGAGTTCGTCGGGATCTGCCACGGCGTCATGCAGCGGATCGCGCCCGAGTCGAACGTTCTCGACCTCACCCACTCGATCGTGCGCCAGGAGGTCCTGCAGGGCGCGCTCGTGCTCGCGCGCGCGACGCCGTTCATGCCGACCGACGCGGTGTACCTCGCGGTGGTGGACCCGGGCGTCGGATCCGACCGGCGAGCGATCGCGGTCGAGTCGCTCTCGGGCGCGCTCTTCGTCGGTCCCGACAACGGGCTGCTCTCGATGGCGTGGCGCGCGCTCGGGGGAGCGTCGCGCGCGTTCGAGATCTCGTCGCCCGACGTCCTGCTCCCCACCGAGTCGAAGACGTTCCACGGTCGCGACGTGTTCGCGCCGGCGGCCGCGTTCCTCGCGGCGGGGTTCGCGATCGAGAAGGTCGGCCCGGAGATCCCGGTCGACGTCCTCGAGGCCGTCGAGATGCCGGGGCCGATGGTGGCGCCGGGCAAGGTCGGCGCGCGCGTCGTCGGCGTCGACGGCTTCGGCAACGTGCAGCTGAACGTGGGGCCCGAGGACCTCGAGCACGCGGGCCTCGGCGGGCGGCTCTCGGTCTCCGGCCGCAGCGCTCCGCTCGTCAGCGTGTTCGCCGACCTGCGCGAAGGAGCGCTCGGTGCGCTCGTGGACTCTCAGGGCTACATCGCGCTCGTCGTGAACGGCGGAAGCGCCGCGGAGCTCCTCGGCCTCCGCCCCGGCGGCACGGTCGTCATCGAGTAGAGCCGCCGGGCGATCTACGGCGAGGCCGAAACGACTGGGCTGGGAAGCTGCCCGGGGCTGGTCGGGCCCTGCAAGGGCCCCCCGTCGCCGCTCGCGAGCACGAGCTGAGCGATGCCGGCGCCGAGCAGCAGCACGAACAGCACCACGATCATGATGAGC
>DATBIS010000014.1:0-4414 GCA_036556805.1 Actinomycetota bacterium | reverse complement strand
TGCGGATCGTCGCGCTCGACACGCCGAGCCCCGTGAGCTCCGCGATCGTCTCCGAGCCCACGGGCTCGCCGCTGCGGACGTACTCCTCCACGACGGCGCGCAGCACCGCCGCCTTGCGGGGACCCAGCTCCTGACGTTCGGCCATCCCGCTCATCATACGTAGCACTCTCGGCATGAGAGTGCTAACGCCTGAGGTTCACGCGGTGAGGGCGAGCACGAGCTCGTTCAGGAGGAGCATGCCGCGCTCGGTAGGGACGAGCGCGTCGTTGTCGAGCGTCAACAGCCCGCTCGCGAGGAACGGGTCGGCCCGATCGTCGTCGACCCAGCTCGCCGGGATGCCCTCGAGGATGCGCAGGCGAAGGAACACCTCTTCGAGGTACGCGTCCGACGGGTCGAGTCGTTCCTCGCCGCCGACCGGGGGGGTGCCGGCCTCGACGAGCGACATGTACTCCTCCGGCGGACGCACGTTCCACCAGCGGCGCGCGTCGCGATACGAGTGCGCGCCCGCCCCGAGCCCGAGGTAGGGCCGACGCTCCCAGTAGCCGAGGTTGTGGCGGCACTCGTAGCCGGGCTTCGCCCAGTTCGAGACCTCGTAGTGCCGGTAGCCGGCGTCGCGGAGCACCTCGCATGCCGCGTTGAACATGTCGGCCTGCAGGTCTTGATCCGGCGCGGGGACGACGCCCGCGGCGACCTTCCGCCCGAGAGGCGTCGCGGGCTCGATCGTGAGGGCGTAGGCCGAGACGTGCTCCGGCGCAAGGGCGACCGCTTCCTCGAGCGTTCGCTCCCAGGAATCCACCGTCTCGCCGTTCGCGCCGTAGATCAGGTCGAGGCTCACGTTCTCGTAGCCGGCGCTCCTCGCGGCGGCGAACGCGCGCCGCACGCTCTCGGGTTCGTGCACCCGCTCCAGCGCGGCGAGCACGGTCCGGTCGAACGACTGCGCGCCCATCGACAGGCGGTCGAACCCGGCCGCGCGGATCGTCGCGAGCCGATCGAGGTCGACCGTGTCCGGGTTGGCCTCGATGGTGATCTCCGCGTCGGGCGCGACGGGAAACCGGTCGCGCAGGTGTCGAAGGACGGCCTCGAGATCGGCGACCTCGAGGGTGGTCGGCGTACCGCCGCCGAGGAAGATCGACACGACGTCCTCGTCGTCCCAGGCCGGCGCGGCGAGGTCGGCCTCGCGAACGAGCGCCGTCACGTAGCGCGACCGAAGGTGATCGAGTCCCGCGTAGGCGTTGAAGTCGCAATAGCCGCAGCGCGTGAGGCAGAACGGCACGTGGACGTAGAGGCCCGCGCTCACTTCTTTCCCTTCGAGCCGGCGCCGCCCTCGTCGACGCGCAACGCCGCGATGAACGCCTCCTGCGGGACGTCGACGCGCCCGACCCGCCGCAGGCGCGCCTTTCCCTTCTTCTGCTCCTCGAGAAGCTTTCGCTTGCGCGTGATGTCGCCGCCGTAGCACTTCGCGAGCACGTCCTTGCGCTTCGCCTTCACGGTCTCCCGCGCGACGATGCGCGAGCCGATCGCGGCCTGGATCGCGACGTCGAACAGCTGCCGAGGGATCAGGTCCTTCAGCCGCTCCACCATCTGCTTGCCGTACACGTACGCCTTGTCGCGGTGCACGACGCTGCTGAACGCGTCGACCGGCTCACCGTGCAGCACGACGTCGACGCGCACGACGTCGGCCGGCTGGTAGCCCCACGGCTCGTAGTCGAGCGAGGCGTACCCGCGCGTGCGCGACTTCAACTGGTCGAAGAAATCGAACACGATCTCGGCGAGCGGCAGCACGTAGTGCACCTCCGCGCGCTCCGGCGAGAGGTACGACATGTCGACCTGTTCGCCCCGCCTGGACTCGCACAGGTCGAGCACGGCCCCGAGGTAGTCACTCGGCGCGATGATCGTCGCGAACACGACCGGCTCCTCGACGCGATCGTAGGTGCCCGGCACCGGCATCTCGGCGGGGTTGTGGACGACGACGGTCTCCTCGCCGCGCACGACGTGGAACTCGACGTTGGGAGCGGTCGCGATGAGCTGCAGGTCGAACTCGCGCTCCAGCCGCTCCTTCACGATGTCCATGTGGAGCAGCCCGAGGAAGCCGCACCGGAATCCGAACCCGAGCGCCATCGACGTCTCGGGCTCGTAGTGCAACGCGGCGTCCGAAAGCTTCAGCCTGTCGAGCGCCTCGCGGAGCTCCGGGTAGTCACCGCCCTCGGCGGGGAACAGTCCCGACCAGACCATCGGCTTGGGCTCGCGATACCCGGGCAGCGGCTCGCCGGCTCCCTGCTTGCCCGCGAGCGTGAGCGTGTCGCCCACCTTCGCGAGGTGCACGTCCTTGAGGCCCGTCACGAGGTAGCCGACCTCCCCCGGGCCCAGCCGGTCGACCGGCGTGGCCTCGGGGGCCATCACGCCCGGCTCCTCGGCCTCGGTCTCGACGCGTGAAGCCATCAGCCGGATCCGCGCGCGCGGCCGGAGCTCGCCCTCGGCCACGCGCACGTACACGATCACGCCGCGATAGGGGTCGAACGCCGAGTCGAAGATCAGCGCGCGGAGCGGCTTCGACGGATCGCCTTCCGGTGGAGGGACCCGCTCGACCACGGCTCTCAGCAGCTCCTCCACGCCCTCGCCGGTCTTCGCGGAAACCTGCAGGATCTCGCTCGGGTCGCAGCCGAGCAGGTCGGCGAGCTCCTTCGCGACCGCGCCGGGGTCGGCCGCGGGCAGGTCGATCTTGTTGAGCGCCGGCACGATCGTGAGGCCCGCGTCCCGCGCGAGGTGGAAGTTCGCGAGGGTCTGCGCCTCGAGTCCCTGCGCGGCGTCGACGAGGAGGATCGCCCCCTCGCACGCCTGTAACGACCGCGACACCTCGTACGTGAAGTCGACGTGGCCCGGGGTGTCGATGAGATTCAGCTCGTAGCCGTCGTGCATGAGCCGAACGGCCTGGGCCTTGATCGTGATCCCTCGCTCGCGCTCCAGCTCCATCCGGTCGAGGTACTGCGCGCGCATGTCGCGATCCGCCACCGCGTGCGTGAGCTCGAGCAGGCGGTCGGCGAGCGTCGACTTCCCGTGGTCGATGTGCGCCACGATGCAGAAGTTCCGGATGCGCTGGGTATCGGTCACGCCGCCATGGTACGGGGAGGACTCGCGACCGCTTCGAATCCGAGTAATCCGGTCCCGGGAGGATTGCGAAGACGGTTCGTGGACCTGCGAGCGCTCTGGGTCGCAATGGGCGAGCATCTCCAGACGTGGTTCGCTCCCGTCCGGGGGTTCGCGGGCGAGAGCGGCGCGGGCGGGTTCACCGCCCTCACGGGCCTCCCGATCCCCGAACTGAACGCGATCGGGATCTACGAGAACGCGGGCGTGTTCGAGGTGCTCCAGCCCGCCGCCGAACGACGGACCGGATCGCTGCACCCTGCGCTCGTGCTCGTGTCGGGCGGCATCGCCGCGGCGGCGGAACGCGTCACCCGGCGGCGGGGGTTCGTCCCGGGTGGCATCTCGCCGTTCATGCAGCGTTCGGCCGAGGACCTCCCGTTGGGCATCACGAGGTTCGAGGTCTTCGAGATGCGACCTGGCGACGTCGACGCCTACGCACGAGCCGCGAGCGAACCCTTCTCCCTCCCGGCGCACGTCGTACGACAGTTCGGCGCGGCGACGCTCGGCGGCTCCGGGTCGCGCGTGTACGCGCTGAGCGACCGGCACGAGGTGGTGAGCACCGTCACGGTCACGGGCGATGAAGGGCCGACCGGCATCTGGGCGATGGGCACCGCGACGTCCCGGCAGCGGCGGGGATACGGCACCGCGCTGCTCACCGAGGTGATGCGCCGCGAACGCGAGCGCGGGGCGTCGGCGTTCTTCCTGTACTCGAGCGAGGCCGGCTACCCGCTCTACGACCGGCTGGGGTTCACGATCGTCGACGCGATCGCGCTCTGGGTCCGCCTCGGCGTCGTCGACGCCCACGCCCGGTGGTCGCCGCAGTCCGCGCAACGCCGCTGGTAGACTCGCCCGTTCATGGCGAACATCAAGTCGCAGATCAAGCGGAACAAGCAGAACGAGGCGCGTCACGAGCGCAACAAGGCCGTGCGCAGCGCCCTCAGGACCTCGACGAAGAAGGCACGGACGGCGATCGCCGAGGGCGACACCGAAGCCACGACCGATCTCGTGCGTGACGCCTCGCGTGCGCTCGACAAGGCGGCGTCCCGCGGCGTGGTGCACAAGCGCACGGCGGCCCGGCGCAAGTCGAGGCTCGCGAAGGCGGCGAACGCCGCCTCGTCGTCCGAGTAGCGGCGTTCAGTCCGCCGCGATCGCGGCGATCAGACCCGGCATCACGACGTCCCCGGTCGCGCCCGACTTCAACGCGCGGTCGGCCTCGGTGACCTGCCCGTGGAGGTCGACGAGCCGCTGCATCGAGAACGCCCTCGCCTGCTGC
>DATBIS010000013.1:0-30603 GCA_036556805.1 Actinomycetota bacterium | reverse complement strand
CCCCCCCACGGGGGTGACCCCGACGTCCGCGAGCACGTGTCCGTGCTCGCGAAAGTCTCCCTGCAACGCCAAAACGCCAGCCTTCATCACCCCAGGATACGAAGCCGTGGTCACACCAGAACGAACGAGGGCGGGAGCGGTGACCGCAATGGCCGGCTCTGTTCCATCGCTGAAGACAAGGCTCCACGGAGTTGACGCTGGACGCCGCATCCCCTTGGAAGCGCCGGATAGGCCGTGCATCCGTAACGCTCGTCCCGCGCTAACCGAGAGGCTTCGGCCGTCTCCTGCATCGAGCTTGCCAGGGACTTGACAAACGAACGTATGTTCGATAGAGTCGAGCTCCAGCTGTTGTCGGTCCTCCCCCGGAACGGCACGAGCCGGTGAAAGACGAATCACCTCCCAACGAATCCGACCTGATCCAGGCGATCGATCGCGCGCACGTCGATGTCTCCATCGCGCAGCGGCACATGTTCTCTCTGATCGCGCAGGTGGATCGCTTGCAGCGATGGCGAGGGTCGGGCGCGCGCGATATGGCGCATTGGCTCTGGATGCGCTACGGCATCTCCGATTGGAAGGCGCGCCGATGGATCGCGTCGGCGCACGCGCTCACCGACCTGCCGCGCATCTCGCGCGCATTCGCCGAGGGCGACCTCGGCATCGACAAGGTGATCGAGCTCACGCGCTTCGCCACTCCGGAGAACGAGGCGAACCTCGTGCGGTGGGCGCGGAACGTGTCCTGTGGCGGCATTCGGCGCAAGGCTGACGTGGTGCTCGGCGCCGCGGTGAAGGACGTGGTGGCCGCGGATCGTGCGCGATCGCTGTCCTGGTGGTGGTTCGACGACGGCCGCCGCTTCGGCATGCAGGCCGAGCTTCCCGCTGCCGAGGGCTCCGTCGTGTCGAAGGCGCTGGAGCGGCTCGCCGAGACCATGCCCGTGATGCCCGGCGAGGACGATCCCTCTCGCGCGGACGCGCGACGCGCCGACGCGCTGGTGGCGATCTGCTCCTCACGCATGGCATCCGACGCCGATCAGGACCGCGCGACGATCGTTGTCCACGCGCAGCTCGAGGGCTTGACCAGCAGCGGATCCGGCGAGCTCGAGGGCGGACCGGCGATCCACCACGAGACGCTGAAGCGCCTCTTGTGCGGTGCGCGCGTGCAGGCCGTCGTGGAGGATGCGACGGGCAACATCGTGGGGCTCGGCCGCACCTCTCGGGAGCCGCCCGCGTGGATGGTTCGTCAGGTTCGGTACCGGGACAAGGAGTGCCAGTTCCCCGGCTGCGGCGCGATCCGGTTCACGCAGGCGCACCACATCGTCTTCTGGCGCGACGGCGGTCGAACGCGGCTCGACAACCTCCTGCTGATGTGCTCGTTCCACCACAAGTTGGTGCACGAGTACGGCTGGAGCGTGAGCCGCGACGTGGAGGGAGCGGTGCGCTGGCGCCGTCCGGACGGGACGCGATATCGCGCGGGCCCTTCATCGACGCACGGGCCGCCCGCAGATCGGATCCACGGGATCGCCAGTTGAGGCTTGGCGAAGCGCGGTATGCGACGCGTCTGTGGCTGTGCTGCGGCTACCAGCCGCGGTCCTGCAGCCGCGTCTGCAGGCCCTCGATCTCGAGTCCCTGCATCGCGTCACCGAGGCCGTGGGACACCTTCGCGAGGACGTCGGGGTCCTGGTAGTGGGTGGTCGCCTCGACGATCGCGCGCGCCATCGTCGAGGGGTCCTCGGACTTGAAGATCCCGGAGCCGACGAAGACCCCGTCGACGCCCAGTTGCATCATGAGCGCGGCGTCCGCGGGCGTGGCGATGCCACCGGCGGAGAAGTTCACGACCGGCAGGCGGCCCTGCTCGGCCACCATGCGAACGAGCTCGACCGGTGCACCGAGGTCCTTCGCCTTCGAGACGTACTGCTCCGGCCGGAGCGTCGTGCACTCGGCGATCTCGCGAACGAGCGTGCGTTCGTGGCGAACGGCCTCCACGACGTTGCCGGTACCGGCCTCTCCCTTCGTGCGGATCATCGCCGCCCCCTCGGCGATCCGACGGAGCGCCTCGCCGAGGTTCCGGCACCCGCACACGAACGGAACCGTGAACGCCCACTTGTCGATGTGGTGCTCTTCGTCCGCCGGGGTAAGCACCTCGGACTCGTCGATGTAGTCGACGCCGAGCGCCTGCAGGATCTGGGCCTCGACGAAGTGGCCGATGCGGGCCTTCGCCATGACCGGGATCGTGACGGCCTGCTGGATCTCCTCGATCTTCGTCGCGTCGGCCATGCGCGCCACGCCGCCGTCGCGCCGGATGTCGGCGGGCACCCGCTCGAGCGCCATCACCGCGCACGCGCCCGCGTCTTCCGCGATCTTCGCCTGGTCGGCGGTGGTGACGTCCATGATGACGCCGCCCTTCAGCATCTCCGCCAACCCGGACTTCACCCGGAAGGTGCCGGTCTCGCGTTCCACGGGGATCCTCCTCGCTTCGCCGGATTGCACCGAAGTTCGCAGGTCTGCCGTCGATCCCACAGACCTCGCGTCAGTGTACCGCCGGGGTTGAACCGCCGGTCAGCGCGGAGGAGTCCCGTATCCTGTCGCGCGTGTCGCGGGCCCGGGTCGCCGCCGTCGCGCTGCTGTTCGGGCTGATCGCGCTCTCGTGCGAGTCGGTCGCTCCGACCACGGCCTCGCCTTCCGGGCCGCCGCCCCGCACCGGCATCCCGCTCTACTCGAACTCGGCCACGCCGTCGCCGCGGCCGAGTGGGAAGTCGCCCTTCGACCCCTATCCCACGCCGTCGATCGCGAATGCCAAGCAGGTGGCGCTCGCGAAGCAGCACCTCGAGCACGTCGTCTTCCTCATCAAGGAGAACCGCACGTTCGACACGTACTTCGGCACGTACCCCGGGGCCGACGGAACGACGGTCGGGTACACCTGCGACGGTCGCAAGGTCCCGCTCGTGAAGGCGCACGACGTCACGGCGGGTCCGGACCACTCGTTCGCCTCGGGGATCCACGCGATCAACGGCGGCGAGATGAACTGCTTCGACACGCTGTTCAACGGCCTGCTCATGCAGGCCTACGTGCAGTATGGGAAAGACCAGATCCCGAACTACTGGGCGTACGCGAAGCACTTCGTGCTCGGCGATCGCTTCTTCACGTCGGTGTACGGGCCCACCGGCATCGAGCACCTCGACACGGTCGCGGCGCAGACCGCTAGGTTCATCGACCACGAGCGCGAGCGCCCGCCCGGCATGTACGGCGACAACGACATCCCGCGCGAGTACTGCGGCGACCCCACGGAGCTCGCGTACCGGTTCCGGCGCCTCACCGAGAAGCAGGTGGTCGAGGTCGGCATCCTCGAGAATCAGGCGGAGCCGGGCCCGATCTTCCGCGACTACGCCAACCTCCAATGGCCCTGCGTCGACATCCCGATCCTCCCCGATCAGCTCGAGGCGGCGGGCCTCTCCTGGAAGTACTACCTCGGCCACAACGACTACGTGAACACCGACGACTGGATCAATCACTGGCACGAGGGACCCATGCAGAAGAACGTGGTCGACGACGGCGACTTCCTCAAGGACATCCAGTCGGGGAACCTGCCCGCCGTCTCGTGGGTGATCCCCGATATCGAGGTGTCCGAGCACCCCCCGCAGCCCGTGTGCCCGGGCGAGAACTGGACGGTCGAGGTCATGAACGCGCTCCAACGGAGCCCCGAGTGGAAGACCACGGCGGTCGTGATCGTCTGGGACGACTTCGGCGGGTTCTACGACCACGTGCCGCCGCCCCACGTCGACATCTACGGCATGGGCCCCCGCACACCGATGCTGCTGATCTCCCCCTGGGCTCGCGGCGGGACGATCGCGCACGACACGCTCGAGTTCGCGAGCGTGCTCAAGATGATCGAGACGATCTGGGATCTGCGCCCGCTCACGGATCGCGACCGCAACGCGAGCGACATGCTCGACCTGTTCGACTTCGGGGGGAAGCCGCTGTCGAAGCTGATCCTGCGGCCGCGGGACTGCTCGGCCGCGTACTAGACGGGCTTCTTCGCCGTCTCCACATCGATCGCGGTCGGCAGCAGCTCGACCCACGTGGTCCCCGGAGCGAGCGCGATCGTTTCCCCCGACTTCGTCACGAACGATGTGACGTCCCGGAGCGATGCGCGCTCCCAGTGGCCGACGATCATCCGCCCGTTGCGGAAGACGTACGCCTTGCCCTTGCCGGTGAGGTCGACCGTGGGTGAATGGTTCCCCGCCGCGTCGACGAGATCGCTCATGCCGACCTTCACCTGCATGACCACGACGTTCGTCGCGGCCACCTGCCCGCCGTCGGTGAGCACGTGGGGCTCGCTCCCGTGCGAGCGAAGCCAGCGCCCGTCCTTCGCGCTCCAGCGCCAGTACACGTCGGCGTACGCCATGCTGAACGGAAGGTGGATCTCGCCCACCTTCTTCGCACGCCCGTCGAGCTCGTCCGCGTAGGTGAAGAGCGCCGGCGGCGGGCCCGCGTGCGTCTTCATGATCTTCGCGCCGGCCTTCCAGAGCGCGGCGGTGGTCGTATAGAGGTTGTGCGGGGCCACCCGGCCGGCGTCGCGCGTGTAGGCGTCGGCGGCGTCGATGTAGTTCGCGTCGACCAACCCCGCATCGTCGATGGCCTCCCGAACCGGCTTCTGCGCGCCCGCGTACCCGAGGATCGGCTTGTCGAGCTGCACGAGCACGTCGGGGTCGGTCGTGCGTCCGCTGCGAACAGGGCCGACGCGGTCGGCGTCCCCGCACTGGAAGATGGCGATGAAGCGGGTGAGGCCGCCCTCGACCGGTTCCTCGAAGACGATGTCGGCCTTGTTCAGGCCGGTTTGCGGCCGCGCCTCGGGCGCGTTCTCCACCTTGATCGCGAGCGCGGGTCGGTGCGGGATCTTGCCGTGCGGGGCCGCGACGCCGGTGAGGGGGCAGACCGGAGGCGGCGCCTCACCGTGCGTGGTACCGGTGACCTCGTCGAACGCGCGCTGGATCGGGGCCGGGGCGTTGCCGGAGAGCGCGAGCGCTCCCACCCCGACTCCCGACAGGGCGACGACCGTCCCCGCGGTCACGGCGATCTTTCCACGTCGGGTGAGCGTCACGGCAGGACCTCCAGGATGGGTTCGTCGGGCATGTGGTGGGCCCGTCGTCACGGGCGGAGTGCGATGCTACCCACGCTTCGACGAGGCCTCAAACATCTCGGGCGAACTCGTCGAGGAACTCGACGGGAACGTCACATCTCCTGCAGTCGCTTGATCCGCTCGGCGATCGGGGGGTGCGTGGAGAACAGCCGTTCGAGCGTGCCCGTCTTCTCCCCCTGGAACCGCGACGGCTGGGCGAACCACAGGTGCGCGGTGGCGTTGTTCGCCGAGCGCATCGCGCCGGACGCAGCGCCGATCTTCTCGAGCGCGGCGATGAGGCCCGGCGGGTAGCGCGTGAGCATGGCGCCCTGCGCGTCGGCGAGGTACTCGCGATTCCGGGAGACGGCGAGCTGGATCAGCTGGCCGAACAGCGGCGCGAGGATCAGCAGCACAATGCCGACGACGACCAGGATGATTTCGATGCCGCCGCCCCCGCGGTCGTCCCCGCGACGGCCGCGGAACCCTCCCCACCACATCGCGCGCAGGAAGAACTCGCTGATGAGCACGACGGCCCCGATCACCGTCGCGACGATCGTGCCGTACAGGATGTCGCGGTCGAGGACGTGGCTCATCTCGTGGCCGATCACGCCCTCGAGCTCGACGCGATTCATCGTGTCGAGAAGCCCCTGCGTGACGGCGATGTGAGAGTGCTCCGGATCGCGTCCGGTCGCGAACGCGTTCGGCGCCTGCTCCGGCACGACCCAGACACGCGGCTTCGGGATACCTGCGGCGATCGCAAGGCCGTCGACGATGTTGTGCAGCCTCGGCTGCTCCTCCGGCGTGACCTCCTTCGCGCGCGCCGAGGCGAGCACCACCCGGTCGCCGTACCGATACGCCCCGATCTGCAGGAACAGCGCGATCACGACCGCGACGATCAGCCCGGCGGGGCCTGTCCCGTAGACCGCTCCGATCGCGTAGCCGACCCCACCGAGCAGCACGATCGCGGCACCGAGCAGCAGGAAGGTCTTGCGTTTGTTCGCGGCGATCTGCTCGTACATCTACAGGTCGACCTGCACCGGCCCCCGCACGGGATCGTCGATGTCGAAGAACTTCCGCGTCTCGAAGTGGAACAGGTTCGCGATGACGCTCGACGGGAACTGCCCGATCTTCGTATTGAGCAGCGCGACCTGGTCGTTGTAGAACTGCCGCGCGTAGGCGATCTTCGACTCGGTGCCGCTCAGTTCCTCCTGCAGGGCCAGGAAGTTCTGGTTGGCCTTCAGCTCGGGATAGTTCTCGGCGACGGCCATCAGCTGCCGAAGGCCCGCCGTGATGACGTTCTCGGCCTGCGCCTGCTGTTCGACGCCCTGCGCGCTCGCCGCGCGCGAGCGCGCCTCGGCCACGTTCTCGAAGACCTCCCGCTCGTGAGTGGCATACCCCTTCACGGTCTCGACGAGGTTCGGGATGAGGTCGTAGCGGCGGCGGAGCTGCACGTCGATCTGGGACCAGCCGTTGTCCACGCGGTTCCTGAGCGACACGAGCCGGTTGAAGATCAGGACGGCCCACAGGGCCGCGAGCACCACGACGCCGAGCGCGATCCAGAAGGCCAGCACGGGCCTATCGTACCGGCGCCCCGCCGATCGCGATGGCGTCGCGGTACGCCTCCTCCAGCTCCTCGGTCACCACCGACCAGTCGAACCGGCGCGCCCGGGTCCGCGCGGCAGCGCCGAGCCGGCCCGCCAGCTCCGGTTCGTCGAGCACGCGGCCGATCGCCTCGGCGAGCGAGACCGGCGCCTTGGGCGGGACGAGAAGCCCGTCGATCCCGTCGGCGATCACCTCGTCGTAGCCGGGGATGTCGCTCGCGACCACGGGCAGTCCGGCCGCCATCGCCTCGACGAGGATCATCCCGAAGCTCTCGCCGCCGATCGAGGGCGCCGCGAACACGTCGCACGCGGCGTGGAACGGCGGCAGGTCCTCGTTCCGCACGGCGCCGAGCATCGTGACGCGCTCCCGGCTCGGCGCCGACAGCCGGTCGATCGCCGACCGGTCCTCCCCGTCGCCCGCGACGACGAGACGAACGTCGTCGCGCTCGCCGGCGAGGATCTCGAAGGCCGACACGAGCGTGGGGAATCCCTTGCGCTCGTGGAGGCGGCCCACGAACAGCACGCGCCGCCCGTCCGGACCGAGGTCCGCGGGCTCGGCCTTCTCGAAGCGCGCGACGTCCGTGCCGTTGGGGATCACCCGGTACGTGCCGCCCACGCGCGAGCGACAGAACGACGCCGCACGCTCCGACACCGCCACGTGCACCGCGATGCGGCGGGCCAGCCGACGGAGCGAGGGTGCCGCGAGGTCGAAGAGGCGCGCGCGATCCGCTCCCGAGTGGTACGTCGCGACGACCGGCGCCGCGCGCGCGAGGGTCGCGTACATCGAGGCGCTCGGCGCGAAGGGCTCGTGCACGTGCACGACGTCGGGTCCGAACGCGAGCAGCTCCTCGCGCACGCGGCGACGGGTCCCCGGCCAGGGGCTGATCGGCGCGTTCGAGGCGTTGTACGGCACGTCGACCGGGGAGCCCACCCGGCGGACCCACCGGGCATCGATCGGTGACCGCGACGGCGTGAGCGCGACCACGTCGTGGTCGCGCTCCCGCAGTCGCTCCCCCAGCTCCCTCACGTGCACCTGCACGCCGCCGGGGTCGTCCCAGGCGTAGGGACAGACGAGCGCGATCCTCACGACTCCCAGCCCGGCTGGAACATGTGCCAGTCGGCCGGCGCCGCCGCGATCGCGCGTTCGAACGAAGCCGCGAGCATCCTCGTGAGCGTCACGACGTCGCGCTTGCGGTTTCCGCTCGACTCCAGGACGAGCGGCTCGTGGAACTGCACGCGGCACCCGCGTTCGGTCGTGTACACCGGCGAAGGGATCAGCGGCGCGCCGCTCGAGATCGAGAGCATCGCGGGGCCCGCCGGCATGCGGCGCGTTCGTCCGAACATCTCGACCTCGATGCCGCGGCCGTTGAGATCGCGATCGGCGACGAGCGCGACGAATCGGTTCCGCGAGAGCGCCGACGCGAGCTGCCGGCCCACCTGCCCGTTCGACGAGTGGCCGAGGATTTCCATGCGGAGCTGCCGGCGGACGTCGACGAAGAAGTCGAAGAGCTCCGGTGGCTCGAGCTCCTCCGCGACCGAGACCACCGGCGTGTGCAGCGCGGCCATCAGCCTCCCGGCGAGGTCCCAGTTCCCCATGTGGGGCAGCGCCGCGATGACGCCGTTCCCGAGCTCCAGCGCCGCCTGCGGGTGCTCGTAGCCGACGCACTCGACGCGCTCGAGCACCTCCTCGTCGGTCCAACGGGTTCCGAGGAACGTGTCCTGCCAGTAACGCGCGTAGAGCCGGAAGGCCTCCCGGGCCGAGGCCTCCACGCGCGGGTCCTCCGGCGGCAGTCCGAGCACCTGCGCCTGGTTCGCGGTGACCGTCGCGCGCGCGCCCGACGCGAAGCGATAGCCCATCGAGGCGAGCAGAGCGAACACCGCGCGGCCCCGGCGTTCCGGGAGCGTGCGCCCCAGCCAGCCGACCCCCCGGTACGCGTGGTACGCGAGGCGGCTGCGCAGCTCGACGTTCACACGCGCTCCTCCTTGAGCACCTGCGTCGAGCGCACGGCGGACGCGAGCACGGCGATCGTCGCCGACGCGGCCAGCGGCCAGAACGCGTTGCGCAGCAAGAGGCTCAGCACGACGAGTCCGTAACGCGCGCCGCGCGTGATGTGGCTCTCCTCAACCGAGTAGCCCAGGGACGCACCGCGCGCGCGGATGTAGGACGAGAGAAAGCTTGCGCCGAGGGCGACCAGGGCCGCGCCGGCGACCGCCGGCGCGGCGTCCCGCGCGGCCCACGCGATCGCGCCCAGCACCACGCCGTCCCAGATCCGATCCAGCAACGCGTCGAGCATCCGCTCCGTGTACGAGCCGGCGCCGTGGTTCGCACGATGGCCCCCGAGCAGCAGCAGGATCGCGGCGGCGCTCCCGGCGAGCCCGGCCGGCCTCGGCTGGTGGTCGACCTCCAGACCGGCGGCGGCGCCCGTGAGAGCGGCGCCCCCGATGAGGATCGCGCGCGTGAGCGCCACCGGAGTTGCTCGCGCGCTGCTTTCCATGGGAAGTCGGCGCGAGCGTATCACCGCGTAGAATCCGTCTACTTCCGAGCTGCCAAGGGGTTGACGCATGAAGACCTACGACGCGAAGGACATCCGAAACGTCATGCTCGTCGGCCACGGTAGCTCGGGGAAGACGAGTCTCCTCGAGGCCATGCTGTTCACCGCCGGAGGGATCACGCGCATGGGCCGGGTCGAGGACGGCAACACCGTCTCGGACCACGACCCCGACGAGCAGCGCAAGCAGATCTCCGTCTCGCTCTCGATGGCGCCCGTGGAATGGCAGGACGTGAAGATCAACGTGCTCGATGCGCCGGGCTATGCGGACTTCGTCGGCGACCTCCGGTCCGGCATCCGTGCCGTCGACGCCGTCATCGTGGTGGTCTCGGCCGTCGACGGTGTCGAGGTCCAAACCGAGGCCGCGTGGGAGCTCGCGGTCGAGCACAACCTGCCGCGCGCGATCTTCGTGAACAAGATGGACAGGGAGCGCGCGAACTTCCAGAGCACGCTCGACCAATTGGTGGCGGCCTTCGGTAATCAGGTGGCGCCGTTCGAGCTCCCGATCGGCGCCGAGCACGAGTTTCGCGGGGTCGCCGACCTCCTGCACGAGAAGGCGGACCTCTATCCGGACGGGCCCCGCGCCGAGGAGTCGGAGTGGCCCGAGGAGATCCACGCGATCGCCGATCCGGCGAGGGAGAAGCTGGTGGAGGCGGTCGCCGAGTCCGACGACGCGCTCATCGAGAAGTACCTGGAAGAGGGCTCGCTGCCCGAGGCCGACATCGTGCACGGCGCGAAGGACGGCTTCACGCGCGCGCGGCTCGCCCCGGTGATCGTGGGCTCGGCCACGAAGGCCATCGGCATCGACCGCCTGCTGGACTTCATCGCGGAGGAGTTCCCCTCGCCGCTCGACCGAGAGCCCGTCGAGGTCACGGCGAAGGACGGCTCGTCCAAAGAACGATCCTGCGAATCGTCGGGACCGACGACCGCGTTCGTCTTCAAGACGGTGTCGGACCCGTTCGTCGGCCACATCACGATGTTCCGGGTGTTCTCGGGCAGAGTGCGCCCCGACTCGACGCTGCTGAACGCCACGCAGGCCGTTGAGGAGCGAATCGGCCAGCTGTTCTCGCTGCGCGGCAAGGAGCACGAGAGCGTGGCCGAGGTGGCGGCCGGTGACATCGGCGCGGTCGCGAAGCTCTCGCATACCCACACGGGCGACACGTTCAGCACGAAGGACGACCCGGTGCAGCTGCCCTCGATCGAGCTCCCCGAGCCGCTGCTCGCGTACGCGATCGAGCCGAAGACCAAGGGCGACGAGGACAAGCTCTCGACCGGCCTCGCGAGGCTGCGCGAAGAGGACCCGACCCTCCGCGTCGCGCGCAGCGACGAGACGCACGAGACCGTGATGTACGGCATGGGCGAGGCGCACCTCGAGGTGCAGATCGAGCGCCTCAAGCGCAAGTTCGGCGTCGAGGTCCAGACGAAGCCCGCGAAGATCGCGTTCCGCGAGACGATCAAGTCGAAGGCGAAGGGGCTCGGCCGTCACGTGAAGCAGACCGGCGGGCACGGCCAGTACGCGATCTGCAACATCGAGCTCGAGCCGCTGCCGCGCGGCGAGGGCTTCGTCTACGAGAACAAGATCTTCGGCGGCGCCGTGCCGCAGCAGTTCATCCCCTCGATCGAGAAGGGCATCGTGAAGACGATGGCCGAGGGCGTGCTGAGCGGGAACCCGATGGTGGACGTGAAGGTCGTCCTCGTGGACGGCAAGTTCCACACGGTGGACTCCTCCGACATGGCGTTCCAGCTCGCGGGCTCGCTCGCTCTGAAGGACGCGGTCGAACAGGCGGGCGTCGCGCTCCTCGAGCCGGTCGTGGAGATCGAAGTGATCGTGCCCGAGGCCTTCACCGGCGACATCATGGGCGACTTCAACTCCAAGCGCGGGAAGATCCAGGGCATGGAGCAGGTCGGCGGCGGGAAGCAGCGCGTGAAGGCGCTCGTGCCGCAGGCCGAGGTCGCGCGTTACGTGATCGACTTGCGCTCGCTCACCGGCGGGCGCGGCGCCTTCTCGATGCGGTTCTCCCACTACGAGGAGATGCCCACGCACCTCGCGCAGAAGGTCATCGACGAGTATCAGAAGGCGCGCGAGGAAGCGCAGAAGAAGTAGCGGAGCGGTCTTCGCCGCAGCGCGTGCCCGTCAGGCGAAGTGCGGCTTCAGCCGGCGATGGGTATCCGCAAGCAGCTCGGGCATCACGCGCGTCTTCCCGACGACCGGCATGAAGTTCGTGTCGCCCCCCCAACGGGGCACCACGTGCCAGTGCAGGTGCTCGGGGATGCCGGCGCCCGCGACCCGCCCGAGGTTCAGGCCCACGTTGAAGCCGTGCGGATCCGATTCCTCCCGCAACGCCCGGATGCTTTGCCGCAGCAGGTCGGCGATGCTCGCGTTCTCCTCCGTCGACAGGTCGTCGAGCTCCCCGGTGTGGCGCGTGGGCAGCACCAGCAGGTGTCCCGGGTTGTAGGGGTACTTCGCGAGCGTCGCGAACGCGAGCTCGTGCCGCACGAGGATGCGCTCCTCGGCCTCGCCGGAGCCCCCCGGCCCATCGAGGATCGCGCAGAACACGCACGTTCCGTCGGGCTCGTGCTTCGCGGCCTCGATGTACTCCATGCGCCACGGGCTCCAGAGGTAGTCCATCGCGGACTAGAACCTGGTCGGCTCGAGGGTCCGCGACGACGCCTCGGCGACCAGCGCGGCCACGACGTCGTCGAAGGCAAGGCCCGGCGTCTCCGTCCCCTCTCGGTCGCGCACGGTGTAGGTGCCGGCCTCCAGGTCGCGATCCCCCACCACGAGCGTGTACGGCGCCTTCATGAGCTGCGACGCGCGAATCTTCTTCCCGACGGTCTCCTTCGAGTCGTCGACGAACGGACGCAGTCCGGCCGCACGCGCTCGCGCCGCGAGCTCATCGCAGTGCGCGACGTGCCGGTCGGCGACCGGGACGAACCGGATCTGCTCGGGAGCGAGCCACAGGGGGAACGCGCCGGCGTAGTGCTCGATCAGGACGCCCACGAATCGCTCGAGCGTCCCCAGGATCGCGCGGTGGATCATCACGGGGCGGTGCCGCTGGTTGTCCTCACCCGTGTACTCCATGTCGAATCGCTCCGGGAGCGCGAAGTCGCACTGCACGGTCGTGAGCTGCCAGAGCCTGCCGATCGCGTCGCGGAAGTGGAAGTCGACCTTCGGCCCGTAGAACGTGCCCTCCCCCTCGGCCTCGGTGTACGGCAGGCCGCTCTTGTCGAGCGCGGTGGTCAGCGCCTCGGTGGCTCGCGCGGCCATCGTCTCGTCCAGGATCGTCTGCCCGGGCAGCGTCGAGAGGTTCACCACCGGGTCGCCGAACCCGAACGTGCGGTGGATCTCGAAGGTGAGGTCGAAGACCTTCAGGATCTCGTCGATCAGCTGGTCGGGCGTGCAGATGATGTGCGAGTCGTCCTGCGTGCCGCCGCGGATGCGGAGCAAGCCGTGCAGGGTGCCCAGACGCTCGTGTCGGTAGATGGTCCCGAGCTCGGACAGGCGCATGGGAAGGTCCCGATAGGACCGGACCTGCGACTTGTAGACGAGCACGTGGAACGGGCAGTTCATCGGCTTCACGTAGTAGTCGCCCTGATCGTCCTGCATGGGCGGATACATGTTGTCGGCGTACTTCGCGAGGTGCCCCGAGGTCTCCCACAACACCGAGCGCGCGATGTGCGGCGTGACGACCAGGTCGTAGCCGCGCTCCAGGTGGAGGTCGCGGACCCAGTCCTCCAGCTGCTTGCGAAACACGCCACCGCGCTGATGCCAGATCCACAAACCCGGACCGAGCTCGTCGGGGCTCGAGAACAGGTCGAGCTGGCGGCCGAGCTTTCGGTGGTCACGGCGCTCGGCCTCCTCGAGCCGATGCAGGTGCTCCTCGAGGTCCGCCTGCGCGGCCCACGCGGTGCCGTAGATGCGCGTGAGCTGCGGTCGCCGCTCGTCCCCGCGCCAGTAGGCGCCTGCGAGCGAGGTGAGCCGGAACGCTCCGATCCGGCCCGTGGAGGCGACGTGGGGGCCGAGGCAGAGGTCGACCCAGTCCCCGTTGCGGTAAAGGGTCACGGTGTCCCCGGCCTCGACCTCGCCGGCCTCATCCTCGAGGTCCTCCAGGATCTCGCGCTTGAACTCCTGCCCCGGCAGGCGGTCGAGCGCCTCCGACCGCGTGACGTCCTCGCGGACGAAGGGCTCGTCGGCCTGCACGATCTCCCGCATCCGGGCTTCGATCCGCGGCAGGTCGTCGGCCGAGAGCGCCTGCGGAAGCTTGAAGTCGTAGTAGAAGCCGTCCTGGATCGGGGGGCCGATCGCGTACTGCGTTCCCGGGAAGAGATCGCAGACGGCCTGCGCCATCACGTGGGCGGTCGAGTGGCGGAGGACGTGCAGCCCGTCCTCGGAGGAGGCCTCCACCGGCTCGACGGCCGCGTCGCCGGGCGGCACGAACGAGAGGTCGCGGAGCTCGCCTCCGACGCGAGCCGCGATGACGGAAGGGTCCAGCGCGGAGCCGACGGGCTCCCCCTCGGGGAGGTCCACGTGCGAGCCGTCGGGCAGGGATAGCTTGGGCATGCGCGGCATCATAGCCGTCGCGTTCACGCACCCCGTGTGCCCGCGCACGCGGCCGCCGAGGTTACTCGTACGCGATGGCCTCGAGCATGTTGAGCTTGGCGGCCCGCCGCGCCGGCCAGATCGCCGCGACCACGCCGAGCAGCCCCGCCGCGATCAGGAAGAACGCGAGCTGCCCGCCCGGGATCGAGAACCGGTTGATGCCGACGCTCTCCAGCGCCTGCTGCATCGCCCAGCCGAACAGGATCCCGACCACCATGCCGAGCAACGCGCCGAGCACGGCGATGATCACGGCCTCCACGCGCACCATCCGCTTCACCTGCCGGCGGCTCATCCCCACCGCTCGCAGCAGCCCGAGCTCGCGCACGCGCTCGTAGATCGACAGACCCAGGGTGTTGACGATGCCGAACAGCGCGATGAACACCGAGAGGAACAGCAGCGCGTACACGATCGCGAAGACCTGGTCCACCATGGCGAGCTCCTGCTCCTTGAACTCCTGCTGGTCGCTCACCTCCACGCCGGGGTACCCCTTCAGCACGTTCTCCACCGTCTCGCGCGCCGTCGCGGGCTCGACCCCCGGTGCGACGTCGATGAACACGATGTAGTCGACCTGCTGCGCGACGTTCGCCTCGAACGTCGCGAGCGACACCTCGTAGTCGTTCAGCACCTGGTTCGGCTCGAACGTGCCGATCACCCGGAGCTGCTGGGTGCCGGTACGCGCGAACCGCATCGGGAGCTCGTCCCCGACCGCGATGCCCTTCGCCTCGGCCTCGGTGCTCGTCACGAGCACGGTGTTCGGATCGCTCAACGCCTCGAGCGAGCCCGACGTCATCTCGATGTGCATGGTCTTCCCGATCGTGGTGGGGTCGATGCCGGCCACGAACGTCGTCGAGGTGCCGATCTTCACCTCGGCCTGCCGGAACGGCGACACGGCCGCGAATGCCGGATCCGCGGCGAGGTCCTTCGCGATCTGCGGCGAGAACGGCTGGAACTGCGTCGAGCTCAGCGTGAGGTCCGACGTCAGCACGCGGTCGAGCGTGGCGGTCACCGAGGACTTCAGGGACGCCGCGAACACCGCCACGAACGTCACGAGCCCGAGGCCGATCATCAGCGCCGCGGCGGTCGACGCGGTCCGCCGTGGGTTCCGGGTGGAGTTCTCGCCGCCGAGCTTCCCCGAGATCGATCCGCGGAAGGGCCTTCCGATCGCCGCGGCGATCGGCCGTGCCACGAGCGGCGACAGCATCGCGACGCCGGTGAACGTGAGGGCTGCGCCGCCGCCCACCACCTGGCCCGCGTTCGAGATGCTGCCGAAGAGCCCGAGGCCCAGCAGGACGAGCCCGCCGAGGGTCACGAGCGAGCCGACGATCACGCGTCGCCGGAGCGAAGCGCTCGGCGACGCGGTCTCACGCAGCGCGGCGATCGGCGCGACGCGCGAAGCGCGTCGCGCCGGCGAGACGGCGGCCACCACGGTGATGACCGTCCCGAGCACGAGCGAGACGATCACGGTCCGCGGCTCGATCACGAGCGCCGTGGGCGGCAGCTTCAGCCCGACGCCCGCAAGCACCGCCTTCAGCAATGCCGCGAGCCCGAGCCCGAGCACGAGGCCGCCGATCGACGCGGCGAGCCCGACCATCGCCGACTCGAAGAGCACCGACGTCATCACCTGGCGCGGAACCGCGCCCAGGGCGCGGAACAGCGCGAGCTCCCGGGTGCGCTGGGTCACCACGATGTTGAAGGTGTTGAAGATGATGAACGCGCCCACGAAGAGCGCCACGAACGCGAACACCAGCAGGCCGGTGCGAAGGAACCCGAGGCCCTCGTTCACCTGGTCGGTCTGCTCGGTGGCCGCCGACGTCCCGGTGATCGCCTGGTACCCGTCGGGGAGCGCCGTCGCGATGCGCGAGGCGAGCGTGGCGGGCGACACGTCGGTCTCCCCCGACACGTAGATGAAGTCGAACGCCCCCTCCCGGTCGAAGAGCTGTTGCGCGGTCGGGAGATCGAAGATCGCGAGCGTCGCCCCGAGAAGGCTGTCCGAGGTGCCGAACCTCACGATGCCCGAGATCGTGAACTCGCCGCTCCCGGCGGTGGTGACGACGCGGATCTTGTCGCCCAGGGAAAGCGAATGGTCCTTCGCGGTCCCCGCGTCCACCGCCACCTGGTCGGGCCCCGACGGCGCCGCGCCCTCGGTCACGGTCAACGCGGTGACGTCGGGATCCCAGGAGTTGCCCAACGTGGGCGCACCGCCGTTCTGGATGACCTTGTCCGTGGCGGGATCGACGATCTGCGCGAGGCCGCCGACGTCGCCGTCGGCCGCCCGGACGCCGGGGATCGCGCGGACCTGGTCGAGCACCGACTCCGGGATCGGGTTCCGCTCGGGTCCGGTCCCGCCGCCCTCGGGTCCCGGCGTGAAGGCGGCCTTCGCCTGCACGACCACGTCGGTCCCCTGGAACACGTCGCCGAACAGGTCGTCGAAGCTCGCGAGCGCCGTGTCGGTGAGCACGAGCGTGCCGGCCGTGAAGCCCACGCCCAGCACGACCGCGAACGCGGTGAGGAGCAGCCGGAGCTTGCGCGCCAGCAGGCTCTTGATCGTGGCGCGCCACATCTCGGCTAGACCTCCAGCAACTTCAGGCGATCGAGCACCCGCTCGCCGGTCGGGTCGGCCATCTCGTCCACGACGAGGCCGTCGCCGAGGAACACGATCCGATCGGCGAAGCTCGCCGCCGTGGCGTCGTGCGTGACCATCACGATCGTCTGACCGTGCTGCTTCACGGCGTCGCGGAGGAAGCCCAGCAGCTCGGCGCCCGACCGCGAGTCGAGGTTCCCGGTCGGCTCGTCCGCGAACACGATCTCCGGCCGGGAGACGAGGGCGCGGGCGGCCGCCACGCGCTGCTGCTGTCCACCCGAGAGCTCGGACGGCTTGTGCGTGAGCCGGTCCCGCAGTCCCACGGTGTCGACGACGCGGTCGAACCAAGCCCTGTCGACGTCGCGGCCCGCGATGTCGAGGGGCAGTGTGATGTTCTCGTTCGCGTTGAGCGTGGGGATCAGGTTAAACGTCTGGAAGATGAACCCGACCTTGTCCCGGCGGAGCTCCGTGAGGCGCCGCTCCGAGAGCTTCGTGATGTCGACGTCGCCGATGAACACCTCGCCCGAGGTCGGCGTGTCGAGGCCGGCGACGCAGTGCAGAAGCGTTGACTTGCCCGAGCCCGAAGGCCCCATGATCGCGGTGAAGACGCCACGGCCGAACTGGACGGACACGCCGCGGAGAGCCTCGACCGCCGCGTCGCCCTTGCCGTAGACCTTACGAAGATCGACGGCGCGCGCGGCCACCGTGGGGGGCGCTTCGGGAAGGCTCGAGACCATCGGCTACCTCCTCAGTCGGCTGTTGGGAAAACGGCTGACACCCTACGGGAGGTTGCGTGAACACGACACGTCGGCTCGAGCAACGCCACGGAAACGGCAGGGATCAGGCGGCTCGGGTGTCCGGCAGGTCCCGCCGCTCGGCCGCCGTGCGAGGGCTCGACGCCGGCGGGGCGTGGCCCCAGGTCACCGCGACGGCGAGCAGCACCAGCGCCACGATCACCGCGACCACGAGCACGACCCTGAGCGTCGCACGTCGCCGGCGGAAGTCCAGCATTTCCGCTCAGTTCGTGACGCGCTCCAACCAATCGAGCGTCACCTTCGCGACGCGCTCCCACTCGGGATGGCACAGGTGCATGTGGTCGAGGCCCGCGACGGCCACGTGCTCGGCGCCGTACTTCTTCACGAGCCTCGGCTGGAGCGCCCGCGGCGAGACGTGGTCCTCGGCGGTCGAGACGACGAGGCGCGGGCAGCGGATCCTCGAGGCGTCGACCCTCACCGAGCCGACCATGATCTCGCGCGCGATCGTGCCCGAGTCGGGGATCAGGCGCGGATACGTCGCGTCGGCGAGGTGCCGGGGCGTGCCGTTGAACAGCAGGACGTCCGCGTCCGCCCGCTTCGGCCTGAACGCGCCGCCGCGCACGATCGTCGGGAGGTACCTGGCCAACCCCCGCACCATCCAGCGGTTGATCGCGAACACGCCGCCCGGCGCGACCGAGCAGAGGTAGACCACGGCGCGAAGGTCGGGCTCCTCGGCGGACAGGGCCTGCACCACGAGCCCGCCCATCGAGAACCCCACCACCGCGCACGGTCCGAGGCGGCCGACGACCTCACGCACGTCGCTCACGAGGTCGGCGATCCGGACACGGCCGAGGTCGTCGACCGAGCGACTCCCGTTCCTCCCGCGATGCTCGATCGCCCACGTATCCCAGCCGCGGGATGACGCGTACGGGAGCCACCGGTCCCAGACCCAGGCTCCTCCCCAGAGCCCGTGCACGAGCAGCAGCGGGCCCGCTCGGCGGCCGGCGACGGGTGGCTCGTGTCGCAGGAGCAGGTCCCCGATCCGCTCGTCCGTCACGCCGACGGCTCGCGCCCGATCGCTTCGAGCTCGTCCACGACCTCCGCGAGCGGCCGGCTCGCGTCGATCTCGTGCGTGGCGCCCTCGCGCAGGAGCGGCTCGACCGTTGCGAGGTGCCCGAGGATGCGCTCGCGTTCGCCCGGACCCTTGCCGTAGTCGTTCGTCGTCCGGGCCCCCACTCGATCGAGGAGGACGTCGGCGGGAGCGCTCAGCAGCACGATCGCGTCGAACCGATCGTGGAAACGAACCTGACTCGTGGTGCATCCCGAGACGTAAAGCGTGCGGTTGTCGTCCGAGGCGAGCAACTCGACCATCCGATCCTCGCGCCAGAGCCACTCCCCCACGGGATCGTCGGCGAGCGGCACCCATTCGCTCCACTCCGTGGAATCGGTGTCGACGACCCGGTATCCGCGGCGACCCAGCTCGATGAGGGCCGTGGACTTCCCCGTGCCCGACATGCCGGTCACGAGCACCTTCACGATGGCGGAAACTCCTTTCCGGTGGGCGCGGGAGGCCTTGAACCAGCGACCTCTTGCGTGTGAGGCAGCATCAGTCGACTCCGACAACCTGCGGAAACGCTCATTGCCCCTGCTCAGAGCCCATATCGAATCCATGGGGAGTATGGCGGTTCGTCGCGGTTTGTGGGGGGTGCTTCGGATTCGCGCGCGAGCTCTGGGCCGGCTCCCGGTCGCCGACCAAACCATGTCGGCCGACGTTCCCGATTCGATCTCGCGGGGATCCTCGTCGCGCTTGGGAGCTTGGAGAACCCGCAGGCTAGGCTCCGCGGCTACGCTTCGCCGCCCGTGTCCACCGGAGGCGGGGGCGTGGAGGGGACTGACAGGTCCTGGCCACGAGGTTCGAGCTGGTAGAAGCGAGCAACTGCCTCCGCCTTCCCGTGCTCGCTGTAAGGAAATCGCATCGCTGGAGAGTTCGGCTCACCACGATTCCAGATCCCGTAGTAGGGCGGCTCCACGACGTAGCCCATCACACAGGTGGTTCCCGTATGAGTCCAGTGGATGGCTCGCGAGGTGATCCTTTGCGGAGGCCGTGGGCGATGCCGTCCTGGGTCGCAGGATGAGCGCGACGATCAGAGCCGGAAGAAAGAAGAACAACCCGAAGAGCCAGAAGCCGCCGGAGCTGTACCCCTTCTTTCCGGCGATGTTCGCGGGGATGAGCGCGAGCACAGCCACGATGGCGATGGCGATGAGGGCCGCCCCCGCGTCGGCAGAGCTCTGAGAGTACTGTGCCAGGACGCTCATCGCCGCTCACCCCCTAGCCCCGAGAACAACGCGCGCCGTCCAGACCTCCCGAATCGGGAAGCGGCGAAACCCAGCAGCGAAGCGAGGCCTCCGAAGAGCACGACCCCCAGCGGCAGCGGGCGCGAACCCTCCGAGAACATCAACGTCGTTGCAAGGATCAGGACCATCGCCGCCAGGCCGGCCTGCAGGACGCGCTCGACTCGTGGCACCGCGCCATACAGACCGAACAGGTAGTTGGCGAGCATGTGAAGCGCCACGATGCCCGGGAGGTAGGCGCGGAACTGGGACCAGTACTTGCCCGGCACTGCTCCGTCGAAACGGTACAGGAGCACCAGGAAGTACGCACCGACGACGATCCCCGCATCCACGCTGAACCGCGCCCAACGGAACCTAGGAATCGGTCCGGAACCCGCCTGCTCCATCGTGAGGCAATCCCTCCCTCGGGTGCGGGCCCAACAGGAAGACGCTAGATGGCGCGAACCGGCCGGGTCAAGCCGGAGAATGCAGCGGTACGGGGAGCCTTCGACGGAGCGTCTCGCTCATGGCTCGGCGACGACTTGCGGGGGGAGCTAAGGGAGGCAGCGCTTGAGCTCGGATGGAGGGGGATTCCGGCTCGGGACGGAGGCTCTGCTGAGTATGGGCTCCCACTCTGACCTGGGTCGTGGTCGATCCTGCGCGGATCGGCCTCGACCTGCGGGTTTAGGAGTGGGCG
The DNA here is from genome assembly GCA_036556805.1 of Actinomycetota bacterium. GTDB lineage: Bacteria > Actinomycetota > UBA4738 > UBA4738 > HRBIN12 > DATBIS01. The sequence goes on along the minus strand of DATBIS010000013.1, from coordinate 10,376 downwards.
CGGCAGGTCTTGAACCTGCGACCTCTTGCGTGTGAAGCAAGCGCTCTCCCACTGAGCTACGCGCCCTCGGCTCGCGAGTATAGGAGACCGCTCGAGCCTCGGAACCCGGGAAAAGGTGACGGCGGCACGTGCCCGCGTCGTGCCGCCGTCATCGCCGGACCTCGCGGCCCGGACGCTCTTTGGTTATCCAGCGGGCGTAAGTCTTGCATGAGGGGGCCGCGCCCCGCAATACCTGTTTTCCCTGGTCGGCGAAGGTTTCCGCCGGCCCTTCTACGTGCCCTTCACCTTGGCCACGACCGCGTCCTCCCGGGTCGTGTCGGCCTGGGACGTAGCCTTGACACGGTGCATGGCGCCTCCCTCTCCGAAGGAGGCGCCATGCGTTGAATCGAGGGCGGACGTGAGTCAATCCGCCGTAGGGGACTTCCCGCCTTGGGGACTTCTTCAATCCCCTAGGGAGTGCTCCAGTCCCGTTGCTCCTGAACCCGCTCGCTCCCGGTCGGCGTGGCCTTGACTTCCTCGACCGTGGTGGAATGCCGCTGCCCGGCCGTCGCAAAGATCACGAGACCGATCACCAGCACGCCGAGCCCGACCCAAAGCAGGATCCAGCCCGCCGTGTTGATGTTGAACCCATCCGTGTGCACCGTGACCGCGAGGGCCATGATCGCGCCCACGACGCCCATGACGATGCCGAACGCCATCAGCCCAGTACCCGTTGATCTATTCATGGCGGGGGGTATTCCCTCCCGGCCCGGGAAGCAAACCTCCGTTCGTGCAAGCATGAGCGCCCGGGCCGGTTCGAGGAAGGTGAGTCTCATGGGAGTACGACTGCCGAGGAAGCCGTACGAACGCGAGCTCCTGCGCCTGCAGGAAGAGCTCGTGAAGATGGAGGATTGGGTCCAGGCGCGCGGCCTTCGCGTGGTCGTGCTCTTCGAGGGGCGCGACGCGGCCGGGAAGGGCGGCACGATCAAGCGCATCACCGAGCACCTGAATCCTCGCGTGACGCGCGTGGTCGCCCTGCCGAAACCCACCGAGCGCGAGCAGGGCCAGTGGTACTTCCAGCGCTACGTGGCCGAGCTCCCGGCGGCCGGCGAGATCGCGCTCTTCGACCGCAGCTGGTACAACCGCGCCGGCATCGAGAAGGTCCTCGGGTTCTGCACGCCCGCCGAGCATCAGCGGTTCCTCCGTCAATGTCCGGTCTTCGAACGGCTTCTCGTCGAGGACGGCATCCACCTGATCAAGTACTGGTTCTCGGTGAGCGACGAGGAGCAGCAACGGCGTTTCGAGGCGCGCATCAAGGACCGCATGCGTCGCTGGAAGCTGTCGGAGACCGACCTCTTCTCACGGAGCAAGTGGATCGACTACTCGCGCGCGAAGGACGAGATGTTCGTGCACACCGACATCCCCGAGGCTCCCTGGTACGTCGTCGAGGCCGACGACAAACGGAGCGCCAGGATCAATTGCATCGCACACCTTCTGACGCAGGTGCCGTACGAGGAGAAGCCGCTCGTCGACCTCGCGATCCCGAAGCGGCAATCCGACGAAGGCTACGTTCGTCCGCCGCGCGAGCTCTACACGTACGTCCCGGACCACGCCGAGACGCTCGCCGAAGGCTAGCGACGCTTGCGCCGCTTGTGCCGCCCCTGCTCGGAGGCGGCCGTTCGTCCCCGCGCGAGATCCTGCAAGTGGCGCACGGCCTGGTCGAGCTCGACGGCCCGGCGCTTGAGGGTCTGCTCGGGATGGTTCTTCTCGACGACCCAGGGATAGTCGGCCTGCAGGGTGTCGTCCGCGCGTTCGGTCATGTGCGAATCCTTCCGAGGGGTGTGCGCCGGTGCCCATTGTCGCCTTCGCCGCACGCGCGGGGTATAGAGCTGTGGTCCCAAATCCCTCCTCCGTTCGGGGGATCCGTTCGCTCGATCGGTGATGCCTCCACGCGCCCATCGAACTAGGGCCTTCGGCCCCGGCGTCCCGAGCCCTCAGTGCGCGGGCACGGCGTAGATCACGACGTTGTCCGCGTAGCTCCGCGTGAGTGGATCGAAGGCGCCGCCGCACGTGACCAACGCGAGCATCGGCCGGCCGGTCCGCGCGAAGAGGCCCGCCGGAAGGCGGCTCTTGGGATACGAACGGCGCGCGACGACGCGGAACTCGGACCTCGAGCCGTCGGCGAAGAGCACCGTCACGCCGTCGCCCGGACCGAGCTCGTGGAGCCGAAAGAAGGCTCCGGGGCCCTGCACCTGCGAGTCCACGTGTCCGATCACCACGGCCGATCCGGACGCGCCGGGCACGGGCCCGAAGCGGTACCAGCCGAGGGTGTCGACGTCGGTGGGGACCTCGACCGTCGTCTCCGACGGTGCGACTCCGACGGGGACCACGGTGGCGCGAACCCCGATCGAGCCGATCGCGAGGCCGACCGGCCGCGCCGCCTTGGCCGCAGGCCGGTAGTCGGCGAGCCGAGCCGATCGCACGACCACGTCGGGGATCGCGAGGCCCGACGACGTGAGGACCGCCGCCGGTGAAGCGGTGGTCGGCGGCGGGGGGGGCGGAAGCGTCCCGACGTTCACGTCGGGACGCATCGCCCACACCGCGACGGGGGTCGCGATCAGCGCGATCGCGCTGATCGCGAGGAGCGCGAAGGGGAGCCGCCGCCGCACCGACTAGCCGCGAACGACCGCCCGGCGCCGCACGATCGCCGCGCCCGACCCCACGAGCCCGATCAACGCGACCGCCATCACGCCCGCCGCCCAGGCGGGGAACCCCGAAGACGCGGCGAGCCCGCCGTCACCGGTGAGGACCGACCCGGGCGAGTTCTGGAGCCCCGCAATCGTCTGGAACATGAGGTCGAGCGTGCCGTCCTTCGCGGAGCCCACGGTGTACACGATGCCGGCCGTCCCCTCCTCGAGCACCAGCTCCTCGGGGCCGATCTTCGAGCCCGACGCCGGAGTCGTCCTGAAGGCGTACGTGCCCGCGTCGACCTGCTTCGTGGCCTCGCTCGAGTTCGGCACGTTCTTGAAGACGAGCTTCCCGTCGAGTCGGACCCCGAACGGCGGCGCATCCGCGACGTTGCGCACGACGAGTCGCGTGCTCCCCGCCGGCACCCGGCTGACGTCGTTCGCGAACACGTTCAGCGCCGGATCGCCCACCTTCGTGAGCCCGGCGATGATCGACACGTTCTCGCCAGCGCGAAGCTCGACGCTGCCCTCGAGCGCGGGCTTGGAGTCCGCCGAGGCACCGACGTCACGGATCTCGATGGTGTACTTCCCGGCGGGGAGCTCGAGCGGATCCGTCGCCGTCTCCGGCTTGAAACCGGACAACGTCAGCTCGCCGTTCACGTACACGTCCGCCGTGAAGTTCGGAAGCGCGTGGAGCACCGTCACGACCGCCGGGAGCGGCTTCGCGCCTGCTTCCCAGGCGGGCGCCGCGCCCATCACGAGCACGACGAAGAGCGTGAGGACCTTCGTCCACCACTGTCGCTGCATGGCTGCACCTCCCTGCTGGTGTGCCTGCAGGACCGACGCGGGATCGGCCCGTCGTTCGAACCCCGATGTGGGTCTTTCGTTCTACATCAACGCAACGTAGAGTGACAAGAACCATGTGGCGTACCCGCTGGGGAAGCCGTTCCCTCGAGGGCGGCGGCCGCTATCGCCTGGTCGACCGGCTGAGCGAGGACCCCCTGGGCGCGGTCTGGTCCGCGGAGGACCTCCAGGCGGGCCGGCCGGTCACGGTGCGCGTGCTGCGCGACGACCTGGTCGCGGAGCCCAGGTTCGTCCGATGGCTCGGCATCGAGCTTCGCCCGGTTTCGCTGCTGCGGCACCCGAACGTGCTCGAGGTCCTCGACCCGGCAGGCGGAGACGAAGGTCCGGCCCGTTTCGTCGTGATGGCGCCGGCCGAGGGCGAGACGCTCGCCGCCCGACTCGCGCGGGATGGAGCGCTCGACCCCGCCGAGGCCGAGGCGGTCACGCGCCAGATCCGAGACGGCCTCGAAGCCGCGCACGAGATCGGGCTCGTGCACGGCGGCCTCTCCCCCGACAGTGTCCTGCTGACGCCGGAAGGCGGCGTGAAACTCTTCGACTTCGGCATCCCGACCGCGATCTGGTACGCCGCGCGGCATGCGCGCGGAGCGAACGGAAACGGCTCGGGAGCGAACGGATACGGTTCGCACGACGCCGCGGCGCGTGAACCCGACCTCATGCGCGACGCGCGTTCCCTGGATCTGCTGGAACACGCCGTTCGAACGGGAGCACGACACCCCGACGCGGGGCTCGGGCCGTTCATCGACGCCGTCCTCGCGGACGATCGCGACGACGGCCGGGAGGTGGGGCGAGGTCCGTCGCCGGACCGTCGCGTCGCCGTCGGGGCGATCGCCGTGGCGGCGGTCGTGGCCGCGTCGGTCGGCTTCATGACGCTTCGATCGCCGGTGACCGAAGACCACGGCTCTCCGCCACCGGCAAGCTCGCCGAGCGCGGAAACTCCGGCCGCCTCGACCGGCGTCGCCGTGCCCGACGTCGCGGGCCTCTCCGCGCTGGAGGCGAGACGGCGGCTCGAGACCCGAGAGCTCGTGGTCGCAGCGGCCGAACCCGCCGAGGGACCGCCCGGCATCGTGATCGGCACCGAGCCGCCGACCGGTCAGGTCGTGCCGCCCGGCACCGGCGTGACGCTGCTCGTGGGAGCAACCCCGGATCGACAGGACGCTCCCTGACGTCCGTCGAGCGCGAGGTCGACCTCCAGGCGCTGCGCGCGGGGCGCCTCGAACGACTCCAGCGCGAGCTGCGCACCCAGGGTGTGGCCTCCTGCCTCCTGTTGCATGAGCCCAACATCCGGTACGCGACCGGCGCCGCCGCGATGCCCGTGTGGAGCATGAGCACGTTCGTGCGAAGCGCGCTCGTCCCCGCCGAGGGCCGGCCGATCCTGTTCGAGCACACGAACTCGATCCATCGATCCGAACGGGTCACGGACGCCGACATCCGGCCGATGCGGATGTGGGCCTTCCACGACGACCCGGAGCCCGAGGCGGACGCGTGGGCCGCCGAGACGATCGAGGCGATGGGAGAGCTCGGCGTCGCCGGCGAACCGCTCGCGGTGGATCGGCTCGCGACACCGGGGTTCGTCGCGCTTCAGCGCGCCGGGCTCACCTTGCTCGATTCGGCCGCGGTCACCCAGGCCGCCCGCGAGGTTAAGACCCCCGAGGAGGTCGCGCTGCTCGAGCGCAACGGACGCGTGGTCGAAACCATGCTCGGGTCGTTCGAGCGGGCGGTCGTTCCGGGCGTCCGCGAACGAGAGCTGCTCGCCGTTCACGCGGAGGTTCTCCTCGCGAAGGGCGGCGAATATCTCGCGACGAACACGGTGTGCTCGGGGCCGAACACCAACCCATGGCGTGCCGAGGCCACCGATCGGCGCGTCGAGGCGGGCGACGTCGTCTTTGTTGACACCGATTGCGTGGGGATCGAGGGCTACTTCTTCTGCGTGTCGCGAACGTTCCTTTGCGGCGACGGGCCCCCGCCGGACCCGGTTCGGGACACGTATCGCGCGGCGCTCGAATGGCTGCAGGGCATGAAGGAGGTCGTCCGGCCGGGACGTACCTGCGGCGAGCTCGCGACGCTCGCGCCGCCGCTTCCCGAGAAGTACCTGCCCCAGCGCTACGAGATCATGATCCACGGCATCGGCCTCGAAGAGGAGAGCCCCAGCGTCTGCTATCCGATCGATCCTCAGCCGAACCCCGACCGCGTCGTTCGCGAGAACATGGCGCTCGTGGTGGAGCTGTACGCGGGGGAACCGGGCGCCGACCACGCGGTGAAGCTGGGCGACCAGGTGCTCGTCACGAGGGACGGCGTGCGGGAGCTTGCCAACTACCCGTTCGACGAACGCCTGCGCTGAGGTAGCCGGGAACCAGCCGGCGAACCGCAGCTACATCGGGCTCATCAGCTGGAAATAGTTCCCGTCGGGGTCGGCGAAGGTCGCGATCCACATCTCCGCTCCCTCCTCGCCCTCCTCGCCGGGGTGGTACGGCTCTTGAACGACCGTCGCGCCCGCCGTCCTGAAGCGCTCGAACTCGCCCGGTACGTCGGCGGTCTCGATGTTCCAGATCACACGGCCCGGTTGCTCGTTCGTGCCCTTCACGTGATCGTGGGGACCGACCGTGATCCAGCCGTTGCCGATCTGCCAGCTGGTGTAGCCCCACTCCGCCATCGTTGGCTCACCGAAGAGCTTCGTGTAGTACTCCGCGAGCGGCTTCGGATCCTCGGACCCGATCAGGACTCCCGTAAGGTTCATGGCGCCTCCTTCCGGTCGCTCCAATCACTCCTATCAGGTGCCGCGAACGAGCACACTTCGTGCAGGTCGTGGCGCGGCGCCGAAGTGGGCGCTAGAGGATTTGAACCTCTGACCTCTTCCGTGTCAGGGAAGCGCTCTCCCCCTGAGCTAAGCGCCCTCGCTGTTCGGTTGTACCACGAGGCGGGGACCGGAATTGAACCGGTGTACGAGGCTTTGCAGGCCTCTGCCTAACCACTCGGCCACCCCGCCGAACGTATCGGCCCGGGCAGTCCCGGGCCGCAGCCCAGTCTACCCGTGCGCTCGGACTCGGTCCGGCCCCTGCGGCGGAGACGATCTCGAGCTTTACCGCCGCCGACTCGGGGCCGAAACCTACCCTATGGAGCGCCCAGAGCTCTGTCCGGAATGCGGCTGCGATGAGATCCACGAGACGACGCGCCGTTCGTCGATTCACGGCACGATCGACGGCTTCTACTGCGGCGCCTGCGACTGGACCTCGGACCTCAGGATCGGGCGGCCGCCCGCGGCCCGTTCGAAGAACGTCACCCTGCGCCGCATGCTCGCGGAGAGTCCCCGTTACCGGCGCTCGCAAGGCGCTTGAAGTTCGTCAAGCCGTGGACGGACGCCGCGAGGCCACGTCCGCCCCTCGATCCGCCAGGAGCCTCGTGAGGGTCGCGGCATCCCGGACGGCCGCGCCCTGGTGATCGTTGTTGAAGTACACGTAGCCGCCCGCCTCCATCGGGGCGAGCCGATCCGCCCATCGACGGAGCTTCGCGTTCGTGTAGCCGGGGGCGGTTCGACGACCTTGGTGCATCCGGACGTAGCACCATCCTCCGGTCGACGGGAGCCGGGCGCGCGCGCCGGGCCGGTCCGGCCACACGAGCGCGACGCGCGCCTCGTCGAGGAGCTCGTAGGTCTCCGAGCGCTCCCACGAGGCATGGCGAAACTCGATTGCCGCTCGCACGCCCGGTGGCAGTGCGGCGAGGAACCCTCGGAGACGCTCCGGGTCGAACATCGCATTGGGAGGCAGCTGGACCAGGATCGGGCCGAGGCGATCGCCGAGATGCCGCGCCCGGGTGAGCAACACCTCCAGGGCATCCCTCGGGTCAGCCAGCCTTCGGATGTGCGTGATGTACCGACTCGCCTTCACCGAGAAGACGAACCCCGGCGGGGTCTCCGCGGCCCACCGGTCGAACGTCTGCTCGGGTGGCAGCCGGTAGAACGTGTTGTTGACCTCGACGGTGGGGAACCGCTCGGCGTAGAAGGCGAGCCACTCGCTCGTCGCGAGGTGATCCGGGTAGAAGCGGGCCTTCCAGTCCTTGTAGTGCCACCCGCTCGTGCCGACGAACCACATCACGTCTGCACGGGCGCGGAGGAATCGGCCGCCGGAACCTCGCCCTCGTCCTGGTGAGGCATCGTCCCCACATCGTCGAAGGTGACACGCTCGTCGCGTCGGTGGCGGCGCGGCTCTCCGATCCCGTTGCCCACGGCACCTCCTCGGCCGAGTCCTTCCCGTCTGGGCGGCGCAGAAACTGACACGTCCCGCAGCCCCTCAAGCCGCCCTCTTCCTGGGTCGATGTCTCTCGGGTACCCACGGCAATCGAGAGATCGCATGATGAAGACCTCACGCAGCGGTCGACGTCGGCACCGCCTTGATCGGCGCGGATTCCTGCTGCTCTCGGCGCTCCTCCTCGCCCCGGCGGGACTGCTCTGGCTCGCGCGCGCGATCCCCGCCCTCGACCCGATCTTCGAATCTCCCGTGTTCCACATCTACGTGGTGAGCGCGATCGCCGGCTGCGCGCTGCTGGTGGCGCTCGCCACCTCGGCGTTCGCGGCGCGCGACGGCCGGTCCGCGCCGATTTTGCTCGCGATCGGGTGCATCGCCGTGGGCTTCATGATGCTCGCGCACGGCCTCACCACCCCGGGCATCCTCGGGCGCCCCTTGAACATGTGGGTGGGACGACTGCCGGTGCTCGCGCTCGCGACGTTCGCGCTCTGTCTCGCGGCCGCCGCGAGAACCGACGGCATCGTCTCGCGCGTCGTCGCGACCTCGCCGCGCGCAGCCCTGTGGCTTCCGATGGCGACGATCGCGCTGCTGTCCCTCGCGATCGCGATCGACCCGACCTCGTTTGCGGGCACCGCTCCCATCCCGGGCGAGACACAACTGCGCAGCATCATCCTCGGCGCGAGCGCGATCATCCTCCTGCTGGTGGGCGCGCATCACTGGCGCCGCTGGCGCCTGGGCCGTGACCGGATCGAGCTCGCACTCGTGCTCGCGAGCTGGCTCGCGATGTCGGCGCTGCTCTCGCTCACATACGGGACGTTCTGGCGCCTCTCGTGGTGGGACTACCACCTGTACCTCCTCGCCGGCTTCTCCGCCGCCGCCTGGGCGGTCGTGACGGGCTACCGAGGGACGCACACGCTCCACGGAGCCGTGGGCGGGATCAACGTCCGCGACCCGGTCGAGCAAGTCGCCCAGCGCCATCCGGATGCTCTGAACGCATTGGTAGGCGCGGTCGAGGCGAAGGATCCGTACACGCACGGTCACTCCTCGCGCGTCGCGAGCATGTCGACGCGGATCGGGCTTCGTCTCGCCCTGGAACCCGACCGCGTGCGGGGGCTGCACCAGGGGGCCGTGCTCCACGACGTCGGCAAGATCAGCGTCCCGGATCACATCCTCAACAAGCCCGGCGCGCTCGAGCCCGAGGAGTGGATCGAGATCCAGCGCCACCCCGAAGTCGGGTGGGCGCTCGCCGGGAAGGCCGCTTCGCTGCAGGGTGCCCTCTCGGCAATCCGCCACCACCACGAGCGCTGGGACGGCTCCGGCTACCCGGACCGGCTGGGAGGCAACGACATCCCGCTCTTCGGTCGCATCGTGGCCGTCGCGGACGTCTGGGACGCGCTCACGTCCGACCGCGCCTACCGACCCGCGTGGGAGCCCGATCGCGCCGTGTCGCACATCGCGGCCGGAAGCGGGACGCTCTTCGACCCCGCTTGTGTCGAGGCCTTCCTCGACGTCGTCGCCGAGCTCGGGCTGGTTCCCGAGCACACTCGCGCGGACCTCGACGAGATGATCGCCGCTGCCGCGGACTGCCACCCCACCGAGCGAGCGCCCTCGGCGCTGTCGCTCGATCGCCCCGCGGCTCGCACCTCGCACGAGGGCTAGCCCGCCGTCCTTTTCGCTAGCTTCGCTTCGTGGGCGACATCCTTCCCCGTGCGGAGGTCGATGGCCGACCGGTCGATGTCGAGGTCGTGCCGTCCATGGAGTCGCGGACGGGTCACTTCACCGCGATGCAGGTTCGAGACGGGCGTACCCGCGGCCTCGACCTCCACCTGAGCCGGCTGAAGGCTGCGAACCGCGAGCTCTTCGATATCGGCTTCGACGGGGAGCACGTGCGTGCGCTGATCCGGCAGGCGCTGCAAGACACGAAGGACGCGTCCGTTCGCGTGTACGTCCTCGAAGCGGAGGCGCAACCCGCGATGCTCGTCACGGTGAGGGAGCCGGCCAAGATCGCGTCGCCGCAGCGGCTCAAGTCCGTTGCCTTTCAACGACCGCAACCCCATCTGAAGCATCTCGCCGCCGGCCAGGGACCCTATCGGGAGCACGTCCAGCGCGAGGGCTTCGACGATGCGCTCCTCGTCGGGGACGACGGAGCGATGTCCGAGACGTCGATCGCGAACATCGGATTCTTCGAAGGCCCCGACGTCGTATGGCCCGACGCCCCGCAACTTCAGGGCATCACGATGCAGCTGCTGGAGACGGCGCTGCCAGCACGCGGGATTCAGATACGTCGAGCGACGGTTCGCCTTCGCGACATCCCGTCGTTCGAAGGAGCGTTCCTGACGAACGCGCGCGGGGTCGCCGCGGTCACCGGCATCGACGACGTCGAGCTTCCTGCCTCGGAGGAGCGCACGCGAAGCCTCACGGAGACGTACGACAGCCTGACTTGGGACGTTCTCTGACGAGGTCCCGCGATTGGAGCGGACGACGGGATTCGAACCCGCGACCCCCACCTTGGCAAGGTGGTGCTCTACCAACTGAGCCACGTCCGCGTATCAACAATCCTAGGCCCGGCCCGAAGGAGCTTCAACCGACGGCTCAGCGTGAGCCCGTG
>DATBIS010000012.1:0-5702 GCA_036556805.1 Actinomycetota bacterium | reverse complement strand
TCGTGGCCGCACTGCTGTTGAACGCGCGCTACGGGCCGATCGGCGTCTCCGTTGCGCCGCATCTCGAGGGTGGGACGTGGTCGCGATTCCTCCAGGCGCAGCTCGTGGTCGACGAGTCCTGGGCGATCTCGTCGGAGGGCGGGGGACGCTACAACGCCGGGGTGCTGCTGGGATCGGGACTCACGCTTTACGCGGCGTGGGTCGGCGGCACGATCCTGGGCTCCGTGCTCGGCGAGGCGCTCGGCGACCCGGCCACGATCGGGCTCGACGCGGCCTTCCCCGCGCTCTTCCTCGCGTTGCTCGCGCCGCAGCTGCGGGGAGGACGCAGGCCGAAGCAGGTCGCGGCGGTGGGGGCCGTGATCGCCCTCGCGCTCACGCCGGTGGCTCCGCCGGGCGTGCCGATCATCGCCGCGAGCGCCGCATGTGCGCTCGGGTGGCGGCGATGAGCGCCGGGGTCTGGGTCGCGGTGGGCGCCGTGGGCGCCGGCACGATGGTGATCAAGGCGGCCGGTCCTGTGCTGCTCGGCGGACGGACGCTGCCGCCGCGCCTGAACGACCTGATCGTGTTGCTCGGACCGGCGCTCCTCGCCGCGCTCGTGGCGATCAACACGTTCGGCGACGATCGGAGCCTCACGATCGACGCGCGGGCGCTCGGCCTGGCGGCCGCGGCCGTGGCGGTGTGGCGGAAAGCGCCGGCCCTCGTCGTGGTGGTGGTTGCTGCAGCAGTCACCGCCATCGCGCGCGCCGTGGTTTAGGCTCCCCGGCCGATGACCCGACTTCGCGACCTCGGCCTCACGATCGGCGACCTCCCGACCGGTCCGCTCAACGCGATCACCGATGTGGAGGGCGTGCGCGTCGGCTTCTCGACGCTGATCTCCGGCGACGGGCCGCTCGTGCGGGGCGAGGGGCCCGTTCGCACCGGCGTGACCGTGATCCTGCCCCACGACGACATCGACGCCCACCCGGTGTTCGCCGGATGCCACCGACTGAACGGCAACGGCGAGCTCACCGGCCTCGAGTGGGTTCGCGAGTCCGGACAGCTCACGACCCCCGTCGCGATCACGAACACCCACAGCGTGGGCGTCGTGCGCGACGCGCTCGTGGCCGCGGCGGTCGAGAGGCGTCCGGACAGCGACGGCTCGCACTGGAGCCTGCCGGTCGTGGGAGAGACGTGGGACGGCACCATGAACGACATCAACGGCTTCCACGTGCGCCCCGAGCACCTCGACGCGGCGCTCGCCTCCGCGGCCGGCGGCCCGGTCGCCGAGGGCAACGTCGGCGGCGGCACCGGCATGATCTGTCACGAGTTCAAGGGCGGCACCGGCACGGCGTCGCGCGTCGCCGGCGGATGGACGGTGGGCGCGCTCGTGCAGGCGAACTACGGGGATCGGTCGCGCCTGCGGGTCGACGGCGTCCCGGTCGGCCGCGAGCTCGGCTTCGACGTCGTGCCGTCGCCCTGGGAGGACCAACCTCCCGGCGGCGAGGTGGGAGGCGGCTCGATCATCGTGATCGTCGCGACCGACGCGCCGCTGCTCCCCCACCAGCTCGAACGCATCGCGCAGCGACCCGGCCTCGGCGTCGCGCGCGTGGGCGGCGCCGGCGAGCACTCGAGCGGTGATCTGTTCCTCGCGTTCTCCACCGCGAACCGCGGCCTCATCGCGAGCTACAAGGACGAGGTCGAGCGATCCCCCGTGTCCGTCGAGATGCTCGCCGACCCCGAGATCAGCGAGCTCTTCTGGGCGACGATCGAGTCGGTCGAGGAGGCGATCCTCAACGCGCTCGTCGCCGCCGAGACGATGGTGGGACCGGACGGCGTCACCGCGCACGCCCTTCCCCACGACGCGCTCCTCGACGTCATGCGCCGCTACGGCCGCGCCTGAGTCCCCTTTCCTTCCTTCCCACCGGTTGGTTTGACAGAGCACCGCCCTTGGCGAGGGAATGGAACAAGGGAGAGGGGAAGGAGGCGCAGCATGACGAGATCCCCCCGAAGAAGGTTGCTGCTCGGCGTGATCGGCGTCGCGGCGCTCGTGGCCGGGTTGCCCGGCACGTCGGGTGCCGCGGGCGGCTACCTCACGCCGCAGCCGCCGATGCTCACGCTCGACGCGAGCGTGCCGGCGGGCTCCGAGGTCGTCGCGATCATCAACAGCGGCGACACGCTGTCGAACGGGTTCCTGTTCGAAGGGATCCCCGACGGCATCGGCGTGATGCCGGGATCGTCGCCCGGGACGGTGGACGCGTTCGTGAACCACGAGCAGTCACACGTGCCGTTCCCGGCGACGCTCGCCGACGTGTCCGACGCGTCGGTCTCGCGGGTCACGCTCGACACGACGACGGGTGCCGTGCTGGACGCTTCCGTCGCCCTGCCGCCGAGCGCGGGGTTCATCCGGTTCTGCTCGGCGACGATGGCTGGGCCGAACGAGGGGTTCCGCAACTACACGTTCTTCACGAACGAGGAGTCGACCGACGTCATTCCGGTCCCCGCCGGGGCGCCCTATGGGCCGGACCCGGCGACCGCGCCGGATCGGCAGGCCGGCTACTCGGTCGTGCTCGACCCGGCGACCGGCCGCTTCACTCAGGTCGCGGGTATCGGTCGGCTCAACCACGAGAACACGATGGTCGTACCGGGCGGCTGGGACGAGATCGCCTTGCTCACCGGCGACGACACGTTCTTCCCGCCGAACCCGGCCTGGTCGGAGCTCTACCTGTACCTCGCGGGGAACGAACAAGCCATCTGGAACGACAAGGGCACGCTCTGGGCATTCCAGGTGACGGCGAAGAACGGCGTGAAGGTGAACCCGAACGACCCGTTCAACGGGGCGAACGACTATGGAGACATCGCCACGGGAGATGTCCTCGCAGGACGGTTCATTCGTGTGCCGTTGAACATCGCGCGGGGGCTTCGAGGAAACGCCACACCGCAGCAGGCACTCGAGGATTGGTCGATCGTGAACAACGTCTTCCAGTTCATCCGGGTCGAGGACACCGCGTACGACGTGAACAATCACCGCGTGGTCTACATCGCCGATACCGGCGATCGGCGCATGGTGCCGGATCCGACCACCGGGCGACTGACGCGGAATCCGTCGACCGGGCCGTTCGGCGAGTTTCCCAACGGTCGTGTGTTCAGGATGGAATTCAGCGCGAACAACCCGCGCCGCGTGACGAGCTTCTCGATCCTGCTGAACGGGGATACTGGGGAGCCCGCCGGCATCGGGCCCATCCATCAGCCCGACAACATGGGCACGAGCGCCACGAGCCTCATGGTGCAGGAGGACACGAGCCAGGCCCCGAACTCGCGGGTGTGGCGGTATGACTTCGCCTCGGGCACGTGGTCGGTGGTGGCGTCGGTGAACGACCCCGCGTGGGAGTCGAGCGGCATCGTGAGCGTCGCGCAGTGGTTCGGCGCGGGGTGGTGGCTGCTCGACGTGCAGGCCCACAGCATCTTCGTGCACACCGAGCCGGGGCCACCGGGCATCACGCTGAAGCGCGAGGGCGGTCAGCTCGTGCTGATCAAGATCCCGGGGAGCTAGTCGGAGGATCCGCTTCCGGGTCCGAGGGCGCCGCCCCGTCAGGGGCGGCGCCCTCGTCGTGCAGGGGGCTCTCGACCGGCTCGAGGGGGGCCGTCGGCTCGAGGGGGACCGTGACGGGCTCGGGCCTGAGCACGCGCGCGATCGCCCACAGGGCGATCGCGGCGCCCACCACCACGACCACCGCCGGCCACACGTGCACCGCGCGCACGTGCCCGGTGCCCGAGGCGCCGAACAGGAACGTCGCGCCGATCGTCACGAACACGGCGCCGAAGAGGAACGAGAACGGGTCGAAGCCGTGACGCTTCATGCCTTCCCCCGATCGCGCGGTTTGGTGGGCGGAGCGAGGTAGAGCACGACGACCTGGCCGATGTTGACGTCGAGGTCCAGACGGATGGGGTTGAGCCCGGCCACGTGCAGCGAGTCCGTCACGTCGAGGCCGCTGCGCTCGTCGCCGATCATGCGGACCTGCCCGACTCCCGCGTGCGCGGTGATCGTGACGGGCGAGCCCTTTCGGAGCCAGACCTCGATCTCGCCCACCCCCATCGCGACGTGGATCGTGGCTGGCAGCCCCGTGGACGGCTCGATCGCCGAGAGATCCATCGTGAGCGAGCCGCCTGACTGCTCGTAGCTCTCCGCGAGCTCGACGGTCGACTGAGGCGTGAGGTGGCGATCGTCCCACCGACCGTTCAGGGGCACCGTGACGACGCTCCCCACGAGCACGAGCGGGATCAGGGCGATCGCGGGAAGGATCGTCCAGCGCGCGCGGCCGGCGAACGCTCCCACGAGCAACCCCAGTCCGAGGATCGCGAGCGGCAACGCGAACATCTGCCCGAACGACAGGTGGATCGAGCCGCCGTCGCGAAGGAGCCACGCGACGCCCGTGGTGCACAGCGCGAGGCCGAAGGCGAGCCATCCCAGCCACGCGTGCTCGCGCGGCGGTTTCGGCGGACGCGGGGCTGGGCGCGGTGCCGCGGCCGGCGCGGCCGGGAACCCCTCCCACGGCGGGGGCGGCTCCTCGTCGCTCGGTCTCCACGGCGGCATCCCCGCCGGCGGGAGCGTCTCGGTTGTGCCGAACGCGGCGGGCGGCTCGCCGCCGCCGTCCTCAGGCGACTCGTTCCGCTCCGCCGCGCGACGGAACAGCACGAACCCGAGGCCGATGAGCAGGAGCGCCCAGCCGACGTCCGGCGTCCCCAGCCCGAGCTGGCCCGCGAGCAGCACCGCCCCGAACATCAGCAGCGCGATGCCGAACCACGCCGGGGCGTCGGGGAAGTGCGCCGCGAACCGCTGGCCCGCCGACTGCGGCAGGTCCGCGCGCGGGAGGAGCCACCACAGGAACAGGTACGCGAGGATCCCCACGCCGCCCGCGAACGCCGTGATCACGAAGGCGACCCGCCACCAGAGGGGGTTCGTGTCGGTGTGGTCCGCGAGGCCGCCCGCGACGCCGGCGAGCACCCGGCCGTCGGCTCGTCGGATCAGCCTCCTCGTCTCGGTCGTCTGCACGGACCGATCGTGCTCGACAGACGCCGCGGGCACATCGGGGAACGACCCTGATTCGTCCCCGATCCCGCTCGCGCGATCTCCGGGGAGGTTCCCGAGGCGGGCCGTGCACGGCCCGTGAGAACATCGAGGCCGGAGGCCCCGTGGACGCACGCGCCGAGATCGATCGACCGCCCGAGCCGGCGAGCCGCCGCGCCGGGCGGCTCACGCGCAGCGCGCGCGACCGGGTCGCCACCGGCGTCGCCGGCGGGATCGGCGAGCGGATCGGCGTCGACCCCACCGTCGTGCGGCTCGCCTTCGTGGCGCTCTCGCTCGCGGCCGGCATCGGCGTCGTGCTCTACCTCGCCGCCTACCTCGTCTCCGTCGAGCCGGATCCGGGTGTCACGGCCGCCCGGCCGCGCACGAGCGCCCGTCAGGCGCTCGCGTTCGGCCTGATCGTGCTCGGCACGCTCATCCTGCTGCGCGAGATGGGGCTGTGGTTCGGCGACCAGCTCGTGTGGCCGGTCGTGCTCGCGTCGATCGGGTCCGCGGTGATCTGGACGCGCGGGGACGAGGCCGATCGAGCGCGGTGGTCCCGTCTCGTTCGACGGCTCCCCGAGTCGTCGCAGACGAAGGTCACCGGCAGCGGGCCCCGGGTCCGCCTGGTCGTCGGCGCCGCCCTGATGGCGGCGGGCCT
>DATBIS010000011.1:0-30035 GCA_036556805.1 Actinomycetota bacterium | reverse complement strand
CGAGCGAGTTCGCGTCGGTGGGCTGTACATCTGCGACAACGTGCTCTGGTACGGCCGGGTGACCGGCGAGGTGGCGTTGGTGAGCGACCGCGAGCGCGAGACGACGGCAGCCATCATCGAGCACAACGCGTTGATCGCCGCGGACGAGCGCTACCTCTCGACGATCGTCCCCACCCGAGACGGAGTGATGGTCGCCCTCCGCTTGTCGTGAATCCCAGTAGCGAAGTCCTGAGGCTCGTGTTCGGCTCTGTCTTCCTTGCGCTAGGAAGCCTCTTACTAACCGCGGCCAGGAGACGTCCTCCTCGCGGAGGTACCCCCCAGTGGCGGCGAGTCAAGGGCTGGAGTGAATCGGCAGGTGCGTCGATGCACCTTGCCCTTGGCTTCACGATTGCGTTCTCGGACTGGGAAAGCGACGAGCACAGCTGGATCGAAGTAGTGGGGCTCGTCGTCGTGATAGCCGCAGCCCTCGTGACTTTCGTCTTGCGCGGCGTTGCGAGGCACCTGCAACGATCCGCGCAGCGCGAAGGGTTGTGGGAGGAAATCCCGAGTCGAGCCCGTCTTGCCGAGCAGCACCTCGACGATCGGCCCGATCCGGGCTGGGATCCGGCGCTCCGCGGAATGCTGTCGCGCGTGCTGGGCTACGGTTACTTCAGGCGAGAGCCCACGGCGGATCCACTTCAGATTACGCGCCGAGTCTTCGTTGGCCTCGGCATGAGCGTCGTCCTGTTCGCCGTCGTGTGGTCGTACATGATGCCGTTCTATGTCAATTCAGGTGGAAGCCTCCCGGTGCTCGTCATTGCAGTTGGTCTCACGAGTGGGCTACTAACCTTGCAGACTCGGCTCCGTCGGCTCGACCTCTCCTCGAGCGCTGCCCTCGCGTACTCCTACAGGCAACGCATGTTTCGGGGTATCGGGTTCGCCGAGATTCCTGGCTTCACAGGCATGATCTGCTCGTTCCTCTCGGAGCCCGCTCAATGGTGGCTTTACGCGCTCGGAGGGGGACTCACGTTGGGCCTCCTCGCGATCGTGGCGCCGGGCCCAAGAGACATCCAACGAACGCAGGCAACGATCACGTCAGCCGGCTCGACCCTGTCGTTGCTTTCGATACTCCAAGGCGATGGATCGGCCGCTCCGCCGAACAAGGGCGAAACGGGAGCCCCGCGGGACGGGCTGGAGTAGACTCCGCGCGGCCCGCTGGACGCTCCGGCCCAAGGGGCACCGCGGGGCCGCGCTAGGCTGGAGGGGATCACCGTGGCGACCCGCGCGACCAGGAAGAGCAGGAGCACGTACGGGCCCCCCTACCGGGGCCACGAGGGCCAATACTCCTGGTTGCTCCACCGGATCACCGGCGTCGCGATCATCCTGTTCCTCTTCGCCCACATCGTGGACACGGCGGTCGTGGGCTGGGGCCCCGAGGCCTACAACCGCGTGGTCGCCGTCTACGAGAATCCGCTGGTACGACTGCTCGAGCTCGGACTGGTCGCCGCGGTCGTCTACCACGCACTGAACGGGACGAAGATCATGCTGATCGACTTCTTCCCGTCGCTGGTGACGCGAATCCGGCTGCTCGGCCTCGCCACGGCGGGGCTCTTCGTGGCGAGCATGATCCCGATCACCTGGATCATGGGCAAGCAGATCTTCGACCTCCTCACCGACTGATGGCGACGACGACCGAACGACGAGCGAGCACACCGGATTTCTCGGGCGGACGCCCGGTCGGCGCTGGGCGTGACCGGCCGGTCGGCGGCTTCGAGCTCTGGATGTGGCTGTTCATGCGGATCTCCGGACTCGTCCTGCTCGTGCTCGCGGTGGGCCACGTGCTCGTCATGCACGTCGTGGACGAAGGCGTGGGCCGGGTGAACTTCGGCTTCGTGGCGACGCGCTGGGCGAGTCCGTTCTGGCGAACCTGGGATTGGGCGATGCTCGTGCTGGCGTTGATTCACGGCATCAACGGGCTCCGCGTGATCGTCCTCGACTACGTGCGCCCGGCGGGCGCGCGCTTCGCCGCGAACATGTTCTTCTACGTCACCGGCTTCGTCCTGTTCGTCCTCGGGACGGTGATCGTGTTCACGTTCGACCCGTCGAAGTGGCCGGGGACGACATGACGGTCACGCACACGTACGACGCGGTGATCGTGGGCGCCGGCGGGGCCGGGCTCCGAGCCGCGATCGAGGCGTCCGGTCGCGTGCGCACGGCGGTCATCTCGAAGCTCTACCCGACTCGTTCCCACACGGGCGCGGCGCAGGGCGGCATGTGCGCGGCGCTCGCGAACGTCGAGGAGGACTCCCCCGAGTGGCACGCGTTCGACACGGTCAAAGGCGGCGACTACCTCGTCGACCAGCCGGCCGCCCAGCTGATGACCGAGGAAGCGATCGACGCGGTCTACGAGCTGGAGCACTGGGGGCTGCCGTTCAACCGCACGCCCGACGGCAGGATCGACCAGCGGCGGTTCGGCGGCCACACGCGCAACCACGGCGAGGCGGCCGTGCGGCGGGCGTGTTACGCGGCGGATCGCACCGGCCACATGATCCTGCAGACGCTCTACCAGCAGTGCGTGAAGCGAGGCATTCGCTTCTTCAACGAGTTCTACTGCCTGGATCTGCTGCGCGACGATCGGGGCCGGGCGGCGGGCGTGGTCGCATACGAGCTCGCGACCGGCGAGCTGCACGTCTTCCGCGCGAAGTCGGTGCTGTTCGCGACCGGCGGCTACGGGCGCATGTTCCGCGTGACCTCGAACGCGCACGCCCTCACCGGCGACGGACCCGCGGTCGTGTACCGGCGCGGGATCCCGCTCGAGGACATGGAGTTCTTCCAGTTCCACCCGACCGGCCTGTACAAGCTGGGAATCCTGCTGAGCGAGGCCGCGCGCGGCGAGGGCGGCATCGTGCTCAACAAGGACGGCGAGCGCTTCATGGAGCGCTACGCGCCCACGATCAAGGACCTCGCGCCGCGCGACGTCGTGAGCCGGTCGATCTACCAGGAGATCCGCGAGGGGCGCGGGGCCGGGCCGGACCGCGACTACGTGTACCTCGACGTGAGCCACCTCGATCCGAAGGTCATCGACGAGAAGCTTCCCGACATCACGGACTTCGCGCGCGTGTACCTGCGCGTGGAGCCCACCAGGGAGCCGGTGCCGATCCAGCCCACCGCGCACTACGCGATGGGCGGCATCCCCACCGACGTCGAGGGCAGCGTGGTCGTGGGGCCCGAGGAGACGCCGGTGCCCGGCCTCTACGCGGCCGGCGAGTGTGCGTGCGTGAGCGTGCACGGCGCGAACCGCTTGGGGACGAACTCGCTCCTCGACATCATGGTGTTCGGGCGGCGGGGCGGCGCCCACATGGCCGAGCACGCCGCGGTGACCGACCTGCCGGCGCTCCCCGAGGACGCGACGCAGGCCACGCTCGGGATGCTGGACGGACTCCTCACGCGCGAGCGCGCCGAGAGCCCCGCCGACATCCGCCGCGAGCTGCAGGACCAGATGTTCGACAAGGCGTTCGTCGTGCGCACCGAGACGGGGCTGAAGGAGATGGCGCAGGAGCTCGCGAACCTTCGCGATCGCTTCGATCACGTGGGCGTGCAGGACAAGGGCAGCGTGTACAACACCGACCTCATGGAGACGGTCGAGCTCGGGTTCCTCCTGGATTGCGCCGACACGCTCGTGGCGTCCGCGCTCGCACGCGACGAGAGCCGCGGCGCGCACTACCGCGAGGACCACCCCCTGCGCGACGACGCCAACTGGCTGAAGCACTCGCTCGCCACGCGGAACGAGGACGGCTCGATCCGTCTGGACTACAAACCGGTGAAGATGGGCCCCTACATCCCGATGGAGCGGAAGTACTGATGACAGCACAGCCTTCGGCGGGCACGGTCCTGCAGGGCTCCGACGCGGCGTCGGTGGGCGCGACCGCGCTGATGTCGCTCACCCTGAAGATCCGTCGCTACAACCCCGAGGTCTCCGACGACCCCTGGTGGGACGAGTTCACCGTCACCATGCACCCCACCGACCGGCTGCTCGACGCGCTGCACGAGGTGAAGTGGCACCAGGACGGCACTCTCGCGCTGCGCCGGAGCTGCGCGCACGGGATCTGCGGCTCCGACGCGATGCTCATCAACGGCCGGAACGCGCTTGCGTGCAAGGTGCTCGTGCAGGACGTGGCGCCCGCGTGCACCGTCGAGCCGATCCGCGGCCTCCCGGTGTTGAAGGACCTCATCGTCGACATGGAGCCGTTCTTCGAGGGCTACCGCAGCATGCTGCCGTTCCTCATCAACGACGAGGGCGAACCGGACCGCGAGCGGCTCCAGTCGCCCGAGGACCGTCACCGCTTCGACGACACGACGAAATGCATCCTGTGCGCGGCATGCACGACGAGCTGCCCGATCTTCTGGGGCGACGGCGAGTACGTGGGGCCCGCCGCGATCGTGAACGCGCACCGGTTCATCTTCGACTCGCGCGACCACGGATCGCGCGATCGGCTGAAGATCCTTTCGGAGAAGACCGGCGTCTTCCGGTGCAGGACGACGTTCAACTGCACGGAGGCCTGTCCGCGCGGCATCCAGGTGACGAAGGCGATCCAGGAAGTGAAGCGCGCGATCCTGTTCGACCGGTTCTGAGCCTCAGCTCACCACGATCTTCGTCTTGGGCGACCAGTCCGTGGCGGCGTCGTCCGACAGCCGGCGAAGCCGCGACCGGAACCACATGGTGCCTGCCTTCGCGGCCTGGAACTGCACCTTGGGGCCTGTGACGCCCACCTTCCAGTCCTTCCAGTCCCCGTTCACCTTCTTCTGCACGTCGTAACGGAACCCGTACTGGTTCTCCGACGCCAGCGTGAACGTGAAGACCGTCGCGGTCGTGCCGGTCGTCTGGTCGACGATCAGCGGGATGCGAACGGTCGCCGGCATGCCGTGCACGGTGCAGTGATAGGGGTAGCTCCCGGCCGCGGGCAGCCGCACGTCGAAGGTGTCGCCCGGCACGATCGCGTGGCTGTCCCACAGGGCGAGCGGGCCGTCCTGGGTCGCGGTGTGCGTGGCGATGCCCTCGTTCGTCCACGTCACGGTGTCACCCTGCACGGCCTTCGCCGTTGCGGGGCTGAACGCGAAGTCGACGATCGAGACGGAGGCGGCGTGGGCGGGGGTCGCGGGCACCAGCAGGCTCAAGGCGGCGACGAGTCCGATGCATCCGCGGCGCGTGGGGGGCTCCTTCCGACGGGCGCTCCTCGAGCAGCCTACACCGGGCCGACGGAGCGTCGGATAGGGTGCCGCCCGTGCCTCACCGAGTCACGATCATCCCCGGCGACGGCATCGGCCCGGAGGTCACCGAGGCCGCACGGCTCGTGCTGGACGCTGCGGGCGTCGGGATCGAGTGGGTCGAACGCACGGCCGGCGCGGTCGCCCTCGAGCGCGAGGGGGAGCTCCTGCCGGCCGGAACCCTCGACGCCATCCGGGAGACCCGGACCGCGCTCAAGGGGCCGATCACGACGCCGGTGGGCACCGGGTTCCGCAGCGTGAACGTCGCGCTCCGTCAGGAGCTGGACCTGTTCGCGGCCGTGCGTCCGGCCCGATCGCTCCCCGGCATCCCCCTGCGCCATCCCGACGTCGATCTCGTCGTCGTCCGGGAGAACACCGAGGACCTCTACCGCGGCATCGAGTTCGAACGCGGTTCGGCCGGGGCTGCCGCGATGCGCGGGGAGCTCGAGCGGCTCGCAGGGTTCCACGTGCGGGAGGACGCCGGCATCACGGTGAAGCCGATCTCCGCAGCGGGCACGCGCAGGATCGTCGACTTTGCTTTCGACTATGCGCAGCGACACGGCAGGCGCTCGGTCACGGTCGGCCACAAGTCGACGATCATGCGGTTCTCGGACGGCCTGTTCGCATCCACCGCGGCGCGGCAGGCGGCGCTGCACCCCGAGATCGAGTACCGCGAGCTGCAGATCGATCACCTGTCGATGCGACTCTCGCGCGACCCGCGGTCCTTCGACGTGCTCCTGCTCCCGAACCTCTACGGCGACATCCTCAGCGACCTGTGCGCGGGGCTCGTGGGCGGCCTCGGGCTCATGCCGGGATCGAACATCGGCTGGGAGTACGCGGTGTTCGAGCCCGTGCACGGGAGCGCGCCCGACATCGCGGGAGCCGGCATCGCGAATCCAATCGCGATGATCCGCTCGGGCGCCCTGCTGCTTCGGCACCTGGGCGAGGCGGTCGCGGCGGACCGGGTCGATCGTGCGGTCGACGACGTGCTCGCGGGGGGCGGCGTGCGAACGGCGGACCTTGGCGGCGAGGCCGGAACGATGGAGGTCGCGGAGGCCGTCGCTCGCTCCCTCCGCTGAGAGCCATCAGAGCTGATGCGGATGGTCATGTGGACCTCGACCGAGGTCCTCGGGGAGCCGTCAACAGCCGGGTTCGCCGACGTGGCCGCAGCACTGTTCCAGGGAGAACGTCGCCCGCAGGCGGTTGCGAAAGGTCAACCCGAGCTTCGTGAGGAACGGCGCGTCGTAGACCCGCCAGTTCGTGAAGAAGTTGCGCACATGCTCACCGACCAGCCGGAAGAACCTGCTCACGCGCCCCACCACCCTTTCTTTTCAGAACATCTTCCGGCATGAGACACTCCACGGTCATGCGCACGAGCGAACGGGCCACGACGCTGCGCTTGGCCGGCTTCATTCTCACCGTCGGCGGCGGCGCGCTCGTCGTGCTCGGAAGCCTCCTGAACTGGGTCTCGGTGGGCCTGAAAGGCGACACGGGCGGCGGCTTCACCGTGAGCACCCCGGGCATCGACCTCAGGGCCGGGCTCGTCGCCCTCGCCCTCGGCGCCCTCGCGATCCTCGGGATCGTGGCCCTGCGGCTGGTGCACTCCACGACCTTCCGTCGCCTGGTCGGCGTCGGCGTGATCCTCGTCGGGCTCGGGGCCGCGGCCATCGGCGTCTACGAGATGACCGGCGACCGCGACCGGTACCTATTCTCGGGCGTCCGCGAGTTCGCGGAGCACTTCAGCCAGGAGCAGGGCCTGCCCCAGAACGACCAGCTCGCGGGCCAGATCCGCGAGCAGCTCAGGAAGGACGGGGTCGTCGACATCCAGATCGGGATCTACGTCGTGATCGCGGGCGGCGTCATCACGATCGTCGGCGGCGTCCTCGACTACGCCTGGGCCGGCGCCCGTCGGCGGGAGCGCGCCGAGGAAGCCTGAGTCCTACAGCTTCGCGAGGTCGGCACACTTCGCACGGATGCCCTCGGCCGCCGCGCGCAGCTGCTCCAGCTCCGCATCCGTGAGATCCAGCTCGACGATCTCCCGGACGCCTCCCCGACCGAGCCGCGCGGGCACGCCCACGTAGACGTCGCGGATCCCGTACTGGCCGGTCGCCCACGCGCAGACCGGCAGGACCTCGCGGGTGTCGTTCGCGATCGCACCCACCATCTGCGCGATCGCCGCGCTCGGCGCGTAGTACGCGGACCCCTTCTTCAAGAGCGCGACGATCTCCGCGCCGCCGTCGCGCGTCCGCTGGAACAGGCGATCGATGGTGGCTTCGTCGACGAGCTCGGGCAGCGGCTTTCCGTCGACGGTCGCGTGTCGCGGCAGCGCCACCATCGCGTCGCCGTGCGAACCGAGCGTCATCGCCTCCACGACCAGCGGGGACACGCCGAGCTCCTCCGCGATGAAGTACCGCAGCCGCGCGGAGTCGAGCACCCCGGCCATCCCCATCACGCGCTCCTTCGGAAACCCGGTGGCGTCGGCCGCGAGCGCCGTCATCTCGTCGAGCGGGTTGGTGACGACGATGACCACCGCGTCGGGTGAGCCGGGGACGAACTGGTCAACCACGCTTCGAAGGACCGCGGCGTTCTTCCCCAGCAGATCCATCCTGCTCATGCCGGGCTGGCGGGGAAAGCCCGCCGTGATCACGACGAGGTCGGATCCCGCGGTGTCGGCGTAGTCGTTTGTCCCGGCGATCCGGGGTTCGTATCCCTCGACGGGCGCCGCCTCCTTGAGGTCCAGCGCGAGGCCCTGCGGCAGGTCCTCGACGATGTCGATCAGGCAGACCTCGGCAAGGCCCTTCTCGAGGAGGCGCATCGCGGTGGTCTGTCCCACGAAGCCGCTCCCGACGACGGTCACTTTCACGAAATGCTCCTTTGGCGGATGGGTCGCACCATGCTATCGACCGCTCGCCAACCGCCCATTTCTTGAGTGAATTTTTCGACACTCCGTTGCCGATGAAACCCCGTGGGGAGCCGGCGCCCGTCGGCTCAGTTTGGGGGGAACGCCATGGAGGTCACGTCGGGCTCGCTCGCGCGCGAGCAGCATCCACTCCGCCGTCGTCGGCGCACGTTCGTCGTCATCGCCGTCTGTCTCGCGGTGTTGGGAGCCGCGGGCGGCATCAGGGCCGGCACCGAGGACGCTCGAGCGCGTCCCGGCACCGGCGGTAACGGCAAGGTCAAGTACTTCGACGTCTACTCCCGCATCGACTTCGTCGATCAGCACCACTTCGTCTTGAACATGGCCACCGGCAACCCCTCGAACGGCTGGGTCTACGGCAACCGCCTCCACTACCAGTGCGCCTACTGGTTCCTGTATCAAGACGGCAACCCGGTGGTGAAGGTGTCGTATCAGCGCGTCGACGACGCGCCGTACCTGAAGGTGAACGACCAGTTCGGCGCGCAGCACCCCTTCCAATACGGCGAGGAGTGCGGCGACGACGAGGCCGAGTACGACCAGAACGCGAAGCCGGCCGGCCTGCCCTCGACGACGGTGACGTTCAAGAGCGGCGGATCGATCCTGAACTCGCTCGTGTTCCCGAGCACGTCCCAGTACAACTCGGACGTGTGGTTCGAGCTCGACGAGCAGAGCCCGGACGAGGTGAAGGTCGAGCAGTATCGGGGCGATGCGACGACAGGGCTGATCGTGATCACGCGCCTGGATCCCGACATCAACTTCGACGTCACGGAAGACTGAAGCAGGTCCGGTGCGCTCGGTGGGTCGGCGAATGCCGGCCCACCGGGCCGCCCCCCACCACCGTCATGGCGACGGCATGCGGATGCGACCGATCACGGCATCCGTGAACGCCGTCGTCCCGAGCGGCTCGACCCCCGCGGGCGCGACGTCCGCCGTGAGCTCGCCGGCGGCCACCGTGTCCGCCACCGCCCGATCGAGCCGCTCCCCCGCCACCGCCTCGCCCAGGTGACGAAGCATCATCGCCGCCGACCGCAGCACGCCCGTCGGGTTCGCGTCGCCCTTGCCGGCGTGCCGGGGAGCCGCGCCGTGCGTCGCCTCGAACACCGCGATGCCCTCACCGAGGTGCGCGCCCGGCGCCACGCCCACGCCGCCGATGAGACCGGCACCGAGCTCGGACACGACGTCCCCGTAGAGGTTCGGCATCACGAGCACGTCGAAGCGATCCGGCTGCTGGACCAGCATCATGCAGAGCGCGTCGATGATCCGATCGTCGAACGCGACGTCCGGCTCCTGCTCGGCGGCCACGCGGCGCGCCACCGACAGGAAGAGGCCGTCGGAGAACTTCATGATGTTCGCCTTGTGGCTCGCGGTTACTCGCAATCGCCCGTTCGCGCGCGCGTAGTCGAACGCGAACCGCACGATGCGCTCGCTGCCCGCCTCCGAGATCGTCTTGATCGAGAGCCCGCTGTCCTCGCGCACCCAGGTTCCCGTGGTCTCGCCGAGGAACCGGATCAGCTCGCCCGTGGCGCGTAGCCCCATCTCGAACTCGATGCCGGTGTACATGCCCTCGGTGTTCTCGCGGATCACGACGAAGTCGACGCGGTCGTAGACGCTCGGGATGCCGGGCAGGAGACGGCACGGACGCACACAGGCGAACAGGTCGAGCTGCTGGCGAAGCGCGACGTTCACGCTCCCCATCCCGCTCTCCGGCGGCGTGATCACCGGGCCCTTGAGCGCGACGCCGGTCGCCCGGATCGAGTCGAGGGTGGACGCGGGGAGAGGCGTGCCGTGTGAGCGGAGCGCGGCCAGGCCCATCTCGCGCGGCTCCCATCGGATATCCACATCGAGGGCCCGAACCGCGCGTTGCGCCTCGGCGACGACCTCGGGTCCGATGCCGTCGCCGGGGATCACGGTGACGAGACGGCTCACGTGGCTCCTCGAAGGGTCGGCGGCGTGCGTCTTTGTTCCCTGTCCGGCGCGGCGACTATCCTGGCAGACGACCCCATCCGCCGGCGGGCGCCGGAGGGAAGGAGCGTGACGTGACCGACAAGGGCCTCCGAGAGGTCATCGCCGGCCAGACGCGCATCGCGGACATCGACGGGACGGCCGGACGGCTGTGGTACGCGGGCTACGACATCGCGGACCTCGCCGGCAACGTCTCGTTCGAGGAGACCGTCTACCTCCTGCACCACGCCGAGCTGCCCGGCCGCGACCAGCTCGACGACCTCGTCGAGTTCCTCGTGGACGAACGCGACCTGTCGGTGCTCCTGCAGCAGCTCATGCCCGAGCTCGCGCAGCAGACCTCGCCGATGTCGATGCTGCGGACGAGCGTGTCGGCGGCCTCGGCATACGACCCCGACGGGTGGGACGAGTCGCCCGAGGCGCAGTACCGCAAGGCCCTTCGGCTGGTGGCGAAGACCCCGACCCTCATCGCGACCTACCACCGCCTGCGCACCGGCCAGGAGGTCGTGCCGCCGAGCACGAAGCTCCCGCACGCGGCGAACTTCCTCTACATGCTGCTCGGCGTCGAGCCGGCCCCCGAGGACGCGGCCGTGCTCGACACGACGTTGGTCCTGTACGCGGACCACACGATGAACGCGTCCACGTTCACGGCTCGCATCATCGCTTCGACGCTCGCCGACATGTTCTCGGCGATCACGGGCGCGATCGCGGCCCTGAAGGGCCCGCTGCACGGCGGCGCGAACGAGGAGTCGATGAAGATGCTCGAGGAGGTGGGGTCGCCCGATCGCGCGGAGTCGTTCGTGGCCGACCGGCTCGGCCGCCACGAGAAGATCATGGGGTTCGGCCACGCCGTCTACAAGACGATGGACCCGCGCGCGACCGTCCTCAAGAAGCTCTCGCGCGAGATCGGCGAGCGCGCGGGTGAGCCGCGCTGGTTCGAGATCTCCGAGGCGATCGAACGCACGGTCTTCGAACAGAAAGGCCTGTATCCGAACGTCGACTTCTATGCGGCGAGCATCTACCACCTGCTGCGCATCCCCACCGACCTCATGACGCCGGTCTTCGCGCTCGCGCGCATGGCCGGGTGGACGGCACACGTGCGCGAGCAGTACGCCGACAACCGAGTGATCCGTCCCGGATCGGAGTACGTCGGTCCACGAGACCGGCGCTGGGCCCCCATCGACGAGCGCTGAGCTATCCGGTCGGCCGCGGGAACAGGCCGGCCCGCTCCACGACCGCGCGCACGACCTCGTCGTGGCCCATCCCCATGAGGTGGACGCCGGCGATCCCCTCGATGCCGCGGATCGCCTTCACGATGCCGACCGCGTGCTCCAGGCCCACCTCGGCGGCGCCATCACCGGCCCGCTCGAGCGCCGCGACGGCGTCGGGCGGCACGACGACGCCCGGGAGCCTCTCGTTCATGAACCGGGCCTGACGCGCGCTCCGAAGGGGCGAGACGCCCACGATCACGCCGGTGCGCTCGAAGAGGCCCGCGGCCCGTTCGCGGTCGGCCCAGGCCGCGAGCCGCTCGACGTCGTACACGATCTGCGTCATCACGAAGTCGGCGCCCGCGTCGAGCTTCGCCGTGAGCCGCGCGGGCTCGTAGACATCGACGAGCGGCGCGTCGGCGACGCCGATGAGGAAGCGAGGCGGATCCTCGACGGAGGTCCCCGCGAGCGAGGTGCCGTCGTCGCGGAGCCGCCGCGCGAGCGCCACCAGCTCCAACACGCCCAGGTCGAACACCGCCTTCGCGTCGGGGTGGTCGCCGACCTCGATCGGATCCCCGCCCATCGCGAGGAGGTTCCGTGCCCCGAGCGCCCAGGCACCGAGCAGGTCCGCGGTGAGCGCGAGGCGGTTCCGATCCCTGCAGGTGAGCTGGAGCGTCGGCTCGATCCCCGCCTCGGCCACGAAGCGCACGCCCGCGAGCGGGGACATGTGCGCCGAGGCGGTCGGATTGTCCGTGACGTTGACGGCGTCGACGGAACCGACCACCTCTCTCGCCTGCGCGGTCACGCTTGCCGATCCACCGGCCTTCGGCGGCACGATCTCGCCGGTCACGACGAAGATTCCTTTCGCGAGGAGCGCCGCGAGCCGGCCGCCGGGCGTCACGAGCCGTACGCGACGTTCTCGGCGGCGAGGACCGTGTTCACGAGCAGCATCGCGACCGTCATCGGGCCCACGCCGCCCGGGACCGGCGTGATCGCGCCCGCGACCTCCTTGGCCTCGTCGAACTTGACGTCGCCGACGATCCCCTTCTCGGTCCGGTGGACGCCGACGTCGATGACGGTGGCGCCGGGCTTGATCATGTCGCCGGTGATGAGCTCGGGCACGCCGGCGGCCGCGACGAGGATGTCGGCCCGCCGCGAGTGCGCGACGAGCTCCTTCGTGCGCACGTGCGTGATCGTGACGGTCGCGTTCCCGCGGATCGAGTCCTGCGCGAGCATGATCGAGAGCGGCGCGCCGACGAGCTCGCCGTACCCCACCACCACCACCTCCTGGCCCTCGAGCGAGATGCCCGAGCGCAGCAGCAGCTCGACGATCCCATACGGCGTCGCGGGCGGAAACGTCGGCGTCCCGCGCACGTTCATCCCGACGTTGTACGGGTGCAGTCCGTCGACGTCCTTCCCCGCGTCCATCACCTGCTGCACCCGGAGATCGGAGAGATGGTGAGGCAGCGGCAGCTGGACGATGATGCCGTGGATCTCCGGGTCGCGATTCAAGCGGCGCATCGTGGCGAGGAGCTCGCCCTCGGTGACGAACCCGGGGAGGTCGATCTGCTCGGATCGGATCCCGACGTCGGCGCACGCCTTGTGCTTCGCGCCGACGTAGATGCGCGAGGCCTGGTCGTCGCCCACCAGCACGGCGGCGAGCCCGGGCACGACGCCCCGCTCCGCGAGGCCCTGCACGCGATCGGCGACCTCGGAGCGGATCTGGCCGGCGATCGTCTTCCCATCGAGGATGGTCGCGGTCACGGCGGGCATCCTACCCGGCGGTCAGTGGCGAAAGTGGCGGCGTCCTGTCACGACGACCGCCATGCCGCGAGCCTCTGCCGCGGCGAGGACCTCGTCGTCGCGCTTCGAGCCGCCGGGATGAATCACGGCGGTCACGCCGGCGTCCGCCGCGACCTCGAGCGCGTCGGGGAACGGGAAGAACGCGTCGGAGGCCATGACCGCCCCCGCGGCGCGGTCCTCCGCCTTGCGGGCGGCGATCCACGATGCGTCCACGCGAGACATCTGCCCCGCGCCCACACCCACCGTCGCGCGATCCTTCACGAACACGATCGTGTTCGACTTCACGCGCCACGAGATCGTCCACGCGAGCAGGAGGTCGTCCCATTCGGCGTCCGTGGGCTCCCGGCTGGAGACGACCTTGAAGTCTCCACGCGTCTCCGCGAGCACGTCGCGGTCCTGCACGAGCGCGCCGCCGGGGATCGAGCGCACGTCGAGGTCGAACGGCATCGGGATCGGCGCACGGACGACCCGGAGGTTGGCCCGTTCCTTGAACGCCTCGAGCGCCTCCGACTCGAACGACGGGGCGATCACGACCTCGGTGAACACGCCCTCCATGGCCGCGGCCGTCTCACCGTCGCAGCTCACGTTGAACGCCACGATGCCTCCGAATGCGCTCACGGAGTCGCACGCGACCGCGGCGCCGTACGACTCCGCAGCGGTCGCTTTCGCGGCCGCGCCGCACGGGTTGTTGTGCTTCACGATCACGCAGGCGTGCTCGGGAAGTGCGGCCACGAGCTCGAAGGCGGCGGCCGCGTCGAGCCAGTTGTTGAACGACATCTCCTTGCCCTGGAGCACGACCGCTCCCCCCAGAGGACCGGGACCCCCCGACGTCGCGTACAGCGCCCCCCGCTGGTGCGGGTTCTCGCCGTACCGCAGGTCGCCCACCTTCTCCAACGCAAGACCGGCGAACCCTGGGAGCGCGTCGGGCGCGACGACCGTCTGCTCCGCGAACCACCCGGCGACGGCCGCGTCGTACGCCGCCGTGTGCGCGAACGCCTCCGCGGCAAGCGCGAGTCGGGTCGCGCGCGTGAGCCCTCCCTCCAAACGGATCTCGTCGAGCACCATCTCGTACCGGTCGGGTCGCACGATCACGCCGACCGACTCGAAGTTCTTCGCTGCCGCGCGCGCCATCGTGGGCCCGCCGACGTCGATCTTCTCGATGACATCGTCGAACGCAGCCCCTGACGCCACGGTCTCGCGGAACGGATAGAGGTTCACGACGACGAGGTCGAACGGTTCGATGCCGTGCTCGGCGAGCTCGTCGACGTGCGCGTCGTTGCGTCGGTCGGCGAGCACTCCCGCGTGGATCCTGGGGTGCAAGGTCTTCACGCGCCCGCCCAGCATCTCGGGAAACCCGGTGACATCCTCGACCGCCGTTACCGGGATGCCCGCATCGGCGATCGTCGACGCCGTCCCCCCGCTCGACACGAGCTGCACGCCGAGCTCGTGGAGCGCGCGGGCGAGCTCCACCACGCCGCTCTTGTCGTACACGGCGAGCAGCGCGCGGTGGATCGGGCGGACGTCGCTCACGCGGAGACCTCGAGAACGTGCACGCGCCGGCCCTCGACCTTCAGCCTTCCCTCGACGAGGGCGCGAACCGCGGCCGGAAGCAGGCGATGCTCGGCGTCGTGGATGCGCGCCTCGAGCGAGTCCCAGTCGTCGTCATCGCGGATCGGCACCGCCTCCTGCAGCACGATGGGGCCGTGGTCGACCTGCTCGTCGACGAGGTGCACGGTCACGCCGGTCACCTTCGCTCCCCAGTCGAGGGCGTCGGCGACCGCGTGCGCGCCCGGGAACGACGGCAGCAGCGCGGGGTGCACGTTCAGTAACCGCCCCGCGAACGCTTCGACGAACGGGGTCCCCAGCACCTTCATGTAGCCCGCGCTCACGACGAGGTCGATGCCACGGTCGAGGAGCTCGTCGCGGAGCGCGGCCGAGAAGGCCTCGCGGTCGGGATGGTCCTCGGTGGGGCGCACGATGGTGTCGACGCCGCGTTCGGCCGCACGGTCGAGCGCACGGATGCCCCCGCGATCGGACACGACGAGCGCGATCCACGGGCCGACGATCGGATCGTCGAGCAGCGCCTGCAGGTTGGTGCCCGAGCCCGAGACGAGCACCGCGATCCGCGCGTCCATCGGTGCGCCACGCTAACAGACGCCCTGGGCGCCGCGGTCCTGCCGTAGGCTCTTCGCGGATGCGGGAGGAACGCTGGATCAAGGGCGCCGAGCGCTGCCATCTGCACGCCGGCGCGACGGCGGTGGACCGGTGCGAGGAATGCGGCAGGCCGGTCTGCCTCGCGTGCGCGGTACCCGTGCGCGGCAAGGTGATCGGCCTCGAATGCCTGCCGGTCGACGTGCGAACCGGCGGCACGGCCGGGCCGGCCCGGCCGACGGCCGCGGCCACGGCAACCGGCCTCGCGGTCGTGGTGGCGCTCGTCGCGACGATCCTCCCCTGGGCGCGCCAGGGACGATGGTTCGGCGCCTGGGTGTGGCCCTTCCGGGGTGACTTCCCGTGGTCGATGGTGGTCGCGCCGGCGGCCCTGCTGGCGTGCGTGGTGTGGTGGTCCGGCCGCCGGCGCGACCAGGCCCGTCGCACCGGAGCGGCGGTCGCCGTCCTCTCGGCGCTCGTGGCGGCCGGCGCCGTGCTCGCGATCGACCGGCCGCCGGAGTTCACGCGCCCCTTCGTGGGTCCCCACCTCGCCGTCGTGGCGGGGCTCGCCGGCCTGGTGGCGGGCCTCGCGATGGCTGCGCTTCCCGGGCGACGCGCTCGCACCATGAGCTAGCCTTACGCTCCTCCGCTCGAAAGGGTCGAACCGTGAAGAAGTGTCCGTACTGCGCCGAGGAGATCCAGGACGACGCCATCAAGTGTCGCTATTGCCTCAGCGACCTCACGAAGCCGGTCCCCACCGCCGAACCGACCTCTGCGGCGGATGCCGCCGTCGCCTCGACGCCGGCCGCCGAACCCGCCTCCGCCATGACCGTCGCCTCGGCGTCGCCCGAGGCCACGGCGCCCGCACCGATGTCGGCCGGTTCCGTGCAGTACACGCACTCGGGCTATCGCTACGTGCTCGGGTACGGCGCCGATTTCTTCGGTCTCTGGGACCGGGAGGCGCCCACGAGCCCGGTGGAACGATTCCCCCGTACCGACGAGGGCTGGCGCCAGGCCTGGGTGCGTTTCGCCTCGCTCGAGCCGAACCACGTGGTGGTGCCGCAGGCCACGATCGCGGCCGCCGCGGGGGCGCCCGCGTCGCCGATCGACACGAGCGACGTCGACGTCCTGCAGTACACCCACTCGGGTCAGCGCTACCTGCTCGGGTACGGCAAGACGTTCTTCGGCATCTGGGACCGGCAGGCGCCGGCGACCCCGGTCGAGCGGTTCTCGCGTGACGACCCCGGCTGGCAGGCGGCGTGGCGCCGGTTCACCACGCTCGAGACGCACTACACCGAGGTCGGGCTGGGCGGGGCCGGCACGGCGGCCCCCGGGGCGACGACGCCTTCCTGAGGCAGCGCCGGGAACACTCCCGCCCCGATCGCCCCGCCGAGCACTCCCCACGCGAGCGCGAGCAACCCCGTCCTCACCGGCTCCGGGCCCGCCGAGAGCAGCGTCCCCGCGCCCGCTTGGTCGATCGACACGCGGGACACGAGCGAGCCGGCCACGACCAGCACCGCGAAGACGACGCCCGAGGCCGCCCCGTCGGCGATCCTCGCCCCGAGCGATCCCGCGGTGCTCGAACGGGCCGCGCCGGCCACGACCGCGCCGGCCGGCACCAAGACGAACAGCAGGTAAGGGGCGGGCAACGTGGTCGGCTCCGTGGGGAACGCGAAGAAGTTCGCAAGCGCGTCTCCGGGACCCCGCCGCTCGCCGAGCGACCGCCCACAGAGCTCGGTCCTCTGTGACGGCGATGCTCCGCCGAGCTCGTCGCAGCTCCCCATCGCCGGGGCGAGGATCCACAGCGACTGATCGGGCAGAAGGAGGAGATGGTTGGTAGCCACGAGCGCGCCGGCGCTCCCGCTTCGTCCGATCCAGCGCAGGTACGAACCCGACGCGTCGGGACGGACCCCCGCCAGAACCACGAAGCCGACGAACGCGAGCAGGACCGCCGCCCCGAACATGCGGGCGCCGGCTCGCAGCCACGAGCGAACCCTCGCCGCTCCGAAGCTCGTGATCGAGAGAACGCCGGCGCCGGAAGCGACGAGCGCCAGCAACGCCGGCAACGCGAACGCCTCCCAGGCGACCGGCCCGATGCCCACGACGCCCGCGCCGGGGAAGCGCAGCGTGACGAGGAGCGACATCACGAAGATCGGCGCCGCGTACGCGAGCGCGATCCCCGGGACCACCCATGGCGAACCCGGCGCGCGGCGCGCGGCGCGCCGGCCCGCGTACGCGAGGAGCGCGATCGCGACGATCGTCCCGGAGAGCATCGCGATGCGGAGCGTGTAGGTAGCCGGACCCGCGGGCGAAGCCTCGGGTCCGTCGCCGAACCCGAACGGCTCCGTCAGGGTCAGGTCGATCCCGACCCGATGGAACGACGCGAGGTAGAGCCATCCGAGCTTGAGGGGCAACCGGGCACCGTAGGCCCGTGCGCCGGCGAGCCAGGCCAGGAATCCGACCAGCTGGCCCGCGAGGGTCGTCCCGACGAACGCGAGGAACCCGTATGCGGCGGCGGCGGCGATCCCCGTACGGTGTTCCGACGGTTCGGCCGCGGTCACGCGAGGGCGCCGGCGACGAGCTCGGCGACCTCGGTGGGGGTCCGGCCGACCTTCACGCCGACCGCCTCGAGCGCCTCGGCCTTCGCGGCGGCCGTCCCTCGAGACCCGGTGACGATCGCGCCCGCGTGGCCCATGCGCTTGCCCGGCGGCGCCTCGAAGCCGGCGATGTAGCCCACGACCGGCTTCTTCACGCGCTCGCCGATGTACGCGGCGGCGCGCTCCTCGTCGTCCCCGCCGATCTCGCCGGTGAGCACCACGAGGTCGGTGCCCGGATCGGCCTCGAAGAGCTCGAGCGACTCGATGAACCCGATGCCGTGCACCGGATCGCCGCCCATCCCCACGCAGGTCGACTGCCCGATCCCGCGCTGGGTGAGCTCGTGGACGATCTGGTACACGAGCGTGCCGCTCCGCGAGACGAGGCCGACCCTGCCCGGCTCGCAGATCTCGCCGGGGATGATGCCGACGTTCGCCTCGCCCGGCGAGATCACGCCGGGACAGTTCGGCCCCACGAGCGTGGTGCCGGTCCCGCGGAGGTAGGAGTGCACGCCGGCCATGTCCCGCGCGGGAATGCCCTCCGTGATGCACACCACCAGCTCGATGCCGGCGTCCGCCGCTTCGAGGATCGCATCGGCCGCGAACCGCGGCGGCACGAACACCATCGACGTGTTCGCCGCGGTCGCCGCAACCGCCTCGGCGACCGTGTCGAACACGTGGATGCCCTCCACGTCCTGGCCGCCCTTGCCCGGCGTCACGCCCGCGACGACGTTCGTCCCGTACGCGCGATTGCGCAGGGTGTGGAAGGTCCCCTCGTTGCCGGTGATGCCTTGCACGACGAGCCGCGTGTCGGGGCCGACGAGGATGCTCATGCTGCCTCGCCGTCGTTCGCGAGCTCGGCGGCCCGCCGCGCGGCCTCCAGCATCGTCGAGGCCGGGACGATGCGGGGATGCGCGGCCTCGGTGAGGATGCGCCGTCCCTCCTCGCCGTTCGTGCCGTCGAGCCGGACGACGATCGGGACGCGAGCCTTCACGCGCCCGAGCGCGTCGAGGACGCCCTCCGCCACGAGGTCACAGCGCGTGATCCCTCCGAAGATGTTGATGAGCACGGCCTTCACCGACGGGTCGGACAGGATCACCTGCAGCGAGGTTGCCATCGTGTCGGCGCTCGCGCCGCCCCCGATATCGAGGAAGTTCGCGGCTCTGGCTCCGGCCTGCGCCACGACGTCCAGCGTGGACATCACGAGGCCCGCGCCGTTGCCGATGATGCCGACCTCGCCGTCGAGCTTCACGTACTGCAGCCCGGCCTCCTTCGCCCTCGCCTCGACCTCGTCGATCGGGAACTGGCTCCGGAGCTCCTCGAGGTCGGGATGGCGGAACAGCGCGTTGTCGTCGATCGTGACCTTCGCGTCGAGCGCGACGATCCGGCCGTCCTGCAGGCGCACGAGCGGGTTGATCTCGACGAGCGTCGCGTCCTGCTCGGTGAGGAGCGTGTTCACGAGCCGAAGGACATCGGCCACCCCGGCCCGCACGTCCGCGGGAAGCGCGCCGGTAAGGTCGCGGAGGTGGTACATGCGCAGGCCGAGCAGCGGGTCGATCTCGACGCGGCGGAGCGCCTCGGGCCGCGTCCGCGCGAGCTCCTCGATGTCCATGCCGCCTTCGGCCGTGACCATCGCGAGGTACTTGCCGGTCGAACGGTCGAGCAGCATGGCGGCGTAGAACTCGCTCGCGATCGCGAGGCGCTCCTCGATCAGCACCCTCGTGACCGGCATGCCCTGGAAACCCTCGGCGAGCATCTTCTCCGCGGCCTGGGCCGCGCCGACGGGGGAGTCGGCGAGCACGACGCCGCCGCCCTTCCCACGACCGCCGACCTGTACCTGCACCTTCACGACGGAGGTGCCACCGAGCTCCTTCGTCGCCCTCGCGGCCGCACCCGCGTTCTCGGCCACGGTGCCGCTCGGGACCGAGATGCCGTAGCGCGCGAACAGCTCCTTCCCCATGTGCTCGTAGAGGTCCACCGGCTCACCCGCCCTCGGTCGCCTGCGGCGCTCGCTCGAGACGCTCGCGAAGCCAGGCCGCGATGTCCTGGGTGGAGGCGCCGGGGGTGAAGATCTTCTCGATCCCGGCCTCCTCGAGCTTGGGGATGTCGTCGGCGGGGATCACCCCGCCCCCGACCACCACCACGTCGTTCGCGCCGCGCGCGCGGAGCGCCGTCACCACCTTCGGGAAGAGCGTCATGTGCGCCCCCGAGTGGCACGACAAGCCGACGGCGTCGGCGTCCTCTTGGATCGCGGTCTCGGCGATCTGCTCCGGCGTCTGGAACAGACCGGTGTAGATCACCTCGAAGCCGGCGTCGCGCAGGGCCCTCGCGACGACCTTCGCCCCACGGTCGTGGCCGTCCAGTCCCGGCTTCGCGACGATCACGCGGTGCTTTCCTCCCGGCATGCTCGGAGTGTAACGAACGCCCTGCTCGACCCCGGTGCGACGGCCGTAGACTCGACGTGAGATGGCCAGGCGACGACTGCATTTCCGCCCTCCCGGACTGAAGCCGACCACGAAGGTCGGGACGCTCGGCCCCTACCGCGGACGGCTGGGGGTCGGTTGGGTGATCGCGCCGATCGTCGCCGGACTCGTGATCGTGGCCGCGGGCTGGTTCGCGCTCACCCGATGAGGTGGGACGAGTTCGAAGCCGCGTGCCCCGAGATCGCGGGTCTTGCTCGTGAGCGCTTCACGAAGGACGAGCTCGTGATGTTGGGGACGAGCCGGCCCGATGGGTCGCCCAGGGTCAGCCCGTGCGAGGTCGATTTCGCGGCCGGACACCTCTTCCTCGGGATGATGTGGCAGTCGAAGAAGGCGCGCGATCTTCTCCGCGATCCGAGGCTCGCCGTGCACAGCGTCCCGAGCGACAAGATGAACCCGGGTGGCGACGTGAAGCTGTACGGCCGCGCAGCGGACGTGGCCGACCCCGACCTTCGAGCGGCGTTCCGCAAGGAGATCCTGCGACGGATCGACTGGGCTCCCGACGAGCCGAACTACCACCTGTTCTCGCTCGACGTGGAGCGGGCCGGGTTCATCTCCTTCGGCGAGGACAACGAGCGGGCCATGGCCTGGGATCCCGAACGCGGGCTCCGGCAGATCCCCCACCCCGGCTAGACGCCGACCTTCCTCAGCGGCGCGTACGCGAGCAGCAGGTTCTTCTCTCCCACCTCCACGAACGACACGCGGGCCTCGACGTCCGTCCCGGTCCCGCTCACGGCGAGCACCACGCCTTCGCCGAACCGCTCGTGCACGACCGTGTCGCCGGGCGCCACCGAGACCATGTCGCCCTTCGGCGCGGCCGGTGTCCGAGCCGGCAGGCCGATGACCTGGTACGCCTTCCCGCGCGCGTCGCGCACCTTCCGGGAGCGGCCACCGTCGGACTCGCGCTGGTCGAGCAGGTACTCGGGGATCTCGCCGAGGAACCGCGAGGCGGGGTTGTACGAGGTCTGCCCGAACAGGGTCCGGCTCCACGCGTGGGTGAGATAGAGCCGCTGGCGCGCCCGCGTGATGCCCACGTACGCGAGACGGCGCTCCTCCTCGAGCTCCGCGCGGTCGGTCATCGACCGGTAGTGCGGGAAGACGCCGTCCTCCATCCCCACGATGAACACGACGGGAAACTCGAGCCCCTTCGCGATGTGCAGCGTCATCAGCGTGAGGCTCGACTCCTCCTCGTCGTATTCATCCTGCTCGCTCACCAGCGAGACGGCCTCGAGGAACTCCGTGAGCCCGGCATCCGGATCGCGCGCGACGAGCTCGGCCGCGACGCTCGAGAGCTCCTGGATGTTCTCGACCCGGCCCTCGGCCTCGACGGTCCTTTCCTCCTGCAGCTCCGCGACGTACCCGGAGAGGTCGCCCGCGAGCTCCACCATCCGCACGGGGCCGACGCCCTCGTCGAGCCTCGCTCGCAGCGCCGCCATGATCGAGGCGAACCCGGCCACCGCGCCCTTCGCGCGCTGCTGCAGCACGGCGATCTCGTCGACGCGGCCGACGGCCTCCATCGGCGTGATCCCCTCGGAAGACGCGAACGACTCGATCGCCGCGACGGTCGCGTCGCCGATCCCGCGCTTCGGCGTGTTCACGACGCGTCGGAACGAGATCACATCCTGCGGGTTCACCAGCAGCCGCAGGTACGCGAGGATGTCCTTGACCTCCCTCCGCTGGTAGAAGCGAACCCCGCCGAACACTCGATACGGGGTCCCCGCCCGCAGGAACACGTCCTCGAGTACGCGCGACTGCGCGTTCGTCCGGTAGAAGATCGCGACGTCGCCGTAGCGGAAGCCCTCTTCCTCGCGGAGGCGCTCGACCTCCTCCGCGACGAAGAACGCCTCCTCGTGCTCGTCGTCGGCACGGAAGCGCACCACGAGCTCGCCGCCGTCGGACTCGGTCCAGAGCGACTTCGGCTTCCGCTGCACGTTGTGCTCGATGAGCGCGTTCGCGACCAGCAGGATGTTCTGCGTCGACCGGTAGTTCTGCTCCATCAGGAACACGGCCGCGTCGGGGTAGTCGCGCTCGAAGTCCAGGAGATTCTGGATCGTCGCGCCGCGCCAGGAGTAGACGCCCTGATCGGCGTCGCCCACGACGCACACGTTGCGGTACTTCGCCGCAAGCATGTTCACGAGCTCGTACTGCGCTCGGTTCGTGTCCTGGTACTCGTCGATGAGGACGTAGCGGAACCGCTCCTGGTAGTGCTCGAGCACCTCGGGGTGGTCGCGGAAGAGGCGGACGGCCTCCGAGATGAGGTCGTCGAAGTCGAGCGCGCCCGCGGCGAGCTTCCGCTGTTCGTACACCGCGTAGACCCGAGCGACGGTCTCCTCGTAGAAGTTCCCGGCGAGGCCCGCGAACTCGTCCGGCCCCAGCACCTTGTCCTTGGCCTTGCCGATGGCCGCCGCCATCGCCTTGGGAGGCCACCGCTTCGGGTCCAGGTCGAGCTCCTTCAGGACCTGCGCGATGAGGCGTTCGGTGTCCGCGTCATCGTAGATCGTGAAGCTCGAGGGCACGCCGACGTGCGTGTGCTCGCGACGGAGGATCCGGGCACACGCGGAGTGGAACGTGAGGATCCACATGCCGCCCGAGACCTGCGTTCCCATCAACTGGCCGACGCGGTCGGCCATCTCGCGCGCGGCCTTGTTCGTGAAGGTGATCGCGAGGATCGAACCCGGCGGGACGCCGTGCTCGCGGATGAGGTACGCCATCCGATGCGTGAGCGCCCGCGTCTTGCCCGAGCCCGCCCCCGCCACGATGAGCACGGGTCCTTCCGTATGCAGGACGGCTTCGGCTTGGACGGAGTTCAGCCCCTCGAGCAGAGGGGACACGGCGTTCACGCGGTCGATTGTAGGTGCGGCTGCCGACCACCGGCCGGTTGTACACGCGGCGGTCGTGTGGCTTCATGGGAGTCGTGACGACGACGGAAGGGGTCGCTCGCGAACAGGACACGGGTGCAGGCCGGCGATCGATGGGCTGGCGGCCGATCGTCCGGTGGTTCGGCATCGCGTGCCTCGTGGTCGCGTCCGGGGTCGGCGGCTATCTCGGCTGGCTGCTCTGGGGCACCGGCCTCGAGACGAAGGCCGCGCAGCGAACCCTCCGAGCCGACTTCGTTCCCCGGATCGGGACGCTCGCCGGCGACGATCCCGCCCCGGCGCCGCTCTCCGGCGACGCGTACGCGGAGATCGTCATTCCCCGGATCTCGCTCGACATGATCGTGGTGCAGGGCACCGATACCGAGGACCTGAAGAGCGGGCCGGGCCATTACGCCGACACCGCGAACCCGTGGGACGCGCACGGCCGCGTGGGCATCGCGGGGCACCGAACGACGTACCTCGCCCCGTTCTGGAGTCTCCAGCAAGTGCGAGAGGGCGATCCGATCACGCTGAAGACCGCCTACGGCGTCTTCACCTACCGCGTCGACCACGTGTTCGTGATCCCCTCGACCGGATCGGGCGTCGTGCTCGACCAGACGGTCCGGCCCACGCTCGTGCTCACGACCTGCAACCCCAGGTTCAGCGCGAGCGAGCGGCTGATCGTGACGGCCGATCGCGTGGACGCCTGAGCGCTACTCCCACTCGATCGTGCCGGGCGGCTTGCTCGTCACGTCGTACACCACGCGGTTCACCCCCGGCACCTCGCGGATGACGCGGTTCGAGATCCGGTCGAGCACCTCGCCGGGGAGCCGGGCCCAGTCCGCGGTCATCGCGTCTTCGCTCGTGACGACGCGCACCACGATCGGGTGTTCGTAGGTCCTGCCGTCGCCCATCACCCCGACGCTTCGCACGTCGGCGAGCAGCACCGCGAAGGCCTGCCACGTCTCGCGCTCGAGTCCCGCGCGACGGATCTCGTCCCGGACGATCGCGTCGGCGCCTCGGACGATCCTGAGGTTCTCGACGTTCACCTCGCCGACGATGCGCACCGCGAGCCCGGGCCCCGGGAACGGCTGGCGGCGGACGATCTCCTCCGGCAGCCCGAGCTCGGCCCCGACCTCCCGCACCTCGTCCTTGAACAGGTCGCGCAGCGGCTCCACGAGCTCGAACTGCATGTCCTCGGGCAGCCCGCCCACGTTGTGGTGGCTCTTGATCTTCGCGGCCGTGCGCGATCCGCTCTCGATCACGTCGGGGTACAGCGTCCCCTGCACCAGGAACCGCGCGCCGGCGTGCTCCCGGGCGACCTCCTCGAACACGCGGATGAACTCGGTACCGATGACGCGGCGCTTCTCCTCGGGGTCCACGACGCCGGCCAGACGCCCGAGGAACCGGTCCTCGGCCTTCACGTGCTCGAGCGGCACGTGGAAGTGCCGGCCGAAGGTCGCCTCCACCTGCTCGGCCTCACCCTCGCGGAGGAGGCCCGTGTCGACGAAGACGCACGTGAGCTGCGACCCCACCGCCTTGTGAACGAGGAGCGCGGCCACCGCGCTGTCGACCCCGCCCGACAACGCGCAGAGGACGTCGGCCGACCCGACGGTCGACCGGACGGCGTCGACGCTCCGCTCGATGACGTTCGCGGGCGTCCAGTCCGGCAGGAGCCCGCACCCGTCGTAGAGGAAGCGCTTCATCACCGCGATGCCGCGAGGCGTATGCGCGACCTCGGGATGGAACTGCACCCCGAACAGGCCGCGCTCGGGGTCCTCCATCGACGCGACGGGGATCGCCTCGGTGTGCGCCGTCACGCGGAAGCCGTCGGGCACGGCCGTCACCGCGTCGCCGTGGCTCATCCAGACGGGCTCCTCGGCGGCGAGGTCTCCGAGCAGCAGCCCGGGGGCATCGACGAGCAGCCGGGTTGCGCCGTACTCGCGGGCGCCGGTCGCGGCGACCTCGCCGCCGAGCGCCCGCGCCATCACCTGGTGCCCGTAGCAGATGCCGAGCACCGGCACGCCGAGCTCGAACACGCCGGGGTCCAACTCGGGGGCGTCCGGTTCGTAGACGGACGCCGGGCCCCCGGACAGCACGATGCCCGCAGGCTGCAGGGCCCGCAGCTCGGCGAGCGTCGCGTCGTGCGGAACGATCTCCGAATACACGTGGCACTCGCGGATGCGGCGCGCGATCAGCTGCGCGTACTGCGCCCCGAGGTCGACGACCAGGACGGGGCGCCGCGGTTCGGCCAAAGCTAGTGGCCCATCCCCACGCGCTGCTGCGTCTGGTACGCCTTGCCTTCCGTCTTGATCGACGGCGCGATCACCAGCTCGGCCTTCTGGAACTCCTTGATCGACGCGTAGCCGGTCGTCGCCATCGAGGTCGCGAGCGCGCCGAACAGGTTGAACGTGCCGTCGTTCTCGTGCGCCGGGCCGACGAGGATCTCCTCGAGCGAGGCCACCTGCTGCGTCTTCACGCGGGCGCCACGCGGGAGCGTGGGGTGGAACGTCGCCATCCCCCAGTGGTAGCCGCGGCCCGGGGCCTCGTACGCGCGCGCGAGCGGGGACCCGATCATGACGGCGTCGGCGCCGCAGGCGATCGCCTTCGCGATGTCGCCCCCGGTGCGCATGCCGCCGTCGGCGATCACGTGGCAGTACCGCCCGGTCTCGTGGAGGTGCTCGCGGCGGGCGGCCGCCGCGTCGGCGATCGCGGTCGCCTGGGGCACGCCGACCCCGAGCACCCCCCGTGTCGTGCACGCGTTGCCGGGGCCGACGCCGACCAGGACGCCCACCGCGCCGGTGCGCATCAGATGCAGCGCCGTCGAGTACGAGGCACAACCGCCCACGATCACCGGCAGGTCGAACCGCGCGATGAACTCCTTGAGGTTGAGCGGCTCGGTCTTCGTCGAGACGTGCTCGGCGGACACGACGGTGCCCTGGATCACGAGGATGTCGAGGCCCGCCTCGAGCACCATCGGGGCGTACCGAGGCACGCGCTGCGGCGTGATCGAGGCGCACGAGGTGACGCCCCCTTCCTTGATCTCCTGGATGCGACGCCCGATGAGCTCGTCCTTCACCGGCTCGCGATAGAGATCCTGCATCCGTCGCGTGGCCTTCTCGTCCGGAAGCGTGGAGATCTCCTCGTAGATCGGGTCCGGGTCCTCGAACCGGGTCCAGAGGCCCTCAAGGTTCAGGCAGGCGAGCCCGCCGAGCGAGCCGATCTGCACCGCGGTGGCGGGCGACACGCTCGCGTCCATCGCTGCCGCCATCATCGGCAGCGCGAAGCGATACGCGTCCACCTCCCAGGAGATGTCGACGTCGTCGGGATCCCGCGTCCTCCGCGACGGCACGATCGCGACCTCGTCGAACGCATAGGCGCGCCGCGCCGTCTTACCGATCCCGATCTCGAATTCCATCCCGATCCCCCCGAACGCGCGAAACGCCCACCCGGAGTGGGTGGGCGTCGGTCCTCATGCACGCACCGTACCAGCCGGGTCGGACGCGCGCGAGCGTCTCCGCGCCGACGCTCGGGCGCGATGCACGCCGCCGCGATCTCTGATAGGGAAGGGCATCGACGCGAGGAGGGATCGCATGCCGATGGTGCAGGGACTCTCGAAGAAGGCGGCGAACTACCGCCCCGCCACGAGCGAGCGGGTCCGCTGCCACACCTGCAAGTTCATGTTCCCCCCGCTGGCGGTCGGCGGGTGCCGGTACGTGCGGGGCATCGTGCATGCCGGGGACGTGTGCGACGAGTTCAAGCCGCGCAAGGCCGCGACGCCCTGACGACGTGAGCTCCGCCCGGGCCCGCTCGGCCACGCTCGGCGCCCTGCTGGTCGTTCCGATCGCCGGACTCCTGCTGCTCCTCGCCCTGCCCGGGCTCGACGTCCGCTGGGAGCATCACCCGTCGCACTTCTGGCTCGTGCTCGGCGTCGCCCTCGTGAACGTCGTGCTGGGCGTGCTCACGAGCGAAGCCGCGACGCAGCGCGGCGACGCCCGCCTGTTCCTGGTCTCGATGGGGCTCCTCGCGAGCGCGGGGTTCCTGGGGCTCCATGCGCTCGCGACGCCCGGGGTGCTGCTCGAGGGACCCAACGCGGGGTTTCAGATCGCGACGCCGGTCGGCCTCGTGCTCGCCGCGGGCTTCGCGGCGGCGTCGGCTCTGCAAGGCGACGGCCGCGTCGACGCATCGTCCCGCCGGACCCAACGCCTCATCCGGCTCGGGCTCGCCGCGCTGATCATCGGATGGGCCGCGGCGTCCCTCGGCAAGGTCGAGGTCCTCGCGCACGCCCCCGGTGAGGAGGCGCCGCCGGCGCTCCGCGTGCTCGCGCCGCTCGCGATCGGGCTCTACGCGTTCGCGGCCGTGCGCTATCTCGATCTCTACCGGCGCCGGCGGCGGACGCTCCCGCTCGCGGTGGCGTCCGCGTTCGTGCTGCTCGCCGAGGCCATGGTCGCCGTGGCGTTCGGCCGCAGCTGGCACGCGACGTGGTGGGAATGGCACGTGCTGATGGCGATCGCGTTCGGCTCGATCCTCCTCGCGGCCCGGAGCGAGTACCGGCGCGAGCGATCGATCCCGGCGGCCTTCGGCGGGCTCTATCTCGAGCGGACGCTCGAACGGATCGACCGGCGCCAATCGGAGGCGCTCGGTGATCTCGTCGCCGCGATGCGTCGGGGCGAGCCGATCTCATCGGTGTCGGAGCGGCTGCGCCGTGAGGGGTTCGGCGCCGACGAGGTCTCGACGCTCGAGCGCTCGGCCGCGGAGCTGTCGCGCGTCGACACCCTGTTCCGGCGCTACGTCGGGCCGCGGCTCGCCGACCGTCTGTCGGAGGAGCCCGCGCTCGGCCGCCTGGGCGGCCGCGAGAAGGACGTGTCGGTTCTGTTCGCCGATCTCGCCGGCTTCACGGCGTTCTCGGAGGGCCTCCCGGCGAGCCAGGTCATCGAGATGGTGAACGCGTATTGGGAGGCCGCGGTGCCCGTAGTCGTCGAGCGCGAGGGCGGGCACATCGAGCGGTTCGCCGGCGACGCGATCATGGTCGTGTTCAACGCGATCGACGACCAGCCCGACCATCCCCTGCGCGCGGCGCGGGCCGGCGTCGCGATGCGAGACGTCACCGAGGCCCTCGCCGCCGAGCATCCCGCGTGGCCCCGGTTCCGGATCGGCGTGCACACCGGCCCCGCGGTGATCGGCAACGTCGGCGCAGGCGAGCAGCGGAGCTTCGCCGCCCTCGGCGACACGACGAACGTCGCCGCTCGGTTGCAGTCGGCGGCGCGTCCGGGTCAGGTGCTCGCGAGCGAGGAAACACGCGAGCGGGCCGGGGCCGGGGTCGTGGCCGCGCCCGTCGGACCGCTCGAGCTGAAGGGCCGGG
This sequence comes from Actinomycetota bacterium, assembly GCA_036556805.1. Taxonomy (GTDB): domain Bacteria; phylum Actinomycetota; class UBA4738; order UBA4738; family HRBIN12; genus DATBIS01. The sequence goes on along the minus strand of DATBIS010000011.1, from coordinate 1,465 downwards.
TGCACCCGGTCCGCGCGTACGAACTTGTCACTCTTCCTGCCTGATTCCCCGAGGTTGCAAGGGTTTCCCCTCTTGCAAACGGTCGGCCAATCGCCCTACTGTTCGTGCTGGTGCTCCCCCCTCGCCTCCCTGCGCGCCCGCGCTGGCCTGCTGGTTTCCTGCGCCCGCGTTCGGCCGCCATCGTCGCCCTCGCCGCGCTCGTTCTCTCACCACTCCCCGCGCTTGCGCCCGCCGCCGCCGCGGACCCGAAACCGAACGTCGTCCTGATCCTCACCGACGACCAGCGATGGGACACCATCGGGCGTTGCCTCAACGGCTTCGACGGCACGGTTCTCGCGACCAACTCGGATTCGTGCATGCCGTTCCTGCAGCAGCGGCTCATCGACTCAGGGACGACGTTCACGCGAGGCTACGTCACGACGTCGCAATGCTGCCCGTCCCGTGCCGCCATCCTCACCGGCCAGTACGGCAGGCACAACGGCGTCCTCGTGAATCAGGGCTTTCCGAACTTCGTCGACACGAACACGCTGGCGACGTGGCTCGACGAGGCGGGGTATCGCACCGGGCTCATGGGCAAGTACCTGAACGGCTACGGCGAGGTGAACGGCGGCACGCCGACCAACTACGTGCCGCCCGGATGGGACTCATGGCATGCGTTTTGGGGCGTCCCGACGCAGACGCAGTACTCACTGGTCGAGAAGGACCCAGGTGCGGCGGCGGTCACCAACTCGTACAGCGGCACCACGACCGCTCCGACACCCTGCGCGCCCAACACGGTGTACCTGACCGACCGGCTGTGTCGCAAGGCATTGGACTTCCTGCAGGCGGACACCACGAGCCCATTCTTCCTGTACTGGGCGCCGTTCTCGCCGCACGCTCCGACCGTGCCGCCGTCGCGGTGGGCGGGCACGTATTCGGGCGTCGCGACGCCACAGTATCCGAACTACAACGCGGCTCCGAGCCCGAATCCGCCCACGGTCGTGCCGATCTCGCCTCTTAGTCCTCAGGTCCTGAGCCAGCAGACGACGAGGTTCCGGCAGTCGCTCGAGATGAACCGGGCGGTCGACGACGCCATCGAGCAGTTCTACCAGCAACTCTCCGCCGACGGTCGGCTGTCGAACACGGTCTTCATCTTCATGTCCGACAACGGCTTCTCGTTCGGCGAGCATCGGTGGACCGACAAGGCCTGCGCCTGGGAGGAGTGCCACCGGGTGCCGTTCGTCGTTTCGTGCCCGACCACCGTGTGCCCCGGGGCGATCCCCGACCAGGTCGACTCGACGCACATCGTCCTCAACATCGATCTCGCGCCGACGATCGCCGCCTGGGCGGGGACGACGCCCAAGCTCCGGGTCGACGGTATGAACCTCGCCCCGCTGCTCGGCGGCGGGGCGCCCCCGTGGCGTGATCGCTTCCTCATCGAGGACCAGCAGCTTCTCGAAGCGAAGGGACCGAACGGCATCCTCTC
>DATBIS010000010.1:0-3068 GCA_036556805.1 Actinomycetota bacterium | reverse complement strand
CGGCCCACCGACCCGCAGGTCGCGTCGGCCCCCCAGACGTGGGACGACGACGATCGCGCGGGCCTGCGGCTGCTGCGCCGCGTCGGCGCCCGCGACCCGACGTCGCTCGACGACTACCGCGCGCACGGCGGCTACGAGGCGCTGCGGCGCGCGCGCGAGCTCGGCCAGGAAGGCGTGATCCGCGAGGTCACCGACGCGAAGCTGCTCGGCCGGGGCGGCGCCGCCTTCCCCACCGGCGTGAAGTGGAAGGCGGTCGCGGAGCAGCCCGTGCGCCCGCACTACTTCATCTGCAACGCCGACGAGTCCGAGCCGGGCACGTTCAAGGACCGCGTGGTGATGGAGCAGGACCCGTTCGCGGTGATCGAGGCCCTCACGATCGCCGGGATCGCGACCGGCTGCGAGCGCGGCTACGTGTACGTGCGCGGCGAGTACCCGGTCGCGGCGGCCCGGCTCCAAGACGCCATCGAGCAGGCCGAACGCCACGGGCTGCTGGGCGAGGACGTCGCGGGCCACGGCGTCGCGTTCGACATCGAGGTTCGGCGCGGAGCCGGCGCCTACATCTGCGGCGAGGAGACCGCGCTCTTCAACTCGATCGAGGGCAAGCGCGGGGAGCCGCGCAACAAGCCGCCGTTCCCCGTGCAGCGCGGCGTGTTTGGGAAGCCCACCGGCATCAACAACGTGGAGACGCTCGTGAACGTGCTCGAGATCCTGCGCATCGGCGGCGCCGCGTACGCCGCGATCGGCACCGAGGGCTCGACGGGCCCGCGCCTGTTCTGCGTGAGCGGCACGGTCGTGCGGCCGGGCGTGTACGAGGTCGACCACGGCGCCACGCTCGGCGACGTGCTCGCGCTCGCCGGCGGGTCGCGCGGCCCGCTGAAGGCCGTGCTGCTCGGCGGCGCGGCGGGCGGCTTCGTGCGCGGCGACCAGCTCGACCTGCGGCTCACGTTCGCGGACGCGCGCGAGGGCGGCTACACGCTCGGCTCGGGCGTCGTGATGGCGTTCGACGAGAGCGTGGACCTCGTGGACATCGTCCTGCGCATCGCCGCGTTCTTCCGCGACGAGAGCTGCGGCCAGTGCGTGCCCTGCCGCGTGGGCACCGTGCGGCAGGAGGAAGCACTGCACCGCCTCGTGTCCGGCCGCACATTGGGGTCGAACGAGCAGGAGGTCGCGTTGCTCGGCGAGGTCGCGCAGGTGATGCGCGACGCGTCGATCTGCGGCCTCGGGCAGACGGCGGCGTCCGCCGTGCAATCGGCGATCTCGCGGCTCGGGATGTTCGACGGGGCCGCCGGATGAGCCAGGTCATGCTCGACCCGCCGCGCCGGCTCATCGACGTCGAGGTCGACGGCACGACCGTGCGCGTGCCGGAGGGATCGACGATCCTCGACGCGTGCCGCGCGGAGGGCGTCGACACGCCCACGCTCTGCTTCGCCGACAACCTCACGCCGGTGAACGCGTGCCGCGTGTGCGTGGTCGAGGTCGAGGGGTCGCGCGTGCTCGTGCCCGCGTGCTCGCGCGCCGCCGAGCCGGACATGAAGATCAAGACCGACACGGAGCGGGTGCGCCTTTCCCGCCGGCTCGTGATGGAGTTCCTCGCGTCGAGCGTCGACGTGTCGCTCACGTCTCCCGACGTCCATCGGTGGATGACGGCGTACGAGACCGACCCCGACCGGTTCGGCGCGGCGATGGAGCCGCACGCCGACGGCGAGCGCGACGGCCGAGCGCCCGGCCACCACCACGCGCCGGAGGACCCGACCCACGCCGAGACCGTCGCGCAGCCCGTGAAGGTCGACAACGAGCTGTACGTGCGCGACTACTCGCGCTGCATCCTCTGCTACAAGTGCGTCGAGGCGTGCGGCGTCGACGCGCAGAACACGTTCGCGATCGCCGTGGCCGGTCGCGGGTTCGACGCCCGCATCTCCACCGAGTACGCCGTGCCGCTGAACGAGTCCGCGTGCGTGTACTGCGGCAACTGCATCGGCGTCTGCCCGACCGGCGCGCTCATGTTCTCGAGCGAGCACGAGATGCGCGAAGAGGGCACCTGGGACGTGTCGGCGCAGAACATCGTCGAGACGATCTGCCCCTACTGCGGCGTCGGCTGCGACCTCGAGCTCCACGTACAGGACAACGAGATCGTGAAGGTCACGTCGCCGTGGGACCACTCGGTGACGAACGGCCACCTCTGCATCAAGGGCCGGTTCGGGTTCGCGTTCGTCCAGGCGAGGAAGGGCGAGGATCCCGCAGCCCAGAAACGCACGCACGGGGCCTAGCCCCACGTCCAAGAGCGCTGCGGACCTCGCCGGAATCATCCTCGCCGGAGGCCGTTCCAGTCGTTTCGGTTCCCCAAAGCTCGAGGCGACGTACCGGGGAAGTCCGTTGCTCCACCACGCCGTGATGCGTGTAGCGGAGCTCACACAACACGTCGTGGTCGTTCTGTCTCCCCACGCACCCGAGCCAGACCTGCCGATCGAGGTCGCGTTCGCGAGGGATCCGACCGAAGGGGAAGGCCCGCTGGCCGGTCTTCACGCCGGGCTCCTCGCGGCCGCCGGCGCCGACCTCGTCGTCGTCGCGGCCGGTGACATGGCGGACCTTCAGCCGGCCGTCCTCAAAACCATGATCGGGCTGGCGCGTGACTCGGACGCGGAGGCCGTAGCCCTCAAGGACGAAGAACGGCTTGTCCCTCTCCCGTGCGTCCTCCGGGCGGCGCCCGCGGTCGACACGGCCCACTTTCTGCTGCACGCGGGCCGCCGGAGCCTGCTCGACCTGCTCCACGCGTTGGGAACGACGGTGCTCGAAGACGAGGCCTGGCGCGCGCTCGACCCGCAGGGTCTCACCCTCCGGGACGTCGATCGCCCCGAGGACCTCGAGCGGCCATGACCGAACGGCGGAGTGCCCCCGACCTGCGGTTCCGGTAGATTCGGGGCCGAAGAGCGGGAGCCCACCTCCCGCGCATCACACTCTCTCTCCCGAAAGGACCGCCATGACGCGTCGCGTCCTGATCATGGGAGCCGCCGGCCGCGACTTCCACAACTTCAACACCGTGTACCGCGACGACCCGAACAGCGAGGTCG
>DATBIS010000009.1:0-2575 GCA_036556805.1 Actinomycetota bacterium | reverse complement strand
CGCGAACGCGTCGATCGGGACGGCGAAGCGCGGTCGTGGACGGTCGATCACCGCGCCTCCCGCGTCGAGCGACCGCGTCAGCCACCGGGTGTCGCCGGCGACGACCACGGTGGCGTCGAGGCCCTGCACCGTGCGGATCCGAGCCCGGAAGTCGACCGGGAGCCCACCCGGCATCCACATCAGGTAGTAGGGGGGCGGCTGGGAGACGCCGGGGTCGGGTGCCTCCGGGGCGATCGCGCCCACCGGCGGTGCCGCGGCGACCCGCGCCGTCGTCGGCACCGGATCACGCAGCGTTCCGGGGGCTGTGAGCGCGACCGCGGCGAGACCGAGGGCCACGGTCATCGCTACGAACACCGATCGTCGCCACGGCGTCCGGCTCCTGGTGGCCTCCATCGAAGGGAGCTTAGCCTCGACCGTCATGGTCCCAGGTCGCCTCGGCGTGTTGCGCGCTCTCGTGACGGGGTGCAAGGTGGACGTGATCCCGGAAGGAGAGGGCGATGGGGGATGAGCGGTTCGATTACACGGGGGTGCACGCCTTCGTCTTCATCAACGAGGTGGATCCGTCGATGGACGTCGAGTCGGGCACGATCAAGGAAGCCGGCGCCGGGGTCACGACGATCAGGCACGTGATCGACGCGCTCCGTGCGTTCGGGCCACCGCCCGAGGGTCCGGTGGTGTTCGCCGCCGAGCTCGTCGGCAGCTCGAAGGGCTTCGCACATCTGCGAGCCGAGACGCTCGTCGAGCTCCAGGACTTCATCGGAGCCGAGCTCTCACAGCGTGGGGTGCACTGCAACTACGGCGCCGAGGCCGACACCGCGAAGGTCGCCGGCAGGAAGGCCGGGGCGAAACGGGATTCCCCCGAGGTCATCGGATTGGTCCGCTTGCGGGTCAGGAAGAACCGCATCGGGGAGGTGCTCGAGGCGCTGGCCGCGGAGGACGGCCCCCTCGCGGGCTCGTTCCGAGGCGCCTCCGTCGTGTTCAGCGACTACGACATCCTGCTGCAGCTCGGCGGCGACACGTTCGAGGACGTCGCGGCCGCCGCGTACGGGCCGCTCCAACAGATCCCGTGGATCACCTCGACGAACACCGCGTTCACCGACGCTCGGCGTTACGAGAGCTGACGAGCACGGAGCTCCGCGAGCCGGCGGGCGGCGCCACGCTCCCCGACGACGTGGCCCTTCGCCCGATACGCCGAACGGGCCTCCTCGAGTGAGGCGATCGCCTCGTCGACGGCCCCGAGGGTCGCCAGCACCTCCGCGCGGACGCGCACGGTGTCGGCGCGCAGCAAGGTGAAATCGGTGTCTCCTAGGCGGCGGTCGGCCTCATCGATCAGCCTCAAGGCCGCCTCGCGATCGCCGAGCGTCGCCCGGGCCCGCGCGCTCGCCATGCGCCAGCCCACCTGCGCCTCGAGGTCGAAGTCGGCCGCGAGCTCCGCCGCGGTGGCGGCGCACTCCTGGGCGGCGTCGTCCCTTCCCAGTCGGGCCAGCACGTGGGCGAGGTCGACCGCCACGACCGCGCCGTTCGCGGCGTCGTTCATCGCGCGGAACAGGTCGTAGGAACGCCTGAGGGCGCGCTCGGCTCCCTCGAGGTTCCCTCCCGCCTCGGCCACGGCTCCGATCACCGACTCCGCCGCCGCGAGATCGACCCGGAGACCGAGTTCCTCCAGCTCCGAGCGAGCCGTCGCGACGAGGTCCCGCGCTTCCTCGGTCCGGCCGGCGTAGGCGAGCATCTCGGCCTCGCCGAGCAGCACGCTCGCCGAGGCCGACGTGCTCAGCGCCGTCTCGTTCCTCATGGACCGTACCTGCTCGAGCGCCTCCCGAAGCGGTGTCGGCCCGCGCAGCAAGGCGATGACCACGTACGTGGCGGCTCGCCCGACGAGCCGAGCGTCGCCCGAGGCGACGGCGTCGCGGAGCGCCTCGCGAGCCCACCCCTCGAACGTGACCGCGTCGCCACCGATCCACGCGATCGTCGCCAGCTGGTAGTGGCATTCGGCGACCCCCTCTGCGTCTTCGAACGTCTGCAGCGTCCTCACGTGCGAGCGCAGCCTGGCGATCAGTTCCTGGGGCGGGGCGGACTTGGGGTGGCGAACCAGGTCGTGTGAGATCTGGAGCGCCTCGAACCGCGTCCGCAGGCGCTCGTCGTCGGCCGCGGCGGCATCGGCGAGCCCTGCCTCGAGCATCGCCTCGTACCCCTCTCCTTCGGCGGAGTCCCGCAAGGCATGGCACAGGCGCAAGCGCATCGCCGCGCGCGAACCCGGATCGGACGTGAGCGAGATCGCCCGGCGGAGCAGTCGGATCGCGGCGCGCGGGTCACCGCGCTGCACGGCTCGAATGCCGGCCGCGCTCAGCCGCTCGGCGGCGCGTTCCGCGAGCGCGTCGGTGGCCTCGTCACGGGTGCCCAACTCCACGCGATAGTCGTGGGCGGTGGCGAGATGGAAGCCGGCGATCTCGTCCAGCTCCTCCGGCCGCTCCGGTGATCCGGCCTCGAGTCGGTCGCCGAACCGCTCGTGCAGCGCGGCACGGGTCGCCTTCGTCGCCGAAGCGTAGGCAGCGTCGCGGAGCAACTGGTGCTGGAA
>DATBIS010000008.1:0-22438 GCA_036556805.1 Actinomycetota bacterium | reverse complement strand
GCCTGACCCTTCGCGTTCGCGCTTCCTATGCGCCACGGTGGATGTGGCTCGTGTTCGAGGGGCTCATCGTGCCGAGCGACTTCGTGATGGCACGGAGCATGCTGCGAGGCATCAGGCGGCGGGCTGAGGGACGGCTCTCGGACACCGACCGGCGGGACGCCGCGCGTCGTCTTGCCGCGTAGGACAAGGGTCCCGAACCGGCCTGGGCTGGGTCCCGAGCGGAGCCGTTCGAAGGGCCCATGCGCGAGGCACCGGCGGCCACCAAGCTCATGGCAGAAGAGGGAGGTGGTCAAGATGCAGGCGGCGATCAGAACGCCCATCGAGATGCCGGAGATCGAGCGGCTCGAGCCCATTCACACGAAGGGGCTCCAGCGAGTCTTCGCTCTCCTCAGGATCGCGATGGGTTGGACGTTCCTGTGGGCGTTCCTGGACAAGGCGTTCGCGCTCGGATTCTCGACCGGCCGGGTCCTGGGCGACGCCGGCCAGACCGTACGGATCGACTTCTTCGGGGACGGCGCCTGGATCCACGGGGCCAGCCCGACGGCGGGTGTCGTCGGCTTCGCCCTGAAGGGCCCGTTCGCCGACACGATCCAGACGGTGACGGGGTACCAGATGACCCAGACGGGTCCGCAGGTTGCCGCGTGGGTCGACTGGGTCTACATGCTGTCGATGCTGTTGATCGGCGTCGCGCTGATCCTCGGCGTGGGCATGCGTCTCGCCGTGTTCGGCGGGATCGCCTGGATGGCGATCTTCTACGCGGGAACCGCGATCTGGCCCGAGCACAACGTGTTCCTGGACGAACACGTCGTCGACGCGGTCATCCTGGTGGCGCTGCTGCTCGCGAACGCGGGCAGGTACTACGGCCTCGGCAAGATCTGGCAGCGGCTCGGTTTCGTGCGAAACCGGCGCTACCTCGCTTGAAGTCCGGGGCAAACAAGAGCGGGGCGAACGCCCCGCTCTTGTCGTGCTCCGCTCACGGCGAGCTTCCCGCGGACACCTTCTCTCTTGGTGCATCGGCCGTTTCCGAGGACGCGGCGGCCGCCGGCCGAGGGGACCGGGGCGGTCGGTATCCGTGGGTCAGTCCGCGGACGATCACGAGGAACAGCGTGATCAGGCCGGTGGCCGCATACATCGGCCACATCCACGGCCGCGCCGTGTCGGTCCCGGCGAAGACCCCGTGGGCGAGGGCCATCGTGAAGGCGGGGACGGCCAGGAGGTGCAGCGCTCGCCAGAGCCTGGTCCCGAGCTTCTTCCGGATCCATGACGACACCAGGACGATGACCGTGCCGTACATCGAGACCACGCCGAGCCCCACCGCCGCCGGCCGATACGTCGTCCGCCCCGGAACGAGCAGGTCGAGCGGCCCGAAGGGCATGAATCGATCGACGAGGAGCAGGCCCAGATGGAGGGCGAGGAGGACGAAGGCGACCGTCGAGACGAACTGGTGGAACAAGGTCGACGTGGGCTTCGAGACGCGCTTGGTGACGAGCGAGGTCGTGGCGATGAGTCCCCAGTTGACCGACAGGAACAGCATCAGGTAGGAGCCCACGCCGGCGGCTCGCAACAGGATCCAGGTGGTCACGCCGCCACCGTCTCGATCTGCCGCGCGCGAAGGATGAGCGTGCCGTCGCGGATGACGACGGCCGAAGGAACCTCTCCGATCGCCGTAAGGCCTCCCACGATGGCCGCCTTCGCCAAGACCTCGGCCTCCGCGCACGAGCGCGCCCAGATGGTCGCCTGCACGACGTTGCCATCGGTCGGCGTTCCGGATCGGGGGTCGATGACGTGATGCACGCCCTCACCCCACGACCTGGCCATGATCGACGACGTGGCGAGGGCCCCCGACGACAGCTGGAAACGCGTGCACTCGCTCGTGGGATCCCCCGGATCCTCGACACCGACCGAGATCGTCGGTGCATCTCCTTGAATGCGGAGGTCGCCTCCGGCGTTGACGAGCGTCCACGGGAGACCCGCGCGCACGGCCGCCGCCGCCGCGAGGTCGGCGGTCCAACCCTTGGCGATGCCTCCGAGGTCGAGCGCCACCCCCTCGGGCATCCGCAGGCGTCGGCCGCGGAGATGGACGTGACGCCAGCGGCCGCACGGAACGGGAGGGTGGAGCGCACCCCGCGCCCCCGCGATGACCTCGTCGAAGTCGCGGTCGTATCCCGCCGCGACGAGCGCCGGGAGTACGGTAGGGTCGAAGAGACCTCTCGTCCTCCGCGCCCCCTCCAGGGCCCTCGCGAGCAACGACGCGAACCCCGCCGAGACATCGACCTCACGGCCGGCAGCCGCGTTCACGTGCGAGAGCTCGCTGTCCGGACGGAACCTCGAGAACCGCTGCTCCTCCCGGTCGAAGACCGCCCTGGCGTCGTCAACGGCGATGTGCGCCGTGTCGGGATCAGCGTCGCTTGGGCCGATCAGGGCAACCTTCGTCCCCATGGCTCGAAACGTGAGCAGCGTCGCGTCGGTGCTCATGGGTGGGAGCCTCCCGTCGAGGTCGACGGCGGAGGGGGTGGCGCCGAATTCGAGTGGGTCGACGTCGAGGTCGGCACGGACGCCGCAACGGGCGCCGTCGGCGCGTCGACGATGATGATCCGGCGAACGATCTTGCGCACGATCACGCGACGAGGTGCGGCCGCTTCTCTCCCCGGAGCGGAGGAGGCGGGCTTGGGCGCGGCCCCCAGAACTCCGGCAACCGAGAAGAAGGTGGCGCCGCCGACGATCCACGCGACGGCGCGCACCCATGCCTTCGACCATCTCGGGCGTCGTTCAGTCATCTTCGAACTCGCCCTCGGACTCGTGCTCGGCTTCGTGCTCGAACTCGCCCTCGTCGTCGGACCAGCTGCCGGTCGAGGTCGAAGAAGAGGACACGGTGGGCGATCCACTCGCGTTCCCGGCCTTGGCCTTTCGGTGGATCTTCACGGTTCGCTCCGTCGTGCGGATGATCGGCTTCGGACGGGTCCCGGCGTCGACGGATGCCTCGGCAGCGGTCGCGGGTGGGCCCAGGACTCCGCGCTCGAGGGCGATGCCACCCGCCACGAGTGCAACCACGAGGCCGGCTGCCACGATCACCGCGCTGCGCTTGTTCATCGTCTGCTCCTTCCGTGATGACGTCTCCACGGTAGGAGCCGATGTGCAAACCTCAGGCCAACTCGAAGACAAGCTTCGGAAAGAGCCCGGATCCAGACGCCGATGCGATAGCGTACGCGCGTGTTCGAACGGATCCTGCTCGCCGTCGACGGCTCGGAGCACAGCGCGCGTACCGTCCCCGTCGCCGCCGACCTCGCGTCGAAGTACGCGGCGTTCGTCACGGTCTTGCACGTGCGCGAGTTCACCCGCCGTCTCGGCACCGACGTCGACATCGACGCCGAGGACGAGACGGGGTCGTACGTCGACGGGGTGGTCGAACAGCTCCAATCGGCGGGCATCTCGGCCCGCGGGGAGACTCGCCGCGTTCAGAGCGGGCAGGTGCCGCGCGAGATCGTCGACATGGCATCCGAGGCGGATGCCGGGCTCATCGTGATGGGCACCCGCGGTCGCACCGAGTGGCAGAGCCTGCTGGTGGGCGGCGTCGCGCACAAGGTCATGGCGCACGCGCCGTGCCCGGTGCTGCTGGTCCGCTAGCCGCGAACGCTATGTGAGGTTCGACGTGTCGGCCGTGATGATCGGCGTCGTGCTGGGCGCCGACGCGCACTCGGGCTCGACCGTCACCGCCATGAGATCGCCGGTCCGGATCGTCGCGTCGATGTCGAGGTCGACGCCGCCGTCTTCCGTGCCGAAGCACGCCGCCTTGATCGGCGTGTCACCACGGATCGCCCACAGCTCGTAGGTCTGCCCGGCCGGCAGATCGGTGAAGCCGCTCCCGGACAGGGAGACACCGGGTTCGCCCGGCGAGAAGGTGATCTCCAGCCGTTCCGGACCCGCCCCGCGCAGGATCGCGACCTCGCCGCCCGGGCTGCGGAGGATCACGATCGTCGCGACCAGGACGACGGCTGCCGCCACCGAGACGAGCGTTCGCCAGAGCGCGCGATGCTCGCGAGCGGCCGCGAGGTCGACCACGCGGCCGGGTCCGGCAGCGGTCGTCTCCTGCGGGCTCCGAAGGATCGCGTCGGCGACGGCGTCGTCGACCGCGATCGGGTCGAGCGCGAACGCGAGCCGGCCGGCGGCTTCCGCGAACTCGGCTTCGATCCTCGCGCACTCCTCGCATACGCCGTGCGACGAGCGCTCGTTCGCGAGCAGCTCCCGGTCGGCGGGATCCAGGCCGCCCAGGGCGTCGATCGCCATGAGCTCCTCGATGAGAGAGTGGTCGCGCATCATCGCTCCATCCCTCCGAGGGTCGTGCGAAGGCGCCGCATCGCGAGCAAGGTGCGGCTCTTCACCGTACCGAGCGGGAGCGCGAGCTTCTCGGCGATCGCCGACTGCGTGAGGCCGTCGAAGTACATGAGCTCGATCACCCGTCGTTGTTCCGCCGGAAGCTGGTCGAGCGCCGAGCGGACCGCGCGGCGCTCCTCGGGCAGGGCCAGCTCCTCGGTGACCTGTTCCGCGGGGTCCGGATCGGTGCCGAGAGCGTCCTGGACGGCCTCCCCGGCGCGGCGCCGATGTGCCTCCTCGCGACGCACGAGGTCGACGGCGCGATGGTGCACCGTCCCCATGAGCCAGGAGCGCACGGATCCGCGGTCGCGGTCGTAGCCCTCCGGGTTCTTCCACAACGCAAGGAATGCCTCCTGCACGATCTCCTCCGCGAGATGCGGCTTCCGCACGACCCGCTGCGCGAGCGCGCGCGCGGCGGGCGCGTAGCGACGGAACAGCCAGCGGAACGCCTCCTCGTCGCCGCGGCAGACCCGCAGGACGAGCTCTCGGTCCCGAGCCTCAGACGGATCGAGCGCTGTCATCGGCTCGCTCCACGGGAGCCCCTGCCGGTGCCGGTCGGCGATCGCGAGTGCCATAGGCGAGACGGTCGTGTCTCGGGCGGTATTCGCAGTTCACGTGGTCTCGGATCGGTCGGCTTGCGCGGCACGTTGCTCGGCCATCCGCGCCCGCGCGGTGTCGATGATCGCCTCCATCGACATCGGCTGGGCCGGGTCGTAGAGCGCGCTGCCGATCGAGAGCGAGAGCGGCCTCGCGTGTTCGGCGCGTGCGTTGTTCATCGCGATCGACTCCACCAGCCGGGACAGGACCGTCGCCTCGGCGCCGGCGGCGTCTCCGGTGAGCAGCACGCAGAAGGTGTCGTCGCTCGCACGCGCGGGGAAGTCCGCGTCGCGCACGCCCTCGAGGATCACCTGGGAGGCGTCCACCAGGAGCGCGTCGGCAGCGGCGGGCCCGAGCTCGGCCCGGATCGCCTCGAGGTCGTCGAGCTGCACGAAGACGAGCACCACGGGCTGGCGGCTCCGATCGCCCATCCGGAACAGCTGTTCGGCGACCGGGATGAGCCCGCGCAGGTTGGGGAGGCCCGTGAGGGGATCGGTGATCTCGAGTGAACGGAGCTCGCGGCGCATGCGGAGCTGGTCCACGGCATAGCGGACCGCGCGCGGCAGCAGCCCGGGGACGGGCTCGAGTCCGGCGAGGTGGTCCTCGGCGCCCGCTCGGACCGCGGCGGCGCCGTCGGCCTCCTGCCCCGGCTCGGTGAGGACGATGATCGGCGCGTCGCCGACGGCGCTGCGCGCGACCGAGTATGTCTCGAGCGGCCGTTCGGCCGGGAGCTTCAGCACGACCGCGTCCAGCTCGTCGTCGCTCGCCGCGAGGTCGCCGACTCCCGCCATACGCCGAACCGCGAAGCCCTCCCGAACGAGCTCCTCATCCACCTCGGGATCGACGGCGCCGACGAGCGCCACGCGCACGGATCCGGCCGACATGTGCGCGGATTATCGCAGGTAGACCCGGGCACATCCTCTCCACACCATCGCCATCCGATCGAGGGACGACGCGGGCGGCGCGGCGGGTACGCTCCACCGATGGCATCCGAAGGCGAAGGCCCGCGCGAGCGCGCGCACGGCCGAGCCGTGCGCGCGTTCCTCGCGACCACCGCCGTGCTGTCGCTCGTGGTCGGGGGCTTCGGGGGCTACGGATACGCCGCGTTCATCCAGGCGCAGGGTTCGACCCAGAAGATCGGCCAGGAGGTCCGGGATTCCAACGGGCAGGATCTGCCGCAGCTCGACTACGGCCCGTGCGTCGACCACGTCTGCAACTACCTGATCCTCGGGAGCGACTCGCGCGCGGGCCTCACGCACGAGGAGCAGGTCGCGTACGGCAGCAACGAGGACATCGGCGGCACCAACCGTTCCGACGTGATCATGCTCGTGCACACCGACCCCGAGCAGGAGCGAGCGACGGTGCTGTCGTTCCCGCGCGACCTCTGGGTGCCGATCTGGCATCGCAGCGAGAACCGCATCAACACCGCGTTCGAGGGCGGGCTTCGAGGCGGCGGGCCCCAGCTCGTCGTGAAGACCGTGGAAGACCTCACCGGCATCCACATCAACCATTGGCTGTACGTGGACCTCGCGAGGTTCCAGCACATCGTGGAGGTGCTGAACGGCGTCACGATGTGCGTGCCGGGGAGCCAGGTGAACACGCCGGGGTGGCTGACGCAGATCCTCTCGACCGGTGAGACGCAGGTGTACTACAAGGAGCCGGGCCACATCGTGGACCTGAACGCGGGCCTCGACATCACGCCGGGCTGTCAGGTCCTCGACGCGAAGCAGGCGCTCGCGTACGTGCGCGCGCGGCACCTGCCCTGCGACGCCATCCCCGACTTCTCGCGCATCGGCCGGCAGCAGCAGTTCCTTCGATCGGTGCTCAACCGGCTGCTCACGCCGAGCGAGATCGCGAAAGCCCCGTCGCTCATCAAGCCGATCGCGCAGAACCTCGCCACCGACGACAAGTTCAAGCTCGCCGACGTCATCTACCTCCTGGGCCAGCTGAAAGGGATCTCGACGGGCGACGTCGACTTCCGCGCCGTCCCCGGGACGCCGCAGACGATCCGGCCGGCCGGGTTCACGACCGACATCTCCGTCGTCATGATGGATCCGGTGGCGCGCGAGCTCTTCCGTGCGATCGCGGAGCGCAAGGCGCTGCCGTCGAACGTGGGCGTCCAGCTACCCGACACGCCGGTGTCCGAGGCCCAGGTCGCCGTGCCGGTCGTCGACCACGACTCCGGTGGCGTCGCCGCGAACGTCGAGACCGTGCTCGCCGACGCCGGGTTCAACGTGGCGCCTGGCGTCCAGCCGTTCGCCTCGTTCGGGGCGGACGTGCATGGGTCCGTGATCGCGTACGAGCCCGACCGGCTCGAAGAGGCGCAGGTCGTGCAGCAGTACTTCCCGAGCCTGAAGCTCGTCGAGGTTTCCAAGCGATCGCTGCACGGCAACCCGGTCGCGGTGTTCGTCACGGGCTCGTTCGAGCTGCCGGAGCCGGGAAGCGGTCCCGCGCCCGCCGAGAGCTGCGTGAACGCCGCGCCCTGAGCGTCGGCGAACGCTTGGCTTGCGCCCGCGTCGGCGCCGTGCACTACGCTCTCTTCGGTGCATCCCAGCGGAGGGGCTTCGACGGTCCCCGGTCGTAGCGTCCCGGGCTTCCGCGAGGTGCGGTCGCGCGCATGAGGGTCCTCATCGACGCGCGGCCGGCTCTCGATCCTCGGCCGACGGGGGTCGGACACTACGTCCGGCAGATCGTCCGCCATCTGCCCGCGGCCGATCCCGAGGGGCGCTACGCGGCGTGGTACCTCCACGCGCGCGGAGCGCTCCGCCCGCGTCGGTTCTTCCCCGACGTCGCAAATCTCGCGGAGCGAGCGACTCGCGTCCCGTCGCGCCTGTACCACGCGGTCGCGTGGCGGGTGGGGCTGCCGCGGGTCGAGTGGCTCACGAGCGAGTTCGACGTCCTGCTCGCCACGAACTTCGTGTCGCCGCCGACGTCCCGACGCGTCGCGCTCGTGGTGCACGACCTCGCGTTCCGCCTGTTTCCGGAGTCCGCGCCGCACCACGGTCCGAGGTGGACCCAGCGGTTCGAGGAGGGTCTGGCCCGGGCCGAGGTCGTGATCGTCCCGAGCGACGCGACGAGACGCGACCTCCTCGACCTCTACGCGGTGGACCCGGCCCGCGTCGCCGCGATCCACCACGGCCTGGACGCCCACGACTTCCACCCGGCGCCGCTCCCGGAGGTCGCACGCGCCCGGCGGGCGTTCGGGGTCGGGGAGGCGCCCTACGCGCTGTTCCTCGGCGCGCTCGAGTCGCGCAAGAACCTCGAGACGTTGGTTCGGGCGTTCCAAGAGGTGCCGGCGCCGGCCAAGCTGGTGATCGCCGGCGGACCCGTACGGTGGGATCCCGCGGCAGCGGAGCGGCTCGACAGGGCGATCGAAGGTCTCCCTCCGGGGGTGGGCGGCCGCGTCACACGCACCGGCTACGTCGGCGACGCCGACAAGGTGGCGCTGCTCACCGGTGCGACCGTCGTGGCGTACCCGTCACGGTACGAGGGGTTCGGGTTCCCCGTGCTCGAGGGATTCGCCGCGGGGGTCCCGGTGCTCGCGTCGAACGTCTCCTCGCTCCCCGAGGTGGCGGGCGATGCCGCGGTGCTCGTCGACCCCGACGATCCCGTCGCGATCGGCAAGGAACTCGCGAGGCTCTTCGACGACGAGGACCTCCGCAACGTCTTGCGCGCCGCCGGGCACGCGCGCGTGGCGAGCTTCACGTGGGAGGCCACTGCGCGGGCGACCGCCGCGGCCCTGCACCGTGTGGTGCCGGCCGACCTCGGGTAGGTTCAGCCGCGCATGAGGCCCGTGGCCGCCGAGCGAGCCGGTTTCCGCGTGGTCGTGCGCTTCGTCCTGTCGTCGTGGCTCCTCGCCGGCGCCTGCACGTCCCCGGGACCACCGCCGATCCCCACCGCGGATCCGGCTGGACGGCCGCCCGTCGTCGACGCCGACGCGTTCTCGACGCGGTGGCCGATCAAGCACGTCGTGTTCGTCATCAAGGAGAACCGGAGCTTCGACAACCTCTACGGGCTCTTCCCCGGCGCGAACGGAGCGGCGCACGGTTCGGACAAGGGCGTCATCCGGCCGCTCACGCCGGCCGTCGACGAGACGCCGCACGATCTGCCGCATACCTACGACTCGGGCCTCGCCGCGATCAACGGCGGCCGGATGGACGGCTTCAGCCAGTCGGCGAACTCGCGCCGGTACGCCTATACCGCGTTTCTCCCCCAGGACATCCCGAACTACTGGCACTGGGCCGAGCAGTACGTGCTGGCCGACAACTTCTACGCGAGCGCCCAGGGCCCCTCGTTCCCGAACCACCTCTTCACGATCGCCGCGACGTCGGGTGGCACGCACGTGAATCCCGAACAGCCGCTCGAACAGGTGGCCGTGTTGAACGAGGCGGGCTTCTCGAAGTCCTGGGGATGCGACATCGGCCCGGATGGCTTCGTCGTCGTGGAGGACTCCGAGGGCAACGAGGAGCGGGTGCCGCCGTGCTTCGACTTCCTCACCGAGGGCGACCTCCTCGACGGCGCCCGCATTCCGTGGTCGTACTACGCGGCGTCGAACACGCAGAACGGCTACATCTGGTCCGCGTACGCGGCGATCGCGCGGTATCGCGACGACCCCGTGAAGTGGGGCCAGCACGTCTTTCCCGTGGACGGGTTCGAGCAGGACGTTGCGGACGGGCGTCTCGCGCCGGTGACGTGGGTGACGCCCACGCACGAGCTCTCCGATCATCCGGAGCACTCGATGTGCCAGGGTGAGAACTGGACCACGCGCGTGGTGAACGCGATCATGCGGAGCCCCGCGTGGAAGGACACGGCGATCTTCATCACGTGGGACGACTGGGGCGGCTTCTACGACCACGTGCCGCCGCGACAGATCGACCCGTTCGGGTACGGCATCCGCGTGCCGATGCTCGTGATCAGCTCGTACGCGAGGGCGGGGTTCGTCGATCACACGGAGGCGGAGTTCTCGAGCGTGCTGCGGTTCATCGAGGACAACTGGGGTCTCACGCAGCTCACCGACCGCGACCGGCTCGCACACGATCTCTCGTACGACTTCGACTTCACGCAGGAGCCGAGGCGCCCGGACGCGCTGCCCCTGCGAACCTGCGTGAACCCGGTGGACGCGTCGCCGATCGCCGGCGACTGAGCATCGTTCTCCACACGAACGTCACCGGGCGGCCGAACGGCGGATGCTACCCTCAGTGCCGATGACCAGCGACGATGCTGCCTTTCGCGACCTCTCGCGCGAGCTCTACTGGGCCGAGGACGCGACGCGACGCGGCGGCATGAGCACCGGCGACGTTCGAAACGAGCTGCACGACCTCGCCGCGCTCCTTCGAGCCGACGAACGACTGAGGATCCCCGCCGGCGAGGCGAACCTCGCGTCGTCCTCACCCTGGCGCCGCCGGCTGAAGCTCGGCCTCTTCCGGCTCTTCCGGCCGATCTCGTGGAGGTACGACCGGTTGCTCGCCGACCACGCCGAGCTCACGACCGTGCTCGCCGAACGCGTCCAGCGGCTGGAGGCCGAGGTGTCGAGCCTTCGCGACCAGCTCGGCGGCCAGACGACCGACGGGGATCCGCCCGAACGAGGAGGTTCGCGATGAACGCCGACGAGATCAAGACCGGGATGGGGAACGTCAACTGGTATCACACGATCGACCTCGGCCACGGCCTCGTCACGCCGGGCGTCGACGACACGCCCGCGCGAACCGCGCAGCTCGAGATCCCGGCGGATCTCACGGGGAAGTCGGTCTTGGACATCGGCGCTTGGGACGGCGCTCTCTCGTTCGAGGCCGAGCGGCGCGGCGCGACGCGGGTGCTCGCCACCGACTCGTTCTGCTGGGGCGGCGAGGGCTGGGGGACGAAGGACGGGTTCGACTTCGCGCACGCGGCTCTCGACTCCAAGGTCGAAAGCCTCGAGATCGATCCGATGGATCTCTCGCCCGAGCGCGTCGGCACGTTCGACGTCGTGCTGTTCGTCGGGGTGCTGTATCACATGCGCCACCCGCTGCTGGCGCTGGAGCGCGTCGCGAGCGTGACGCGCGAGCTCGCGATCGTCGACACGCACGTCGGCATGGTCGACTTCGAGAAGCCCGCGATGATCTTCTACCCGAACAACGAGCTGAACGACGACTGGACGAACTGGTGGGGCCCGAACCCCGCGGCCGTCGAGGCGATGCTCGGCACGGTCGGGTTCTCGCGGTTCGAGCGCAAGCATCCCGAGACGATCGTCGACGGCCGTTTCACGGTGCACGCGTGGCGCTGAGGTGAGGATCGCCGTCTGCCATCCGCAGTCGCCCTTCGTACGGGGCGGCGCGGAGACCCACGCGGAAGCGCTCGTGACGGCGCTCCGCGCCGAGGGGCACGAGGCGGAGCTCGTCACGATCGCCGGCAACTGGTATCCCGCGTCGGAGATCGTGCATCAGATGGCCGTGTGGCGGAGCTACGACATCAGCGAGTCGAACGGGCTGAAGGTCGACGCGGTCGTGGCGCTGAAGTTCCCGTCGTATCTCGTGCGCCACGAGCGCAAGATCGTCTGGCTCATCCATCAGCATCGTTCCGCGTACGAGCTGTGGAACCACCCGGAGTTCGGCGACCTGTCGCTGCAGGAGGAGGGCCCGGCCGTGCGCGACATGATCCGTCGCGCCGATCGGCTGGCGCTCGGCGAAGCCAAGCGCATCTTCACGAACTCCGCGAACGTGCAACGCCGACTCTGGGCGTCGCTCCGGTTGCCGAGCGAACCGCTCTACCACCTGTCGCCGATCGCGGAAGCGTTGCAGCGGAGGGATCCCGGTCCCTACGGTGACTACGTCCTGCTGGCCGGTCGTATGGAAGGCTTGAAGCGCCAGTCGCTCGTGATCGAAGCGATGCGCCACGTGCGGGGCGACGTCCGTCTGGTGCTCGTCGGGCGCGGCCCGGACGAGCCCGCGCTGCGCGAGCTCGCCCGGCGGCACGGGCTCGAGGACCGCGTGTCGTTCGAGATCGGCCCTCCCGACGAACGGCTGCACGAGCTCTACCTCGGGGCGCTCGCGGTCTCGTACGGGCCCTTCGACGAGGACTACGGGTACGGCACGATTGAAGGCTTCGCGGCCCGCCGGCCGGTCGTCACGAACACCGACTCCGGCGGGCCGCTCGAGTTCGTGACCGACGGACGAACCGGCCTCGTCGTCGAACCGGATCCACGCCGCGTCGCCGAGGCCTTCGATCGCCTCGCCGGGGACCACCAGCTGGCGCGGCGGTTGGGGGAGGCGGGCGCCGCCGTCCTTCGCGAACGCGTCCCGGGCTGGTCCGAGATCGTCGCGCGGCTCACGGAGTAGCGGCTTGACCCTGGCGAGATCGATCACCGGTGCCCTCGCGGCGCGCTCACGGCGCCGCCGCGTGTGGGACTCGATCGCGCACCCTCGGCTCGGTTACTTCGCCCCGCTGCCGCCGGCCCCGACGGGGGTGGCGACCTACTCCGCGGCCGTGCTCGCCGGCCTCCGCCGGATCGGGTTCCTCGACCGTCGCCGGGTCGACGTCGCGTGGCCGATCGAGCCGAAGCACGAAGGCCTCGTGCCCTGGTACCAGCTCGGGATCTATCACGTCGGGAACAACCTCGAGTTCCACCAGGACATCTACCGGTTCGCATGCCGCCAGCCCGGGCTGGTCGTGCTGCACGACCTCGCGCTCGACGACTTCGTGCGCGGCCTGAAGGTGAGCGGCGACGCGAACGGGTTCATCGCGGAGCGCGAGGCCGCGAGGCTCCGGTCACGCCTCGACGGATCGCGCCTCCCGGTGGACGAGCCGCTTCGGGATCCCTGGTGCGGGCAGGTCGTGCGCTCGTCTCGTGGGCTGATCGTGCACAGCGACTTCTGCCGTCGATACCTCGATGGCATCGGATGCCGTACGCCGGTGTTCGTCGTCCCCCATCCTGTCGTGGAAACCGAGGAGGCGATGCGCGCGGCGGCGCTGCGACGCGACGAGCTTCGCGCGCGCATCGACGTGCGCGACGGCGACGTGCTCGTGGTGGCGGCGGGCGACCTGAACGGCGCGAAGCAGCTCGAGGCCGTCCTCGCCGCGGTGGCGCACCTGGAGGCCTCCGTGAAGGTTGCGCTCGTGGGTCGGCGCATCAGGGGGGTCGACGTCGAGCGCATGGTCGATGCGGCGCGACTCGGTGCGCGCGCCGCGCTTCTCGCCGACGTGTCCGACGCCGACTTCCGCGGCTGGCTCTTCGCCGCGGACGTCGTCACCGACCTGCGTCATCCGCATCGCGGCGAGGTGAGCGGGTCGCTCGCACGCGCGATGCAGGCCGGCCGTCCGACGATCGTGTCGGCGACCGGCACCTACCTCGACGTCCCCGACGACCTCGTGCGTCGCGTGGCGGCCGGTCCGACCGACCCTCACGAGCTCGCCGTCGCGATCCGCACGCTCGCCGAGGATCCGGACCAGCGCGCACGCATCGGCGCGGCCGCCGCCGACCACGTGCGGAGGCTCCGCGAATCGGAGGCCACCGCGCGGGGCTACGAGGAGGCGATCGAGCACACCCTCGCGCTCGTCCGGGATCCCGCGCGCGCCGCCGCGGCGCGCTGGGCCGGCTCGCTCGCCGACGTGGGCGTCGACGAGTCGCTGCTCGCGAGGGGGTACGGCCTGTCGTACGCGCGCGCGCTCGCCTCGTTCGCGCAAACGTCGGAGAACCTCTGAGGTTCGGCGCGAGGCCGTTGTTAGACTCGCAACCGGCCTGACCTGCACCTTTCGAGCGAACGAGGAGCCGCCGCCATCGCCGCCACCGTGATCGAACGAACGTCGGAGGAACCGAGGCTTCGCGTCGCCGGCCGGATCCGCGAGCTCGCCTCGTACCGCGAGATCCTGCTGAACCTCATCCGAAAGGACCTAAAGGTCAAGTACACGGCGTCGGTGCTCGGCGCCGTGTGGTCGCTGCTCAATCCCGTCGTGTTCCTTGCGGTGTTCTCCTTCGTCGTGATCGTCACGAGGAACAACCTCCCGAGCTATCCGGTGTACCTGCTGTCGGGACTGCTCGCGTGGAACCTGTTCAGCAACGCGCTCCTGCAGGGCGCGCACTCGGTCGTCGACAACGCGAACCTCGTGAAGAAGGTGTACTTCCCACGCGAGATCCTGCCCCTCGCCGCGGTCGGGGTGACGCTCGTCGACTTCGTGCTGCAGTCGGCGGTGCTGCTCGTGTTCATCGTGGCCTCGGGCTACGGCTTCCACCTCGCGACGATCTGGCTCTACCCGATCGCGATCCTCACCCTGCTCGTGTTCACGACCGCGATGACGTTCTGGGTCGCCGGCCTCAACGTGCGCTATCGCGACGTGCAGCACCTGGTGAACCTCGCGTTGCTGGTCTGGTTCTGGCTGACGCCGATCGTGTATCCGGGCGCACTCGTCGAGCAGTACCTCACCGGCAAGTCCGACGCCCTCTGGGTCGCGTTCCTCCTGAACCCGCTCGCAACGATCGTGTTCGGATTCCAGCGCGCGCTCTACGGCCTCGTGTCGGCCGACGGCGTCGACGTGCTGCCCAACGTCTCCACGGCGTGGCTCGCCGGCATGTTGCTGCTGATGCTCGCGGCGTCGCTCCTGCTGCTCGCCTACACGTGGCGCCGCTTCTTCCATCTGTCCGGCGACTTCGCGGAGGAGCTGTAGCAGCGCCATGGCCGACGCCGCGATCGAGATCGCCCATGTCTCGAAGCGATTCCGGCTGTATCGCGAGAAGCCGTCGTCGCTGAAGGCCCGCCTCATCACCTCGCGCGCTCGCGCGGAGGAGTTCTGGGCGCTGCGCGACGTGACCTTCGAGGTGCGCGAGGGCGAGTCGCTCGGGCTCATCGGCCACAACGGCTCGGGCAAGACCACCCTGCTCAAGGTGATCGCCGGCATCCTGCGGCCCACCGAGGGCATCGTGCGATGCCGGGGCCGGCTCGCCGCTCTGCTCGAGCTCGGCGCGGGCTTCCACCCGGAGCTCACCGGGCGCGAGAACGTCTACCTCAACGCGTCGTTCCTCGGGCTGTCGCGGAAGGACACGGATCGCGTCTACCGCGACATCGTGGAGTTCGCGGAGATCGAAGACTTCATGGACAACCAGGTGAAGTTCTACTCGTCGGGCATGCTCGTGCGGCTCGGGTTCGCGATCGCGGTGCACGTCGATCCCGAGATCTTGCTGGTGGACGAGGTGCTCGCGGTGGGCGACGAGGCCTTCCAGGCAAAGTGCCTCGCGCGGATCCGCGGCTTCCAGCAGGAGGGCCGGACGATCGTGCTCGTGACCCACGCGCTCGATACCGTGCGGCAGGTGTGCGACCGCGCGGTGATGCTCGATCATGGGGAGCTCTACGCGAAGGGTGCACCGCTCGACGTCGTGCGCGAGCTCCGGTACGTCTTGCTGCGCAAGGATCCCGCGTTCGTGCCCGAGGAAGGCACGAAGGAGGTCGAGCTCGCCGAGGTGGAGCTGATCCGGGAGGACGGCTCCACGTCGCGTCCGGTACGCGCGGGAGAGAGCTTCACGATCCAGGTCGACGCGAAGGCGAACCGCGAGGTCTCCGATCTCATCGCGTCGTTCCAGGTGCTCGACTCTGCGAACTACCCGATCGTGGACGGCCGCGAGCCGATCGGCCTCATCCGGCACAAGAAGCGCGTGCGCTTCACGATCCGCGAGGTCGCGCTCGTCCCCGGGCGGTACTTCGTGACGGTCGGCCTCGAGGCCGGGGAGTCCGGCAGCCTGTACCACGTGCAAACCCAGCGCTACTGGTTCGAGGTCGTGGACGAGGAGCGGCCGCATGCGCCGGTCGAGCTCCACGTCGATACGACCGTGGAGGACCTGTGAGCGAAGCCGCAACCACTCCGAGGAAGGGGAATCGCGCCGTGCTGATCGGGATGATCCTCCTGTCGGTGACGTTCGCCGCCGTGGCGCAGGTCACCCTGAAATCCGGCGTCAACCGCGTGACCGACGACACGGGCGGGACGCTCCGCCTCGACGGCGAGTCGCTGCGCGCGCTCGCGGGGTCGCCCATCGTGTGGCTGGGCCTCGTGCTGTTCGGCCTCTCGGCGATCGTCTGGCTCGTGGTGCTGTCCCGCGCGAGCCTGTCGTTCGCGTACCCGTTCGCGTCGCTCAGCTACGTCCTGATCCTCGTACTGGGTCGGTTCGTGCTCGACGAGCGGATCACGTCGCTCCGACTCGCAGGCGTCGCGCTCATCGTGGCGGGCGTCGTGCTGGTGGGCCAGACGCCGCACGCATGACCGACGAGTCCTGGACGGCCGAGCTCGCCGTCGTGATCGTGAACTTCAACACCGGCCTCTATCTGGAGCGGTGCCTCCGATCGCTCGAGGCGCATCGAGGCGACATCGAGGTCGATGTGCTCGTGATCGACAACGCGTCGCGCGACGACAGCCACAGGCGAGCGGTCGCAGAGCATCCCTCGGTCCGCATGATCGAGAACCGGTCGAACGTCCTGCTGGCGCCCGCGCTGAACCAGGGGATCAACGACACGACGGCGCCCTTTGTGCTGTTCCTCGATCCGGATGCCGAGTGGTGGAGCGGGACGCTCGCCGGGCTCGTGGAGGTCGCGCGGGAGCATCCGGCAGCGGGGATCGTGGGGCCGGTGATCCGGCACCCCGACGGCACGATGGCGTCCACGGGACGACGGTTCCCGTCGGTGCTCGAGGCCGTCGCGGCGCCGGCGGCCGGGCCGTTCTTCGACGACGGCTCGCGGGGTCGCGGCGCCGATCGGTGGGACGGGGCGACGGACCGTCTGGTCGATTGGGTCTCGGGCGCGAGCATGCTCGTGCGCCGGGAGGCGCTCGACCGGGTCGGGCTCCTCGACGAGGGCTTTTCGCTGGTCGGCGAGGAGCTCGACCTCGCCACGAGGATGCGCGCCGAAGGTTGGGACGTCGTGTGCACGCCCGAGGTCGAGGTGCTGCACGAAGGCGGGGTCTCGACCGGGCACACGCGTGAGGCTGCCGTCGAGCGCTCGCGCGCCCTGTTCCGCTACGTGCGGAAGCACCGCGTGGCCGGACGGCGACGGTTCCTCTTGCCGCTCGCCTGGGCCGCGTTGCGGCTGCGCGCCGAGCTCGGCTGGCTCGCGGGAAGGATCCGGAAGCGGTGAGGGCGGTCGTCCTGGTCGGGGGCCAGGGCACGCGTCTTCGCCCGCTCACCGAGACGCTCAAGAAGGAGCTGCTGCCGCTCGTCGACCGGCCGCTCCTGCACCACACGATGGATCGCCTGGTGCGCCACGGCGTCGATCACGTGGTGCTGTCGTCCTCCTATCTCGAGGCGTCGTTCGGACCCTTCCTCGAAGAACGCAACGGCTCTCCGGTGATCGAGTGGATCACCGAACCCGAGCCGCTCGACACCGGCGGAGCGATCCTGAACGCGCTCGACCGCGTCGGCGACGAGGCGTTTCTCGCGATGAACGGCGACGTCATCACCGACCTCGACCTCACGGAGCTCCGTTCCTTCCACGAGCGAAGCTCGGCGGCCGCCACGATCGCGCTCCATCGTGTGGAGGACGCGCGCGCGTTCGGTCTCGTGTCGACGGCCTCGGACGGGCGCGTCCTGGAGTTCAGGGAGAAGCCGGCGGAGGCCGTGTCCGGCGACATCAACGCCGGCACGTATCTCCTCGATCGACGCGCGTTCGAGGGATTCCCTGCCGGTGAGCCGCTCTCGATCGAGACGGCGGTGTTCCCCGCGCTCATCGGCTCGGGGCGGGCGGTGTACGGCTTCCGATCCGACGCCTACTGGATGGACCTCGGCACGCCCGAGAAGTACCGCCGAGCGCAGTTCGACGCCCTCGACGGGAGGATGCACGGCCTTCGCTACGAGGCCCCGTATGTCGGACCGGGGGCCCACGTGGATCCCACCGCGCGCCTCGCTCCTCACGCGGTGATCGGCGCCGGCGTGCGCGTGGAGCGGGACGCCGAGGTGGCCGAGTCCGTCGTGCTCGCCGGCGCGCGGATCGGCGCCGGCGCCCGTGTGCTCGACTCGATCCTCGGGCCGAACGCCGAGGTGGGGGAGGGCGCAAGCGTGCTCGAGAGCGTCGTCGGGGAATCGGCGCAGGTCGGGGCGGGAGCGACGATCGAGGACGCGCGCGTCCCCCCGTTCACCGAGGCCCGCGCGTCCGACTGAAGCTCCGGGCGCGCGGGACCGATGTGGTAGCGTGCGTGACTTCCACACCCCCATGCGTCGGTCCGCATTCGTCTCCCTCGTGCTCGCCCTTGCGGTGGCCGTGGTGCTCCCCGCCGAGGCCGCGGCGAAGTCCTTCACGTTCTACGGCTCCGGGTTCGGCCACGGGCTCGGGCTCTCGCAGTGGGGTGCGTACGGGATGGCGCTCGACGGCTCCGCGTACGGGCCGATCCTCACCCACTTCTACTCCGACACCCACGTCAAGAAGGCCGCCGACTCGCCGGCGAGGCTCCGCATCGGCCTCACGCAGGCGCGGAAGAAGATCCGCGTGAAGTCGATCGCCGGCACGACCTCGCTTCGGGTCGGCAACCGGAACACGGGGCCGCTCGTCGGCGAGATCCCCGGCGGGGAGGAGTGGACGATCCGGCGCCACGCGAAGAAGTACCGCGTGCTCGACGCGAACGGCGACCGCGTGGGCGGCAAGGACTGGGGCGGCCCGGCGAACGACCTCTTCGCGACGTTTGAGCCGGACGGCGCGCGCGTGCAGGTACCCGAGGGCGGCGCGACGTACAACCGCGGCTATCTCGAGTTCAACCTGTACCAGTGCGGGGGCGGGTCGTGTCTCCTGCGGCTGATCCTGCCGGTGGAGCCGCAGGGCTACCTGTACGGCCTGTCCGAGGTTCCCAGCAGCTGGCCGCAGGCGGCGCTCCGCGCGCAGGCGGTGGCCGCGCGGACGTACGCGTTCGCGAAGGCCGCGATCAGCCAGCACCGCAACCCGTGCAACTGCGCCCTGTACGACTCCTCGCTCGACCAGGTCTACACCGGCTGGAACAAGGAGAGCGGCGTGGACGGCGATCTCTGGGTCGACGCGGTGGACGCCACCGACGAGAAGGTCGTGATCTACCAGGGCGACGAGATCACGGCGTTCTATTCGTCGTCGTCGGGCGGCTACACCGAGAACAACGAGAACGTCTGGGGCGGAACCGCCATCGCGTGGCTTCGGGGGGTGTGCGACCCGGGCGACTTCACGAGCGCGAACCCGAACCGCATCTGGGAGGAGACGTTCACGGCCACGAAGCTGAAGAACTCGCTGCAGCCGTACACGGGATCCATCGGGATCGTGAAGAACTTCGTGAAGTATCACCGCGGCGTCTCCGGCCGTATCGAGACCGTCACGGTGAAGGGCGGTCAGGGATCGGCGGTCATCACCGGCACCGAGCTCCGCGCGGCGCTCGGCCTCAAGGACGATCGCGTCTGGATCAACACGAACAAGAACGTGACCGGGGCGATCCGCACGAAGTACGACAGCATCATGTGCGCGCCGGGTCTTCCCGTGACGAAGTCGTTCCAGGACGTGGGGGGCCGGCATCAGCGGTTCAAGGTGGGGTCGATCTACCACACGAACTCGGCGAAGCTCACGGTCTGGCTGAAGGGCGCGATCGATACCGAGTACCGGGACGTCGGCGGGCCCGATGGCGTGCTCGATCTTCCGATCTCGGGTGCGATCGCGATCACCGGCGAGCCGGGCTGCGGCGGCGGCGCCTGCCGCCGCGTGACCTTCAAGGGCGGGAGGATCTACCGCAAGAGCTCAGTGGGGACGTTCGCCCTGTGGGGCGCCGTGCTCGACACGTATCTCGCGGAGGGCGCGGCGAAGGGTCAGCTGGGGTTCCCGACGTCGCGCGTGATCGAGGCCGGCGACGGGTCGTCGTCCGCGACCTTCGAGCACGGCTCGATCGACTGCTCCGCGGGCGGCGGAGCCTGCTCGGTCTCCTAGCTCAGCACGCGTAGCGAGGGGGCGCCTCGGGCGCGTTGCTGGAGCACGCGTACGAGTCCCACCAGCCTTGGGCGATCGTCCGTGCCTGCGTGGCGGTGATGCCCGCGGGGCACGTGATGAGCTTGTCCCACGCGGTGTACGCGAGCGCGACCCCGTCGGGAAGGCTCGTGTGCGGGCTGAGGATCGTTCGCGTGTGCGCGTTCGCGAACGTGGTGAGCGCGTCGACCACGTCCTGCGGCAGCGCGCCGTCGCCCGTCTGCCGGTAGTACAGGTTCACGAACGCGTGCTCGAGGTTGTGCACGAGGTTCGTCTCGGGCGGCATCTCCGTGTACACGTGCGGCTCGTCGGGGAGCGGCGACGGATCGTGCGGGCCGGCCGTGGCGGGTTCGGACGGGTAGTCGTAGGAAGCGCCGGGCGTGAGGTGCTGGCGGCTGGGCTCGCCGGCGATCGGCGTCTCCACGGCGCTGCACCCGGCGGCCGCGGCGGCGGTGCGAGCGGCCTGCGAGAGCGGCTTCGGTGAGGCGGCGCGGTACACGAACGCGACGATGAGGAAGACGGCGGCCGCCCCCACCGTGAGCGTGGCCGTCCGGCGGACGAGGGCGCGCCGCCGCACCTGCTTGCGCGCCCGCTCGCGGGCGCGCCGCGCCTCTTCCTTCCGTTCCCTGCGCTCGCGGGTCGACGGCGCGGCCGGCTTCGCCGGCCGCGCCGTCGACGACCCACCCGGGGCCGGTCGGGAGGCCGGTCGCCGCCGCTTCTTCTTCGTCGGCACTAGAGGGACGCTCCCGCCTCCGGCGCCTCGCCGAGGTACTGCCGGCTTTCGAACGGCGGCGCGCTGTACTGCGACGTGAACGCGAACGCCGCCGCGAGGTTCACCTGGCCGCACGTCTCGAGACGGTGCCAGGAGACGAGCGCCATCTGCACGCCGTCCGCGAGTTGCCCGGCCGCGCCCTGATCCGGGTAGTCGTACGGCGCGACGAGCACGCGATCCTGCCCGACCGCCTCCTCGACCAGCCGCTGGTTGTAGAAGTCCTTCAGCAGCTGCAGCTGCTCACCCGAGGCGCTCGGGGAGTACCAGATGATCGTCGCGCCGTGCTCGAGGCTGTGGATGGCCCGGTAGATGTCCGGCGCCTGGTCGTACACGCCCGGTGGCAGCGGCCCGGGAGGGATCGGCGCGTGCGGGCCCGAGGTCGGGGGCACCGTCGGGTACTTCGAGAGCTTCGGCGGGGTCGGGTCCAGGGTGTCCCCGATGTGGTTGCGGTCCACGTTGGCGGGGTCGCCGGCTTCGGCCGCCTGCACGTCGCCCGTGACGTTCGCGGGGTCGAACGGGGCGACGGTCTGCACGGCATCGCAGCTCGCGCTCTTCTGGGCGTCGCCGGCCTGCGCGAGCAGGTCGGCGGGCTTGGGCAGCCCGCCGCCCGAGGCGAGGATGAAGGCGACCACGACGGCGCCCGCCACGACCACCGACCCGCCGGCGGCGATCGCGCGGCTCTTCTTCCGCTGGGCCATGCGGCGCTGGATCTCCTCGCGCTGACGCCGGGCGTCGTCCTTGCGCTGCGCCTTCGTCGGGCGCGGGTCACCCGCACCTCGTCCACGGTCGGCCACGGGCCGTTCCTCCCTGGGGGTCACATCGATCTTGCACGGGCGCCGCGACGGCGTCTCCCAGCGGCCGACGCGGCAACTCAGCATACCGACGGGAGCTACAGCGTCTGCAGCTTGCCCGGGGCGCGGTGCGTGCCTATTCTTCGCGCCGACTTCCCCGTGCGGCTCGCCGGCGCCGAGGCCGGCAAGAGAGGGGGCGCTGATGGCCAGGACCGAGAACGACCGCGTCGTCCAGGTAGGTGAGGCGTCCGGGGGCGGGGGAACGCTCGATCGCTTCTTCGGCATCTCCGGGCGCGGATCGAACGTGCGAACCGAGATCCTCGCCGGCGTCACCACCTGGCTGACGATGGCGTACATCCTGTTCGTGAACCCCCAGTTCCTTGCGGTGTTCCCGGACTCGGCAGGGACGCAGCTGGGGTTCGCGGAAGTGCTCACCGTCACGGCGCTCGTCGCGGGCGTCGCGACGATCGCCATGGGCCTGTGGGCGAACTATCCGTTCGCGATCGCCGCCGGTCTCGGGCTGAACGGCTTCGTGGCGTTCACGCTCGTCGGCGGGCTCGGCCTCACGTGGCCGCAGGCGATGGGCGTGATCGTGCTCGAGGGCCTCATCATCACGGCGCTCGTGCTGACGGGCTTTCGCGAAGCGGTCCTCAACGCGATCCCGATGGACCTCAAGCGCTCGATCGGCATCGGCATCGGGCTCTTCCTCGCGATCATCGGGTTCGTGAACGGCGGCATCGTGGTGCCGGGGCCGGGTGCGACGAAGCCCGTCGACCTCAACCCGAATCTGTCGTCGCTCCGCGTCCTCGTGTTCGTCGTGGGGCTCGGTCTCGCGTCGCTCCTGGTCGCGAGACGCGTGAGGGGCGGCCTGCTGCTCGCGATCCTCGGCACGACGATCTTCGCGATGATCGTGAACATCGGCTGGGGCGACAAGGGGATCTGGGACGCGGTAGGACCGGGCATCGCGCAGTTCCCCGACAAGGTCGTGGCGGCGC
>DATBIS010000007.1:0-6485 GCA_036556805.1 Actinomycetota bacterium | reverse complement strand
CCCCCCCCACGGGCCTGGACAACTCGGGCCGCCAGCTCGCGACGGCGAAGCGCTTCCAGGCCGAGTTCGGCATCGCGTTTCCGCTCGTGCACGCCGACGCGGAGCACGCGCCGTTTCGCGACGGGAGCTTCGACCTCGCGGTCTCGGAGTACGGCGCCGCGATCTGGTGCGACCCGTACGCGTGGATCCCCGAGGCGGCGCGCATTCTTCGGCCCGGCGGCCGGCTCGTGTTTCTCGGCAACTCGTATCTCGCGATGCTCACCGCGCCCGAGGAGGACCTGCCGTCCGGCGAGGTCCTGCTCCGAGATCACTTCGGCATGCACCGGTTCACGTGGCCGGAGGCGGACGGCGGCATCGAGTTCCACATCCCGCACGGCGACATGATCCGGTTGCTTCGCACGAACGGGCTGGAGGTCGAGGACCTCGTGGAGATCGGCGCACCCGAGGGCGCCGTCGATCCGACCGATCCGCTCGTGACGGCCGCGTGGTCGCGGCGTTGGCCTTCCGAGGAAGTCTGGAAGGCCAGGAAGATCGCCGGGTGAGCGAGCGGACGATCTCGCTTCGCGAGGCGCGCCGAGCGGCCGTCGCGGGGCAGTTGCTCACCGCGCCGCGGCCTCGTTCGGTCCTCGACGTCGTGCGCGGACTCGGCGTCGTACAGATGGACCCGACGTCGTCGGTCGCGCGCACCGAGCACCTCGTGCTCTGGAGCCGTTTGGGGAGGCGCTACCGGCCCGCCGAGCTCGAGCGTCTGCTCTGGGAGGAGAAGTCGTTGTTCGAGATCCGGGCGCACATCGTGCCGACGTCCGACTACGGGATCCATCGCGTCACGCTCGCGCGATTCCCGTCCGCGCACTCAAGCCGACACGTCTACATCCGCGGGTGGCTCGCGGCGAACGACGCGTTCCGCCGGTACGTGCTCGGCGAGCTCCGCCGCCGCGGGCCGCTTCGCACGCGCGACCTCGAGGACCGCACGGCGGCCGGCTGGCGTACCGGCGGCTGGAACGACAACGGGAACAACACCGCGATGATGCTCGAAGCCCTCTGGGCCGGCGGCCACGTGATGATCGTCGGGCGCGACGGACAGCAACGCCTGTGGGACCTCGCTGAGCGCCGCCTCCCCGTCAAGGAGCCGAAGGTCCCCCAACGGGAGGTCGCCCGCCACGTGCTCGAGAGGCAGCTTCGCGCGAAGGGCGTCGCTCGGCTGCTCCGTTTCGGGTTCGAGCTCGACGGGAGCCGGCCGGCGGGTTGGGAGCGCGCGCTCGCGGATCTCGTGCGCGAGGGCGTGGTCGTGCCGGTCCGGATCGACGGCCTGCGCGACGACGACTGGTACGCGCACGCCGAGCGGCTCGACCGGCCCTTCCGCGGCCGCACCGTGCTGCTCTCCCCGTTCGACCAGCTGATCCACGACCGGCAGCGGGCCGAGGACCTCTTCGACTTCCGCTACAAGCTCGAGATCTACGTCCCGAAGGCGAAGCGCGAGTTCGGCTACTACGTGCTCCCGATCCTCCACGGCGAACGGCTCATCGGGCGTACGGATCCTCTGTTCGAGCGGAAGACCAAGGTGCTTCGCGTGCAGGGGCTCTGGGCCGAACCGGACGCGCCCGCCGCTGCCGGCCCGAGGATCGCGGGGACGCTGGCCGAGCTGGCCTCGTGGCTGGGCGCGGAACGCGTCGTGCTGCCGCGATCGCTCCCTCGCGCGTGGAGCCGGGTCCTCCGCGCCGACCTGTAGTCACCGAGCGGGACCCGCCCTCCAAGTCGTGGCGAATAGGATCAGCCTGGTCACATCGACGGAAGGATGACGGCGATGCCGAAGGGGATCATGGAACGACTGGCCGAGGGGCCCGTGCTGGGCGACGGCGGCTACCTCCTCGAGCTCGAGAAGCGCGGCTACGTGCAGGCCGGTCCGTTCACGCCCGAGGTCGCCGTGGAGCATCCCGACGCGCTCGAGCAGCTCCATCGCGAGTTCGCGCGCGCGGGCGCGGAGTTCCTCACGACCATGACCTTCTACGCGAGCGACGACAAGCTCGAGACCGTCGGGATGAAGGGCATGGTGGACGACATCAACCGGAGCGCGGTCGAGGTCGCGCGAAAGGTGGCCGCCGAGAGCGACGTGCTCGTCGCCGGCGACCTCTCGCTCACGTGGGCGTACGAGCCCGACGAGGCCGTCACCCACGATCACGTTCGCGAGCTGTTCGACCGGCAGCTCGCCGCCATGACCGACGCGGGCGGCGTCGACTTCTGGGTCGGCGAGACGTTCAGCTACTTGGGCGAGGCCCTGCTCTTCGTCGAGCGCGCGAAGGCCACCGGCCTACCCGTGATGGTGACGATGTGCTTCGAGCAGAAGGAGCCGCGCTCGTACGAGGGCACGACGCCGGGGGAGTGCGCGAAGGAGCTCGCCGACGCGGGCGCCGACATCGTGGGCGTGAACTGCCTGAACGGTCCCGAGCAGATGCTCCCGATCGCCGTCGAGATGCGCGCGGCCGTTGCGGGCGTGCCGGTCGCGGCGCAGCCCGTCGCGTATCGGACGTCCGGCGACAAGCCCGACTTCACGTCGTATCCGAACTTCCCCTACGGGCTCACGACGATGACCCTCGGACGCGGCGAGATGGCCGAATGGGCACGCCATGCGCAGGAGGCGAACCTCGAGCTCATCGGCTCGTGTTGCGGATCCGTCGCCGAGCACGTCCGCGCGATGGCCAAGGTGCTCGGCAAGCTCCCGTCCGAGGAGCGCGAGTGGAAGTCGACCGGCGACAAGGCCATGTCCGCGTACGAGTACTACGGCCACACCGAGACCGAGGTCTGACCCACCGTGGCCTCGACGCCTAGACTGCCCGACGTGGGGACGGCTCGTGTCGGCGTCGTGATGGGCTCCAAATCGGACTGGGAGATCGTGAAGCACGCCGTCACGACCCTCGAGGAGCTCGGCGTGGAGGTCGAGGCGAAGGTCCTCTCGGCGCATCGCACGCCCGATCAGCTCGCCGAGTGGGCCGAGACCGCGGACGAGCGTGGTCTCAAGGTCATCATCGCGGCGGCCGGCGGCGCGGCCGCGCTCCCCGGCGCCGTCGCGGCGAAGACCCCGCTTCCCGTGCTCGGGGTTCCCATGGAGTCGCACGCGCTGAAGGGCATGGACTCGCTGCTCTCGATGGTGCAGATGCCGGCCGGGATCCCCGTGGGCACGCTCGCGATCGGGAAGGCCGGCGCCGTGAACGCCGCCCTGCTCGCGGCGGCGATCCTCGCCTTGTCGGACGACGGGGTTCGCAAGCACCTTCGTCTCTTCCGTGAGACCCAGACCGCGGCCGTGCTCGAGAATCAAGACCTCGGCTGACCGGTTGAGGGCCGAACGGCCCTCAAGTGTCGGCCGAAGCTGCCGACACCTCTTCCAGAAATGGCCTACCTCACGTGTCCCGACTGCATGATGCCGAGCCCCGTGCCGGACGCGGCCGCGAACTACCGCTGCTTCACCTGCTTCGCGGAGATCGTGTTCCAGCACTGCCCCGAGTGCACGTTCAGTCAGGCCATCCCCGCCCGCTGGCAGCGGGCGTTCACGTGCGGCAAGTGCGGCGGGAAGGTCGACATCCCGCACCGCCGGAGCTACGCGGTCTCCGCGAAGGCCCGCGAGGTCCAGGGCTACGGCTACACGTATCCCCGCGTCTGAGCCGCGATCACCTCTCCCCACGTTTGAGCCTCCCCGCGGCGGGAAAGCCTGCAGCCTGTCGGCAGTTCGAAGGGGAGGGAACCATGGATGCGCTCAAGCTGTTGAAGGCCGATCACGACGACGTGAAGACCTTGTTGAACGAGCTCGACAAGACCACCGAGCGTGCCAACAAGACCCGCACGGAGGGCTTCGCGAAGCTGAAGATGATGCTGCAGGCCCACGAGGCGATCGAGGAGGAGATCCTCTATCCCGCCCTCAAGGAGTTCGCGAAGACCAAGGACATCGCGCTCGAGGCCTACGAGGAGCACCACGTCGTGGACCTGATCCTCGGCGAGCTCGAGGCCACGCCGGTCGACGACGAGGAGTGGGCGGCGAAGTTCACCGTCATGAAGGAGAACCTCGAGCATCACATCGAGGAAGAGGAAGGCGAGATGTTCCCGCAGGCCCGCCAGGTGATGGACGAGGGCGAGCTCGAGGAGCTCGGCACGCGGATGGCGGCCCGGAAGGAGCAGCTCCTCGCCGCATAGGCTCATAGCCGGAGCGATGTTCGGCCGAACGAATAGGACTTCCGTTGGTAGCGGCCGAGGGTTGCGTCGGCACACACTGGCCCCGCAGCCTGGGAGGCCGGGACCGCGGGGCGGACGCGATTTCCCCCTCGAAGTCGCCATCCGCAAGGAGGTTCCCCTCCCAGGACTGCCAAGTTCCCTCCGACGAACGGACCCCCGGGCACGGGCAATCCCGGGGGTTCGTCGCGTCGGCGGCCTCCTATCCCGGTTCTGTCCGGTCGCTTCTTCTTCGTTACGCGCGTCCGCAATCCCGCACGACCGCCCGCCCGTACGCATCGTGAGGCCCGTGTGAGATCCATCGGAGGAGAGGGGGGCCGGATGCGCGCTCGTATCGCTGGTCTCGTGGCCACGACCGTGGTCGTCGGGTTGCTCGGGGCACAGCCGGCAGCCGCGGCCTTCCCGGGCAGCAACGGCAAGATCGCCTTCGTGAGCGATCGCGACGACCCGTTCAGCACCGAGGTCTACTCCATGAACGCCGACGGCTCCGGGCAGATCAACCTCACGCACAATCCCGCGAGGGACTTCGACCCGCAGTGGTCGCCCGACGGTACGAAGATCGCGTTCTCGAGCACCCGCGATGCCGCGAACGGCTACGACGTGTTCGTGATGAACGCCGACGGGACCGGCGTCGTGAACCTCACCCATTTCCCGGCGCTCGACTGGACGCCCGCGTGGTCGCCGGACGGCACGAAGATCGCGTTCACGACCTACCGGTACGGCGGCGGCGAGATCGCCGTCATGAACGCCGACGGATCGAACGTGGTTCGGCTGACGAGCAACGCCTTCTACGACCGGAACCCGCGGTGGTCGCCGGACGGCTCGAAGATCGCGTTCGAGTCCGACCGTGGCGGCTGGGAGATCATGGTGATGAACGCGGACGGCTCGGGCCAGGTGCAGCTCACCGACAACAACTACTCGGACTTCGAGCCCGACTGGTCGCCCGACTCCACGAAGATCGTCTGGCGGAGCGGCGAGCAGGGTGCGGGCGACATCGCCGTGATGAACGCAGACGGCTCGGGCGAGGTGACCCTCACGAGCGGCGGCGTCGAGTACAACTTGCAGCCGGCGTTCTCCCCCGACGGGAAGAAGGTCGTCTTCGCGAGCGTGTTCAACAACACGATCGACATCAAGACGATGAACACGGACGGCTCGGGCAAGACGACGATCGCGGGCGGCGCCTTCAACGACTCGGATCCGGACTGGCAGCCGGCGGGGTCGACGCCGCCACCTCCACCGACCAATACGTTGACCGTCACGAAGGCGGGTACGGGCGTTGGGACGGTGACGAGCACGCCCGCAGGCATCAACTGTGGGACGGACTGCTCGGAGGCCTACGCGAGCGGAACGGTCGTGACGCTGAAGGCGAGGCCCGCGCGCGGTTCCGTGTTCGGCGGGTGGACCGGCGCATGCTCCGGCACGGCGCCCTGCGTGGTGACGATGAGCGGCGCGAAGGCGGTGAGCGCAACCTTCACCAAGGTGTGATCCGGCTGCCGGTCGGTCACGCCGCGACCGAGCGTCGGACCGCGGTGAGGTCGCGAACGAACGCGTCCATCTCTCGACGACGCGCCGCGTCGTCGGATGCCCGCAGGATCGATGCCGGGTGCACCGTCGCCGTCACCGGAGCGCCGAGATCGGGCACCTCGAGCACCTCGCCTCGATGTTGGGTGACCCGGAACTTCGACCCCAGCAACGCCTGAGCGGCGGTCGCTCCCAGGCAGACGACGATCTCGGGTCGCACGACCTTGATCTCGGCATCCAGCCAGGGACGACACGCGGCGACTTGCACCAGCGTCGGCTTGCGATGGATCCGCTTCTTCTTCCCGGGTAGTCGTCCCCACCGGAAATGCTTCACGGCGTTGGTGAGGTACACATCCTCGCGATCGATCCCGCTCTCGGCGAGCGCGCGATCGAGGAGCCTCCCGGCGGGTCCGACGAACGGGTGGCCCTCGAGGTCTTCCCGGTCGCCCGGCTGTTCCCCCACCATCATCACGCGCGCGTGAGTCGGGCCTTCGCCGAACACCGTCTGCGTTCCGAGGTGGTGCAGGTCACAGCCCGTGCAGGTCGCCGCGGCCCGCACGAGCGTGTTGAGCGTGAGGCGAGGCGGCAGAAAGTCGGCCGCGCCGGGATGATGTGTCGTCATCGAACGAGGTCTACCCGACGTGAGGACGGGCCGAACCACCTCTTCCTATCGGACCCGGGGATCCGAAGGACGACGAGGTCGGGTCTTCGCTCGGAAGTCCTCGGCGCGCCGCGGCGCGCCGTCG
>DATBIS010000006.1:0-2578 GCA_036556805.1 Actinomycetota bacterium | reverse complement strand
GGTGACCTCCGGAACGCGATCCCGAACATCTCCGACGCCGTGCTCTCCGAGCGGCTGAAGGAGCTGGAAGCCGAAGGCATCGTGACCCGCGATGTCACGCCGTCCACACCCGTGCTGATCGAGTACCACCTCACCGAGCGTGGGCGAGACCTCACCGCCGTCGTCGAAGAGCTCGCCGGCTGGGCCGAGCGCTGGTCGGGCGTCGCCGCCGCGACCTGACGTCCGCCCGATCTCGACGCCGTTCATGCGGGTGACGCTCGCACCCGGGCGATAGGCTCCGGCGCGATGTCCGACGACGGATGGATCGCGGCCGGCGCACTCGGCGAGGTGGCCGAGGGGAAGGGTCTGCACGTCGCGATCGATGACATGAGCGTGTTGCTCGTTCGGTCGGGCGATCGCGTCTTCGCGATCGGGAGCCGTTGCACCCATCAGGGAGCACCGCTCGACCGTGGACGCGTGAAGCTCGCCGAATCGACGAGCACCGTGACCTGCCCCGCCCACGGCAGCGTGTTCGACCTGGCGGACGGCCGGGTCCTGCGAGGTCCCGCGACGAGACCGGCGGACAGCTACGAGACGCGGGTCGTCGATGGCGCCGTGGAGATCCGTCCCAGACCGTGAACGGAACGTGCCCCTCGAGGGGGGCGGGTGCCCGCCACGTCGAGCGGCGGTACCCTGGCTCGATGCTTCCCCGTGCCCGCCGGGTCGCGCTGGTGCTCGCCCTGGGCGCCGCCGTCACGATCGCCTTGGGCTGGGCGCCCGATCCGATCGTCCCGGCCAACGCCTCGCAACCGGGCCGGGCCTGGGTCCCGCCCGCCTACCTGATGTGGCGGACCGGCGGGCTGCCCGGCGGGCTCACGCCGAAGCTCGACCGCCTGCGCGGAACGGAGTCGGTGGCCGTGATCGCCGGCGACACGCTCTGGATGAAGCGCTCGATGCGCGAAGGCGGGGCCGTCGTCGATCGTTCCGGCGGTCGCTACCGGTTTCCGATCGAGGTGATGGCCGCGAAGGTCGATGACATGACGCCGTTCCTCCCCGGGGCGTGGCGCGGCACCGTGCTCGACGCTTGGCGGGCCGGCCGGGGTGTGTTGGGCGCGTCGAGCGCCGCGATCCGCCGGCTCGACGTCGGCGACCGCATGGTCTTCGCCGGCGGGCGCGTCACGGTCGGCGCGATCGTGCCCGACGAGGTCGTGTCGTGGAGCGAGGTCATGGTCTCGCGCATGACGGGTCGTCGGTTGGGCGTGCGCCACGACCGCTTCGCCTTGTTGGCGATGCGCACGCACCCGACGGAGGCCGAGCTGGCCCGCCGCATCGCCCCGCTGCTCGGGCCGGGCTACCGGCCGCGCGTCCGCCGGCCAGGCCACGCCGAGTTCCGCCGCCACGGTGATTCCGTCTGGCCACCCGTGCTGATGAAGCGAGGGTTCGGCGAGTTCCGCGCCTATCCCGACCCGAGGCGTCCCGGGTACCTGCGCATGCACCCGTCGTTCCCGCGGCAGCGACTGGTCTCCCGACGGGTGCCCCTGCTAGGACGCTTCACGTGCCACGAACGGCTGTTCCCAGCGCTGATCGGGGCGATGCACGAGCTCGATCGCCTGGGACGGCGGGGCGCGATCCGCAACTTCGCCGGCTGCTACAACGCGCGCATGGTGATGCGCCGTCCGACGGGTGGCATCTCGCATCACTCGTGGGGCGCCGCGGTCGACATCAACTCCCTCACGAACCCGTACGGCGCACGGCCGCAGCAGCCGAAGGTGCTCGTGAAGGCGATGGCCCGCCATGGGTTCACGTGGGGAGGCCGCTGGACCGTGCCCGACGGCATGCACTTCGAGTACGTCGACATCGCCGGGGTGCGGTAGGCGGGACCGCGTCAGGCGACCAGCACGAGCGCCCACGGCAGCGCCGCGCCGGCCGCGAACGCGAGCAGCACGCGAGCCTTGGACGTGGTTCGACGCTCCGACCGGGCGGCCCCGATCGCCATGATCAGCAGGCCCGCCGCGAGCAACAGGAGCAGGCCGATCGAAAACAGGGCGAGCACGCCCAGCGAGACCAACAGTCCGGTCCCCGCCGCGCCGGCGACGTGGCGGGCGTCGGGGGAGCGAAGCACGACGGCGCCGATCGCGCACGCGGTCGCGAGCAGGAAGAGCCCGACGACTGCCGCGACCCGGCCGAGGTCCTGTTCGTCCGACTCGTTCGCGATGAGCCAGACGTAGAGCAGGGTCGAGCCCCCGGTGACGACGGCCGCGGCGATCGCCCAGTTCCTCCCGGCGGAGGAGGGTCGAGGGCGGGCCTTCGACCGGGCCGTCATGCGTCCACGGCGGCGTCGGCGACCGAGAGCACGTCGTCGATGATCGAGAACCCCTCGCCGAGCTGATCCTCGTCGATGCACAGCGGCGGGTTCGTCATGATCCCGTTGAACCGCACCATCGTGAACAGACCACGCTCGAGCAGCGCGCGGTTCACCTCCGCCATCGTGTCCGGGGGCTCGACGCTGCTCTACGTCTGGCTCATCGTGAACGAGTCGGACGAACACGACCTCGGCCGGGTCGCGGCCGTCGTCGGGCTCTTCCTGCTCGCGACCGCG
>DATBIS010000005.1:0-72368 GCA_036556805.1 Actinomycetota bacterium | reverse complement strand
CCGGCGCGACGGGGGCGGCGCGTGCTGCCGCACGCGCCGCCGCTTCCACCAACAGCCGGTCCCGCGCGAAGAGTCCCACCTGCACCATGGCGAGTGCGACCACGAGCAGGATCGGCAGCACGAGCGCGAACTCGACCGCGGCCGATCCGCGTTCGCTACGTCGACGTCGCATCGCCGGTCACGTCGTCGATGATCGTGTCGAAGAAGGCCGGCAGCTTGCCCGACGACTTCGCCCACGCGATGAGCACGATCGCGACCGCGGCGGCCGCCAGGATCACGAGCGCGTACTCGGCCGTGGTTTGGCCCTCCTCCCGGGAGAAGAGCGGTCGTGCACGGGTCTGGACGAAACAGAACAGATGCAAGAGCAGCATCGGTTCACCCCCTCTCAACGGATGGACTGGATGGTGGTGAGCAGGACCGGCACCACCGTGAGGAGGAGGAAGGCCGGAAGCACGAGGAACACGAGGGGGAACAGCATCTTCACCGGCGCGGTCCTCGCGCGCTCCGTCATCCGTTGACGGCGAGCGCTGCGGACGCGTTCGGCAAGCTCGACGGTGGAGGTCGAGAGCGAGGCACCGAGCGTCTCCGTGCGCGTCAAAACGGACACGGCGCGGCGCAGGTCAAGGAGATCGGTCCGCTCGGCGAGCGCGCGGAGCTCGTCTCGCCACCGTGATCCCAGGTCCGACGCACGCACGACCGACATCAGCTCGTCGTGAAGCGCTCCTCGTACGACGCCGGTCGCGCGACGGACGGCGAGCGGGGCGGAGAGGCCGGCGGTGGATGCCGCGGCGAGCGCGTCGAGGAACTGAGGGAGCTCGGCATCGATCTCGGCCGCGCGCCGGGCAACGGCTCGGGCCCGCGAGATCCGCGGCCCTCGAAGGGCCACGGCCGCCGGGACCGGTGCGAGCAGCGGGCCGGGCGACGGCGAGAGCAGGAGTGCCACACAGGGAACGACGGCGAGCACGGCCGCCGCGCCCACGAGCTCCGCGGTCGCGTCGTCCGTCGGACGCATGCCGCTCAGCCGCTGTAGCCAGGCGCGACGGCCGAGACCTCGCACGATGCGTCGCGCCCGACTGATCTTGTGAGTCGCGGAGCCGGATGGGACGGCGATCGTCAGCGGGACGCTCGGGCTCGCCAGCGAGCGAACGGTCTGAAGGAAGGCGACGACAGCGCAGGCCGCAACGACCGCGAAGGCGATCCCCTCCACTCAGGCCACCCGTAAGAGCCGGCGTATCCATACGAACGCCGCGCCCTGCATCGCGAGGCCGAGGGCGACGGCCGCGACGCCGACCGGCGTCTCGAAGGCGGCCGCGATGTCGCGCCGGGACGTGAGCAGCAGGAATCCGAAGAATCCGATCGGGAGCAGGCCGAGGATCGCGCCGGAGAGACGCGCCTGCGCCGTGAGCGCACGCACCTCGCGCGCCGTCTCGCGACGATCGCGCAGCGTGTCGGCGACACGATCGAGGACCCGAGGCAGATCGCCTCCGGTGCGCCGGTGCAGCGCGAGGACCCCGTTCACGAGCCGGGCATCGTCGCTCCCCACCTCGTCGGCCCAGCGATCCAGGGCGGTCTCGAGCGACTCTCCCCACGACTCCCGTCCCGCCGCGCGGTGCAGCGTCTCGCCGAGCGGCGCCTCGGTCTCGCGAGCCGCGTACCCGAGCGCCTGCGAGAGCGAGAGCCCCGCTCGGAGCGCCGCGGAGATCGCGCCGACGGCGTCGGCGAGCTGCGCCTCGAGGAGTTCGACACGACGCTTCGATCGCCGCCGTCGGGCCACGAGGGTCGCACCGGCGCACGCGGCAAGCCCGATCGCCACACCCGGCAGTCCGAGCAGCGCCCCCCCGAGCGCCACCGCCGCGCCGACGACGGCGGCATCGCGCATGCGGCGGAGGCTCCGTTGCCGCGGCGCGCGGGCCGCTCGTCCCGGCACCAGATTCGCCAGCGCGAGCTCATGTTCGACCGACGTCCTGGCGGCGGCCCAGCAGCAGCCGCACAGGCCGACCATCACCGCGAGCACGGTCGATTCGTTCACGCTTCGTCCGCACCCGCTTCGAAGAGATCCTCGTCGAGGAACTGGCCCCGCTCGGCGAGCGTCTCGAGCTGTCGCGGGAGTGCTCCATGAGCGTGAAAGCGACCGCCGCCCCCGTGGGGACGGAACGAGAACAACGGCTGCACGACCGGTTCGCCCCGACGCGTGCCCTCGACGGACGCGACCTCCCACACGACGCGCCGTCCGTCCCGAAGGCGCGCGAGATGGACGATCACATCGATGGCGGCCGCGACCTGACTTCGCACATGGGCCGCCGGCAGGTCCACGTCGGACATCAATGCCATCGTCTCCAGCCGCCACAGCAGGTGCCGGGTGCCGTTCGCGTGCGCCGTGCTGAGCGAGCCCTCGTGGCCGGTGTTCATCGCCTGCAGCATGTCGAGGGCCTCGCCGCCGCGAACCTCCCCCACGATGATGCGATCCGGGCGCATCCGCAGCGCGTTGCGGACCAGGTCGCGTACGGTCACCTCACCGCGGCCCTCGACGTTCGCGGGTCGAGCCTCCAACGAGATCACGTGCGGCTTGGCGATCCGCAGCTCGGCGGCGTCTTCGATCGTGATCAGTCGCTCCTCGTCGCCGATGAATCCGCACAGCAGGCCGAGCAACGTGGTCTTGCCCGCTCCCGCACCGCCGGAGACGACGATGTTCATGCGGCCGCGCACGCAGGCGACGAGGAACCGAAGCATCCGCGGGCCGATGCTCCCATGCGCCACCATGCCCTCGGCCGTCAGCGGAACCGGAGAGAACTTGCGAATCGTGAGCACCGGACCGCGGAGCGAAAGAGGCGGGATGATCGCGTGGACTCGGCTGCCCTCGGGAAGTCGCGCGTCCGCCCAAGGCGACGATTCGTCGACCCTGAGACCCAGCGGCCCCACGATCCGCTCGATCAGGTGCACGACGGCCTCCTCCCCCTCGAATAGACCGTCGGGCGCCCTCTCGATCCGCCCCTTCCGCTCCACGAACACGTCGTCGGCGCCGTTCACCATCACCTCGGTGACCTCGGGATCCTTCAAGAGGAACTCGATCGGTCCGAAGCCGACGACCTCGTCGGAGACCTCGTTCACCACGCGCGCGAGCTCGCGCTGTGGCAGGATCATGCCGCTCGAACGGAGCACGTCGAGCGCTTCCTCGCGAACGAACACCCGTCGCTCCGCCCGCGTGGTCGCCGGGAACCCGCGGGTGCCGTCGCGCTCGAGCAAGCGCTCGCGGAGCTCCCTTCGTACCTCGGTCAGCGCGTCGCCTACCATCCCGTCCCCTCGCCGAACGTCGCGCCGCGCAGCGCGCGGCACGGGGAAGATGGAGGGAGAGGAGAGGCGGCCGCGGAAAGCTCGGTGCCGCCGAGTGAAGCGACGCGAACGTTACACGCCCACGCCGACCCGAAACCATCCCCAGGCCGGCGGATTTGGCGACACGCCCGGAGGGGACGTGCCTCCTCGCCGCGGGGTGACCGTCGGTGAGATCGGTCGCCGGCTAGCTGCGGGGCCGCGGAATGAACGTCATCTCGCGATGGCCTCAAGCAGCATGCAGGAGCCACGAACGACCAGCCGACCGTCACGACGGATGCGCTCGTGGATTCGCTCGAGGACCACTCGGTCACCGGCCGGATCGAACCCCTGGACGGCCCAAGGGATCGCGCGCAGGTAGTACACGACCGCCCCGACATCGTTGAACGCGATCGGCGTATCGGCTTCCTCGGCCCTGACCACCTCGAAATCGGCCTGCGCGAGCTGGCGCCGCGCGAAGGCAAGGTCGAAGCGCTGCTCCGGTGTTCGTGTTCGGCCGAAGAGCTCCTCCCATGAGGCTCCGGCAGTTCCTGCCTCGTTGCGTTGCTGCGTGAGGAAGCGGCCTCCCTCGGCGAGAACGCGCCGAACCTCGGATGGCCAATAGGAAGAGTGGCGATCGACGACGAGCTCGAATGCCTCGTCCCGGAAGGGAAGTGCGGAGGATGTCTCGAGAGGGGTTGAGCCGCTCTGCTCGACGTTGTCGGGCGCCGAGCCGGCGTGCACGAGGGGAATCCCGGCGGAGGCGAGTCGTTCGGCGGCAACCCCGACGTTCGGCGCGTATCCCTCGGTTGCCACCACGAAGCAAGCCAAGGGAGCGAGTGCGGCGAGCATTTCGCCGCCACCCGTGTCGATGTCGAGCATCCGGCGTGCCCGGTTCGCGGCCTCTCGAACGAGCGACGGATAGTGCCAAGGAGGACGAGCCTCTCGCGCTCGCCCTTCCAACCACGACAGGTCCCAACCGTGAAAGGCGGCTTGGAGCCCCTGATCGATCAGCTCGGCGGCTGAGGACACCGCGCCATCATCTCCGACCCGCCGAACCGGTGAGTATTCTCGGGCGATGCGTCCACGGCTGCTCGTCATCCAGCACGAGCTCGACGACCACCTGAACGAGCTCGCGGGTCCGCTCGTCGACGCCGGCCTCGCGATCGAGCCGTGGTTCGCATACCGGCGCCCCGCGCCGCCGCGGGACGTCTCGGAGTACGACGGCGTCCTTTCGCTCGGCGCGATCGCCGGCGTCGAGGACGAGGCCGACCTTCGGTGGATGTCGGTGGAACGGCAGCTGCTCGAGAAGGCTGTCGCGGGGGGCGTGCCGACGCTCGGCGTCTGCTTCGGGGCGCAGCTGCTCGCGAGCGTCGGCGGGGCACCCGTCCGCAAGGCCGAGCGACCCGAGATCGGCTGGGCTCAGGTGGAGATGGCGTCGGAGACCGCGGGCGACCCCGTGCTCGGAGCGCTCGGACCGCGGCCGACGGTGTTTCAGTTCCACTACGACACGTTCGGCGAACCCGAGAACGGCTCGATCGTGGGACGAACCGGCGCCCTGAACCAGGTCGTCAAGGTCGGCGAGAAGGCGTGGGGGGTGCAGTTCCACCTCGAGGTGAGCCCGGGCGCGATCTATTCGTGGATCGCGACCTACGGCGACGAGATGCGCACGAAGGGCACCGACCTCGAGACGCTGAAGAAGGAGACGGCCGAACGATGGCAGACGTACCGCGACCTCGCGCGGGGGTCTGGCGAAGCCTTTGCGCGCGAGGTCGCGGAGTTCTCGAAACGTCGAGAGCCGGTGACTATGCCCGGCGTACGACCCACATGATCGCAGCGATCACGACCACGGCCAGCAAAATCGTCATGAGTACACCCATGTCGCTCCTCCTTGTGTCGTAGGCGTACCCACCTGCGTACCTGACAAACCAAGCGGCGCGCGCCATGATCGAACCGATGGTCTCCGACAAGTCGTTCGCGATCGCGCTGCTCGAGGATGCGCACCGGACCTTCGTCGACAACGTCCGCAACGTCACGATCGAGGAGGCGCTGTTCGCCGCCGGAGGCTACCGCTCGGTCCTGGGGCTCGCGAAGCACACCGCCGGATGGAGCGCCGTGTACCACTCCTACGCGTTCGACCAGGAACCGCGGCATTGGGACGAGACCGACTGGCCCCGAGGGCTTCGCGATCGGGTCGAACCCGATGCCTCGTACCTCGCCGAGGTGATCGACTGGTTCGAACGCTCGTACGGCCGCTGGCTCGCGTCCGTCGAGAAGGTGGAGAGCCTCGACGACCCGCGACCCGTGCACTGGAACCAGACGTTCCCGCTCGGGGACATCG
This sequence comes from Actinomycetota bacterium, assembly GCA_036556805.1. Lineage (GTDB taxonomy): Bacteria > Actinomycetota > UBA4738 > UBA4738 > HRBIN12 > DATBIS01. The sequence continues at coordinate 66,721 of DATBIS010000005.1, read as the reverse complement.
TCGTGATGGTGGCGGCGCACTGGACGTACCACGCCGGGGAGATCAACGCGATCCTCGCGACCAAGCGCGGCGAGGCGTGGGAGTACGGCGAGGAGGTCGAGGAAAACCACATCGATACGGCAGGCCACGGCGTCCGCCCTCCATGGTGGAGCGACGAGCGGGCCGAGGCACACGAACGCGGTCTCAGCGCGGCAGACCCGTCGTGATCCGGCCCCTCAACACGCCGGGCCCAATGAAGGTCAGCTAACCGCTTCGCGCACGCCGGTCGACCGCGACCAGCAGCGCAAACCCCGCGTACCCAACGGCCGTGCCGAGGGTTTGAGCAGAACGTCGTCGATACGGGACCGTGAATCGGGAGGACGCCCTGCGCGAGCTCGATCCCGATCGACAGCAACGCTCCCGCCGCGATCGTTCGCGCTGCACGGCGGAACCGGTGCGCCGCGAGAGGAAGTGCCGCCCCGAAGGGAGCGAACAGCGCCACGTTGCCAGCGAGCTGACGCCATTCCGGATCCGCGAGCCCATCCGCAAGCATGCTGCGAACGGTTCGAAGCGGGACAAGCTGGGCTCCTCCGAGGGGCGACAGCGTGACGAACCAGCGGCTCGTCTCGATCGGGAAGACCGCGAGCGAAAGCATCCAAAGGAGACTGAGGGCCAGCAGACAACGAGCCACGATCGCGCCCAACGAAGCCCTTCGCCGCCGGCCCCAGGCGACGACGCCGAAGAGAACGAACGGCAGGGCGAACAGGACGACGTATCCCTCCAAGAGCACACCGCGATCGTATGGCGTGGGCCGACGAGCGGGTTTGGTCTGTATCGGGAACGTGGCGATCGTGCGATGTGCTCGGTGGGGCCCTTCCCACGGTCGCGTCGAACGCCGACACTCGGGGCCGTGACCCTCTCCCATCGTCGCGTCGCGCAGTTCGCGACCACCGCCCTGCCTCCGCGTGTAACGATCCCGGTGGGGTTCGGGTTTCTCGCGGCCGTGGTGGGCCTCATCGGCGGGACGGCGTTCGGAGTCAACGTCCTCGGCGAGCCGATCATCGACGGCAACCCGACACGTCTCCTGGTGAGTGCGCTCATCGGGGCTGGCGCCGGTTGGACCCTCGGGGCCGGCATCGCCATCGTCCCCGCGGCCCGTTCGTCGCCTCGAACGACGACGAAACAGCGTATTGCCTTCGGGAGCGTCGCGATCGCCGTGCTCCTGCTCGGAGCGCTCACGGCGTGGTTCGAGGTATCGATCGTCGGGCCGGGAGGACTGCGCCGTACCTCGTTGGGTTGGCTGCAGGGCGTGACCGTCGGCGTCGCCGCGGTCGTCGCGCTGACCCTGGTCTTCTCGGCGACCGGTGCGGACCGGCGGACTGGCTCCGTCGGGCCGGCCGCCGGTATCTGGGCGCGACGGATCGGTGCCGTCGGGTCGTGCCTCGCGTGTATCGTCGCGGTGCTGGTCGTTGTCGGCGCCGTCGAGACGAGGACGGAGGTCCGCACGGCGATCCGGCAAGCCGCGAACGCCCGCACGGCGGATAGCCTCGCCTCCGCGGCCGCGCGCTATCAGGAGCGGAACGGCCGCTACCCCGCCGACCTCCAGACGCTTCTCGATGTTGGAGGACGCGTCCAGGAAGGGTCCGTCGTGATCGCCGCGAGCACGGTGCCGAACGGCTACTGCGTCCGCGTGGGCACCGACACCGGGAAGAGCCCGGCGGGACCGCCGTTCTCCACGGCCGTCGTCCACCCTCGACCTCAGAAGGCTCATTCCTGGACGTCGGCCGAGAGCTGGATCGGGAACTCCTGCCGGTCCGAGCCCGTGAGCGACGGGATCCAGTAGGTCGCCGAGCGAGGTGCCGGCGCGATGACGCTACAGAATCGAGTGACGCCGCTCGGCGAGCTCGTGGCCGACCCTGGTCGCGGGCTCGTCTACGGGAACCGTGGCTGCCTGCACGATGACGGCGGACGCATCCGGCGGCACCACGCCGTACGCCGGTGGATCGCGTGCCGGCTCGAGTTCCGCGGCTGGCACCGCGCGCCGCTCATGCAGCCCGGCAGGTTCACCGAGCTCTTCTTCCTGGACGAGGCGACGGCGCTTGCGGCCGGCCATCGGCCGTGCGCGCTCTGCCGTCACGCCGACTACATGGATCTCGTCTCGTTGTGGCGCGACCTCCACCCCGACCAGGTGGGTGCCGACGCGATCGATGCCCAACTCCACCGCGAGCGGTTCGACCCGGCCGTCCGCGGCGCGCGGCTGCACGAAAGCTCGTTCACGGAGCTCCCGGTGGGCGCGTTCGTCCTCCGGCTGGGCGCGCCGCACGTCGTGCTCGACGACGGACTCGCGCGCTGGACGGCATCGGGCTACGTCTCCCCGCTGTCCCGGCCGCGCGGCGGAACGGCGACCGTCATCACGCCGCCGTCGCTCCTCGCGTTGCTCCGCACCGGACGGCAAGCGCTCGTGCCGCTGCTGCACCCGAGCGCTACATGAGCGTTCGATCGACGAGATGGCGAACCCGGCCGAGCGGTCGGAAGCCCGCCTTCAGCAGCGGGGACGCGGACATCTCCCCGCCGTGGGTCACGAGCGCCGGCGTCCCGCGGCGCACGGCCTCCTCCCATGCTCGCGCCACCAGCGTGCTCATCGCTCCGCGGGCCCGGTCGGTGGGAAGCGTGGCACCGCCGCCGAGGTAGAACCCGAGCGGGGAGAGCCACGCTCGCCCCGTCGCGATCGGGCGGTCGCCGTCGTAGGCGACCAGACGCAGGGTGTGGCCGCCCTCTCGTTCGGCTTCGAAGGTCGAACGGGCGCGCCGGCGTTCGTCCTCGGCGTCGGCCACGGGGAAGCCGAAGCCCTGGTTGCCGACCTCCACGGCCGCGAGATGCTCCTCGAACGTCGAGACGAGCCGCACGTCGAACGGGGACGGCGCCACACGTGGTGCGTCCGAGAGCAGCAGGATCGTCGATCCCTCGTCCGACTCCGGCTCCCAACCCAGCGCGACGAGCCGGTCGCGGAGGTCGGGCGGGGTCGTCGACGGCCCGAAGCGCCACGCGGCCGCCCGCCGGCCGCGATCCGCCATCCACGCGTGGATCTCGGCAACGGCCTCGTCCACCTCGTCCGCTCCGAACCGCAGGCGTTCGACCGACGTCGACCAGAAGTGCTCTCCCGGCGAGAACGTCACGCACGCGCGATCGGTGAGGGCACGCTCCTCGTCGGGGCCGAGCGCGACGAACGCCCCGGGATCCTCGGCGAACGCGACGAGCTCGTCGGCTGCTTGCACGCGCGGGAGTGTAGGGGTCGGGGTCCGTGAGAGCATGCGGGCGATGCCGGTCGAACGTCGCAACGTGGAGGGACTCGCGACGCCTCCCGGCTACGCACACGTGGCGATCGCGCGTGGGTCGTCGCTCGTGTTCACCGCGGGTGCGGTGCCGCTCGACGCGGCCGGCGAGCTCGTCGGTCCGGAGGATCCGGTGACGCAGACCGAGCAGGTGATCGCGAACCTCCTCGCGGCCCTCGCCGCCGCCGGCGCAGGGCCGGGCGACGTCGTGAAGACCACCGTGTTCGTCGCCGGCGTCGACCACGACGTGCAGAACGCCGTGTGGGAGGCCGTGCAGGCGTCGCCGATCGCCGCGGCGCCCAGCACGCTGCTCGGCGTGGCGCTCCTCGGCTACACGGGGCAGCTCGTCGAGATCGAGGCGATCGCCGTCATCGACCGCTAGGCGGTCGCCGCCGGCGTGACCTCTACTTCGTCCCCGACCCGCACGGTTCCGGGCCGCGTCACCTGCGCGTAGACGCCGAACGGCAGGCCCTCGCCGGGAAGCAGGTCGCGATACGCCGCGATCACCTTGAGCGTGGGGAAGTCCGGCCGCCCGGTGTCGGGATCGAGCGTCGTGATCACGCACCGAGGGATCGGACCGCCTATCACCAGCTCGGCCTCGCCGACCGACACCGTGCGGCCGAACCACGTGTCCTCCTCGTGGGGCTCGCACCCGTCGAGGTCGAACGTCATACGGAACCGGCGAGGGTCGGGCGCGTCGCGACCTGCCCGGCGGCCGAGCTCCTCGACCGACGCGTGCGAGACCATCGTCACGCCTTCGTCGACGAGCGTGCCGGGCGCCTCGAGCCGGGCCAGCCGGACGGGGCGGCCGAGATAGCTCGAGAGGAGCTCGGCCCAGTCTCCGTCGAGAAGTCGAGCCGACACCGTTCGGCCGTAGTAGTCGATCGAGAATGCCTCGCCGGTCGCCGCGGCGGATCCTTCATGCGTGTTGCCGCCCAGCCCGAACGCCAACCGATCCTGCTCAGCGTCGAACTCGGCGCGGATGCCCATCAGCGGACGCTTGCCGTCGCCCGCGATACGCCGGTTCTCGTCGTCGACGAAGAAGAACACTCGGTCGCCGACGGGCCCGTACCGCTCGAGCCGCACGGCCTCGGGGTGATGCAGGGTCGTCGCCTTCACGGGCGTGACGTTGATCTTCGCGATGGTCGGCATGCAGGGACGGTAGCAGCCGCTTGACCGCGATTCCGGCGCGGCGCTACGATGCCGCCGACCAAAGAAAGTTAGGAAAGTTTCCTATTTTGAACGGACCGCGGACGGCTGCCGCCCATCGACGCTCGCCGATCGCGCTGATTCTCGTCGGACTTCTCGCCGGAGCCTGCACCTCCTCTCCCTCGTCCTCCACCCTGTTGCCGAACTCGGCTCCCTCGCCTCCCCCGAGCGTCCCCGCCAGCACCGCGTTCGTGCGCGTCAACCAGGTCGGCTACTCGATCGAGGCCTCGAAGCGCGCCTACGTGATGGCGAACGTCCCCGAGGCCGGTGCGCTCTTCACCTTGGTCGACGACGACGGCCGAGTGAAGCTACGCGCACCCATCGGTGCCGAACTCGGGTCGTGGAACGACGCCTTCCCGCACGTGTACGCGATCGACTTCGACGGGGTGCGGCAACCGGGCTCGTACACGATCACGGTCGTCGGGCCGGGGCCGGCAACTTCCCCCCCGTTCACGATCGACACGGCGGCGAACGTGTACCGGGACGTGATCGCGAACTCGCTCTCGTTCTTCCAGAACGAGCGTGATGGGGCCGACTACATCCCCTCCGACCTCCGCACGGCCCCCGCGCACCTCAACGACGCCAACGCGATGACCTATCTCACGCCCGAGTACCGGCCGTCGGGCGAGTTCGAGGGCGAGCTCTCGCCTCTCGGCCGGAGGATCGACGCATCGGGTGGGTGGTGGGACGCCGGTGATTACGTGAAGTTCGTGCAGACCACGAGCTACACCGTCGCGGTATTGCTTGCGGGCGTTCGGGATTTCCCCGAACAGATGGGCGGCGACTCGGCAACCGCCGACTTCACCGAGGAGGTCAGGTTCGGCGTCGAGTTCCTGCTTCGGTTGTGGAACGACAAGACCCGCACGCTCTACTACCAGGTGGGGATCGGATCCGGGAACGAGACCGTCGTCGGTGACCACGACATCTGGCGGCTTCCCCAGGACGACGACGAGCTGCACGGCAACGACCCGCGGTTCCGGTACCTTCGCGACCGGCCGGTGTTCCGCGCCGGCCCTCCCGGCTCCCCGATCTCGCCGAACCTCGCGGGGCGGGATGCCGCCGCCTTCGCCCTGTGCTCGATCGTGTTCCGGTCCTCCGATCCGGAGCTCGCCGACCGATGTCTGACGGCCGCCCAACACATCTACGACCTCGCGGACACCAACCCGGACAAGCTGCTCACCGTGATCCCGTTCGGCTTCTACCCCGAGCGCGAGTGGCGCTCCGACCTCGAGCTCGGCGCGGTCGAGCTCTTCTTCGCGACGGCGGACACCGACCTCGCGCGGGGGCTCCCTCATCCAGACCCTTCGTTCTACCTGGAAGAGGCCGCGCGCTGGGCGAACGCGTATATCGAAGGGACCGGCGGCGACACGTTGAACCTGTACGACGTGAGCGGTCTCGCGCATTACGACCTCTACCGCGCGATCGAGGAGGCCGGCGACCCCCAGGGGCTCGCGACGACGCGCGAGGCACTGCTCGCCGATCTCAAACGGCAGCTGGACGGTGCGATCGAGCAGGCGGGCCGCGACCCGTTCCAGTTCGGCTTCCCCTGGGCCGTGTGGGACACGACCTCGCACGGCGCCGGCCTCTCCGTGATGGCGAGCGAGTACGACGAGCTCACCGGCACGGACGAGTACGCGGACTGGAGCGCGCGCTGGCTCGCGAACATCCTCGGCGCCAACGCGTGGGGTACCTCGCTGATCGTCGGCGCCGGCACCACGTTTCCCCACTGCCTTCAGCATCAGGTCACCAACATCGTCGGCTCGCTCGACGGGACGCCCCCCATCCTTGCGGGCGCCGTCGTCGAGGGCCCGAACGGCACGCTCTTCCACGGATCGTTGCCGCACATGCGTCCGTGCCCCGCGGACGGCGTCGACGTTTTCGAGACGTTCTCGAACGACGCGAAATTCAGGGACAACGTGGAGTCCTTCTCGACCGTGGAGCCCGCGATCGACCTCACGGCGACGTCGCCACTCGCATTCGCACGGCAGATGGCGGGGATTCGCTAGCGCGGCTCCTCGGCTGGGGTCCGGTTCGCCTCCTCGAGCAGACGCGTGGCGAGTCGATCGACCGCCCGTCCCAATCGGCTTCGCGGCGGCACCAAACAGCCGTGGTCCTGCGCGCGGGCGACCGCGCGGTCGAACGGGAGCACGGCGAGTGGCTCCCTTCCGAAGACGCGCACGACGTCGCCGGGCGTCACCTCCGCACGCGCGGCCCGATTCACCACGAACTCCACCTGGACGCCACGCAATCGCTCGCACGCTCGTTTCGCCGAACGGAACGAAAGCGCGTCGAGGCTCAGCACGAACACGACGCGGTCCGCCCACTCGATCGCCGCGATCGCGAGATCGTCGAGCGACCGGGGAAGGTGCACGACGACGACGTCGGCCGCGGTCGCGGCGGCCGCGAGCACGCGCCGGAGCTCGGCCGCCTCCATCGAAGCCTCGCCGGGACCTTCGGGAGCGAGCAACGCGCGGAACCCGTCCGGGTGGGCCCAGGCCGCCTCGCGAACGGCCGACTCGTCGAGCTCCTCGACGAGCGGCAGCAGGTCGCCGATCGTCCGCGGTGGCGCGCCTTCGGCCGCGAGGGCGCCCAGGGCGGCCGTCACGTCGCCGAAGAGGGGATCCGCATCGACGAGCAGGCAGTCCAGCGTGCGGCGCGCGACGGCCGCCGCGAGGTGCGTCGCGACGAACGTGCCGCCGGCCCCGCGCGGCGCGAACACCGCGATCGTCCGAGCGCGGGCGTGGGAGACCTGACCGGCGCTCGCGGTGCGGGCGGCCGCGGTCGCGAGCGCCTCTCGCTCGGACGGCCAGACGAAGAACCCGCGCGCGCCCGCCCGCATGGCCGCGCGGAGGCCCGCCACCGACTCCCGCGTGTCCACGGCCAAGACCGCGCGGTCGAAGTGCTCGCCGTTCAGCAGAGAAGGCTGCGCCACGACGGCGTCGGGCTCGAGCTGGCGCACCGCCTCGAGGAGCTGCCGGTCGTCCGTGGCCGTCGCCACGACGCGCGAGCGGCCGCTTCGATCGAGGAAGTGCATCACCTCCTCGGCGACATCGTGCTCCTCGAGCGCGAGCACGACCCTCGCGACGTCGACCATCTCCCCTCCCCGCGGCGAACTCGAGCTCGGCCGAGGGAGTGGCGACGAGCGTACCGGCGCGCCGCGGCTCGGCCTATCCCCGAGCCGGCGGTTTCCTTCGACGGCGGCGGGCGACGACTGCGACGGGCCAAGGAAGAAACCCGGTGACGGAGATCACCGGAAAATGGCCGTGGGGGGGATGCGTTTGCGCGCGCCCTTCGGGTAGATTCTGACCTTCGCGGGAGCGTCCGCCGACCAGAGTGCTCCCCCCAACGCTCCAGGAGGAACGGTGACCCCTCGGACCGGCCTCGCCACGGCGCGCAGGCATCTCGCCCGCTCCGGCGCCGTCGCGCTCATCACGACCCTCGGCCTCGTGCTCGCAGCCCAACCGGCCTTGGCATCGCCACCGCAGAAGCCGGTGTTCAAGACCTGGGGCGCGACCGCGGCGGTCAAGGCGCAGCTCATCCTCGGCAACACGCTGTACATCGGGGGCGCGTTCACGAACGTCATCTCGCCCGATGGCTTGACAACGACGTCGCGGCAGCACCTCGCGGCGATCGACCTCACGACCGGCGGCTTGCTGTCGTGGGCGCCGACGACGAACGGGACCGTCGAGGCGCTCGCCACCGACGGCACGAACATCATCGTCGGCGGATCGTTCACGAACATCAACGGGACCTCCCGTACCCGCATCGGCGCGGTCGACCAGAGCGGCGCCGTGATCCCCTGGGCCACGGGCGCCAACGACACGGTGAGCGCCCTGTTCGTGAGCGGGTCCACGGTGTACGTGGGCGGCAAGTTCACGACGATGGGCGGGCAGTCGCGGCAGCGCCTCGGCGCCGTGACGACCGCGGGAGCCCTTCTCTCATGGACCGCGTCGGCGAACGACCGCGTGAAGGCGCTCACGATGGCGGGCGGCGCCGTGATCGCGGGCGGCTACTTCACCGAGCTCAACGGCCAGAACCAGCGGCACATCGTCCGCCTCGACGCCGTTTCCGGCGCGACGCTGCCGTGGGCGTATCAGTCGAGCGACGAGGTCTTCGGCCTCGTGACCGGACCCGACGGCAACGTGTACGCGGCGATCGCCGGCCTGCTCGGAAAGGTGAGGTCGTGGACCTCGACGGGCCAGCTCCGGTGGACGACCGGCACCGACGGCGACGTGAATGCGGTCACGTACTACAACGGACAGGTGATCGCCGGCGGGCACTTCATCACGCTCAAGGATCAGACGTTCACGATCCCGCGGCTCGCGGCCCTCGATCCGTCGAACGGGGCTCCGGACCCGACGTGGGTGCCGAAGCCGAACAAGCAGATCTGGGCGTTCGCGACGGACGGCACCAACCTCGCGGTCGGCGGCATCTTCACGAACGTCTCGAACGGCACGTACCGCCGGGTGGCGCTCTTCCGCTGAGCAAGACCGCGAAAGTGTCCGGGTCCGCCCGGTCGTAGACTCGGCCGATGGCGATCGTGCTGCTGCGCGCGCCGCTGAAGGACCTCGCGGGCGGCAACGCCGAGGTGGAGATCGAGGGGGCCTCGCTGCTCGCGGTCCTGCGCGAGCTCGAGCGCATCCACCCGAGGACCGTCGGCTGGATCCTGGATGATCAGGGCCAGGTGCGCCGTCACGTGAACGTCTTCGTGAACGGGGAGATGACCAGGGAGGACGCCCCGCTCACGCCGCAGGATCGCCTGCACGTCCTCCCCTCGATCACGGGAGGATCGGCATGACCGAGGTTCTGGTCGGCACCAAGAAGGGGCTGTTCGTCCTGCGAGGGACCCCGGGCTCGGCGTTCGACGTCGCGCACCGGGCGTTCGCCGGCAACGTCGTGGAGTTCGCGATCCGGGATCCTCGCTCGGGGCGCTACTTCGCGAGCGTCACGTCGGGGTTCTACGGCCCACGGCTCTATTTCACGGACGACGTGGCGGCCGAGGAATGGCAGGTCGCGAAGGGTCCGGCGTTCCCCGAGGGAAGCGAGACGACGCTCGAACGCATCTGGGTCGTGAAGCCCGGCGAGGCCGACGGCCTGCTGTACGCAGGGGTCGATCCCGCCTCGCTGTTCGTCTCGACCGATGGCGGCGAGAGCTGGGAGATCAACGAGGCGCTCGCGAAGGAGCGCGAGGGCGGCGATTGGCAGCCTGGCCTCGGGGGACTCGCCCTGCATTCGATCTGCCCGTGGCCGGGAGACCCGAGCCGGCTCGCGATCGGCATCTCAGCCGTCGGTGTGTGGATCACCGAGGACGCGGGTCAGTCCTGGCGCACCGGGTACACCGGCCTGGTTCCCGAGTACATGCCCGAGGAGGCGCGCGAGGGGACGAACACGCTCTGCGTGCACAACATGCACCGGGCTCCCGCGCGGCCGGAGCGGCTGTTCATGCAGTTCCACGGGAACGTCTACCGCTCCGACGACGAGGGCGGATCGTGGATCGACATCCACGAGGGGCTGTCGAGCAAGTTCGGCTTCCCGCTCGCCCTCGATCCCGCCGACCCCGACAGCGCGTTCGTGATCCCGCTCGTGGGCGCGGAGGATCGCGTGGTGCCGGAGGGCAAGCTGCGCGTGTACGAGACGCGCGACGCCGGAGCGAGCTGGACCGCCCGGTCGGACGGTCTGCCGCAGGAGGCGTATCTCACGATCTACCGGCAGGCGTTCGGCGCCGGTGGACAGGGAGACGAGCTCGAGCTCTTCTTCGGCGCGACCTCGGGCGAGGTGTTCGGGTCGGGCGACGCCGGGAAGACGTGGTTCACGGCTGCCGAGCGGATCGCGCCGGTCACCTCGGTGCGCGTGGCGTAGCGGCTCACACCGTCGTCGCAGGTCGGCGGCGTGTCGGAGGTCCTCGTTATCGTCGGCGCCATGGGTGAGATCGTCTCCCTCGACGCCTTCCGGGCCCGCCGGCAGGAGCTGCCGAACGCGCTCCGGCGACTCGATGAAGCCGTCGGCCGGCTCGAGCCGCTCGTGCGCGGACGGGGTGGGCGCATGGGGGCCCGGCTCGAGGCCGAGCTCCTCGCGATCGCCGCAGAGGTCTCCGCGGGACGGCCCTACCTCGCGATCCGAAAGGCCGAGCGCCTCGCCGACCGGCTCGAGCACCCCGCCGCGCTCGGCTGAGGCCGCGGACCGCGGTCCGGCACGGAACTTCGCACGGCCTCGCCACGTCTGCAAGGCGGTGTTCGCAACTCTCGTTCGGAGTGCGTGGACGGGCACGCTCGAGCGCAGGCGCCCCTTGCGGCGTCCGTAAGCTCTTCGTGACCGGCAGGTCAGAGGGGAGCCGCGTGCAGGAACCCGACCCGCGAACGGTCGCCCGGGCCCAGGGGGGCGACCTCGGCGCGTTCGAGGACCTCGTGCGCGCGTACCAGGCCGACGTGTTTCGGTTCGCGTGGCACCTCACCCGGGATCGGACGATGGCCGAGGACGTGACGCAGGACGCGTTCCTCCGCGTCTACCGGTTCTTCGGGACCTACCGCGGCGACTCGCGCTTCTCGTCGTGGCTCTTCCGCATCGCACGCAACTGCGCGATGGACGCGATGCGCCGGCAGCGGAGCCACGTCGCGCGCCACGAGCGAGAACGTCCGCCGGTCGGGTACTGGACCGACCCGATCGCGCGCGCGGAGCTCGACGCCGCGCTCTCGTCCGTGTCGGACGACCATCGCGAGCCCTTCCTGCTGATCGAGGTCTTCGGGCTCTCCTACCAGGAGGCGGCCGACGTGCTCGGCGTGCGCGTGGGGACCGTGAAGAGCCGCATGCACCGGGCGCGAGCCGCGCTCTGCCGGGCGCTTGCCGACGAGGACGAGGAAGAGGAGGCGCGGTGAACTGCTCCCGCGCGCGAGCGAGTCTCTCCGAGCGCATGGACGGCGAGCGTCTGTCCGCCCGCCATGCCGCCGCGCTCGACGAGCACGTGGCCTCCTGCGTCGCCTGCCTGGCGTTCCGGGCGAACGCCGAGCGGCTTCGCCAGTCGGTGCGCATCCGACCCGCCGAGCAGATCCCCGACCTCGCCGACAGGATCATGGCGTCGGTCGAGGCCGAGGGCGGCGGGCCCCGCGCCCGGCGGCGACCGGCGTCCCACCGAGGGTCGGTCGGGCGCACGGGCCGCCGGACGCCGGTCGCCGCCGCCCTCGTCGTGGGGCTGGTCGCCGGCAGCGTCGCCGTCGGCGGGCCGTGGTGGCGCCCGTCGGGCAACGCCGTGACGGCCGACTTCGTGGTGAAGGGCGTCCGGGCCGCCGCGCGCCACCTGGATGCCTACCAGGCCTCATTCCGGATCGTCGAGCGCGGACTCCCGGGGATCGCTCGCCGCACGTTCTCGATGCGCGTGGCGTTCGCCTCACCGGGCCGCTACCGCCTCGACGTCACCGACGAGACGAGCTATCCGGACGCGCGCACGCCCACCGACCTCACGTTCATCGCGAACGGCACCGCGATGTATCGACGCGGGACCCTCCCGTGTCCGACCGTGATCGACGCGAGCGCGTGTCTCCCCTCGCGAGAGCCGGTGAGCACGTCCTCCCCGTACGCGACGCAGGCGTCACTCGCGACGGACCTCGTCGTGCCGGTCGACGTCCTCGCGAACCCGGGCAGGATCACGGTCACGGGCACCGGCACCGTGCTCGGTCGCGACGCCGTGCGCGTGGAGCTGCCGTTCGAGCGCGCGGCGCCGCTGTTCGCCTTCCGCGACGTCGGCGGCACGTGGCGGCCGGTCTTCGGGGAGGACCGCGTCGTGCTCTGGGTCGACGCCCAGCGATGGTTCCCGCTTCGCGCGACGGTCTATCCCTCGCCGGGCTCCGATCGCACCGAGTGGGCGCGGCTGTTCGGCTTGCCGCCGGAGGACCCCTCGCGGCCGATCGTGCAGCTCGCCGCCACGTCGATCCGGCTCGTGACCCCGCCGGAGGCAGACTTCGTGATCCCGGGCGGCGTCGTGCAGCCGGAGGTCCCCGCGGCCGACCTTCGCCGCGAGGTCGGCTTCGAGCCCCTCACGCCCGGGTACCTCGCCGACCTCGCTCCGGCCTCGGCGGTCGTCCCGCCGGACGACGCCGGACCGTCGGCGCCCGACGCGCTCATCACGTATGCGAGCGGCGTGTCGTACCTGCGCGTGGGTGAACGGCGGGAGGCCGGTGCCGTGACGCCGCTCGGCGGCGCCGACCTCGCGGCCGAGAGGGTGCAGCTCGCGAACGGCGTCGCGTATTACGAGCCGGCCACCGACACGCGCGGCCGCCGCCTTACCATCCACGCGGGTGACCGCGACCTCGTGCTGGAGACCAACCTGTCGCGGGACGAGCTCCTGCAGATCGCCGCCACGCTGCCCGTCACCGGCGAGCGCCTTCCACGCGCCTGGCTCTCCGCGAAGGCGAGCGCGGGAACCCTCACGCTCGCGCAGGCCCGGCGTCACACCTCGTTCCCGCTGCGCCTCCCCACGCTCCTGCCCGAGGGCTACGCGGTCGAGACCGTCCACCTCACGAACACCGACGGCGTGACCGGCGTGACCGTGACGTTCGCGCCGGCCGACCCGAACGGGGCGGACCGGCGGATCGATCTCCACGTCGAACCCGCGACGATCCTCCCGGCGACGACCTCGGAACTCGTGAAGGTGTCCGTCGACGGCGTGCCGGGGCGCTGGGATCCCCACCGCGACGAGCTCGACTGGATCGAGGGAGGCCGGCTTCTCTCGCTGCGTGCGCCGGGCCGACCGCTCTCGACGGTGATGGCGATGGCGCTCACCATCCCGCCGGCCGGCTCGTGAGCCCGATCGTGAGGACCGCCGGCGCGCTCGCCGCCGGCCTGATCGTGGGGGCGGCCGTGACGATCGCGATCCAGGGTCGCGTCGCCGAGCCGCTCGCGGCGCCGACGCATGCGGCGCCCGGCGAGGGCGCCGAACCTCCGGCGGTGCCGGCGCCCGCGCGGCCGACCACGGTCCTCGCCTGGATCCCGAGCGGCATTCCCGCCGGCTTCGGCGATCGCGTCCTCGGGCTGCCCGACGTCGAGCGCGTGACGGTCGTCGCCGAGGACAACGTGTGGATGCTGGGCTCCGCCTCCGCGGAGGGCGACGTCGTCGACCGCCCTCCGGCTCCGTACATGATCCCGATCGACGCAGCAGCGGTCGATCCGAAGACGTTCGGCGACTTCCTTCCGAGCTCAGACCGAGGTGCGATCGCTGCCCTTCGCCGCGGCGAGGGCATCCTCGGGATCTCCTCCGCGGAGCTCCGCGGCCTTGGGCCCGGGGCCGTCATGCGTTTCGAAGGAGGCGCGGCCATCACGATCGGAGCGGTTCTTCCCGACGAGCTCGTCGGTGCCGCCGAGCTGATGGTCTCGCGCGACACGGGCGCTCGGATCGGCGTCACGCATGACCGGTACCTACTGCTCGGCCCTTCGGGCCCGCATCGGCCGAATTCGAAACGCATCGGGCGATCACTCCGGAACCTCCTGCCGCCGGGAGGCGGTGCGACGCAGCGCGTCGTGGTGCGATCACCCGGCGAGACCCCGTACTTCCGCCAGGGCGACGCGGTGCTCCCGCCCGTGCTCATCAAGGCGCTGTTCGGCGAGTTCGCGGCGCGGCCCGACCCCGCCCGGCCCGGCTACCTGAAGATCGACCCCGCGTGGGTTCGGGAGCACATCGAGACCGCCACCGTTCCCGTCCTCGGCTCGGTCACGTGCAACCGAGGCCTCATCCCTCAGCTCCGCGGGGCGATGACGGCGCTCGAACGGAAGGGGCTCGCGAGCACGGTGCACGCGTACAACGGCTGTTACGCGCCGAAGTTCGTCAACCGCAACCCCACGAACCTCATCTCGCACCACGCATGGGGCATCGCGTTCGACTGCAACGCCGACGTGAATCCCTACGGTGCGACGCCGCACCAAGACCCGAGGCTCGTGCGCGTGCTCGAGCGGTGGGGATTCATCTGGGGCGGGGGCTTCGCCGTTCCCGACGGCAATCACTTCGAGTACCGCAGGGCACCTCTTGCGAGCTCCGCCGCCTAGCGCGGATCGGACACAAAGAAGAGGGGAGCAGATAGCAGCGCGTGTGCACGTGCTCGGGCGCCGGGCGGCGAACCGCCCCCGGGGCCTGAGCATGCCTCCCGCGGCAGAACGCGCGTGGGTTCTGCTCCCCTCGTGGTCGCTCGAAGACGACCATCTCGAACCTACACCCGTTCGACGGAGGTGCGCAACGCAGCAGGACGCGGCGGCTCGTCAGGCGCGACGGCCGGAGGCCTTGGAGCGGAGCACCACCCAGAGCAGGATCGCCGCGATCGCCGCCGCGCCGAGTCCCGCGGCGACCGACAGCGTGGACTTCGGCACGGCGTCGGCGATGCGGGTCCGGAGCCGGACGGGCCGGTGGAAGTCGCGCACGGGCCAGTCGCGCTCCTCCGCCGCGCGCCGAAGCTCGCGATCGGGGTTCACCGCGATGGGGTTGCCGACGGCCTCCAGCAGCGGCAGGTCGGTGATCGAGTCCGTGTACGCGTACGATCGGTCGAGGTCGATCCCGACGCGCTCGGCGAGCTCGCGAACGGCCTCGGCCTTCTGCTCGCCGTAGCAGTAGAAGTCGAGCTCGCCGGTGTAGCGGCCGGTCTCGTCCACCTCGGCGCGCGTGGCGATGACGCCCGAGACGCCGAAGTGCGCCGCGAGCGGGCGCACGACCTCTTCGGGCGAGCTCGAGACGATGTAGATCCTGCGGCCCTCGCTGCGATGGAGCTCCATCAGGTCGAGGGCCTCCTGGTAGACGTACGGGTCGATGACCTCGAGGATCACGTCGCGCACGAGCTCCTCGACCTGCACGCGATCCCATCCCTTCGTGAGCGCGAGCATGCCTTCCTTGAGGCGCTCCATCTTCTTCTCGTCGGCCCCGACGAGGAGGTACACCATCTGCGCGTACGCGCCGCGCAGCAGCTGTCCGCGCGAGACGAGGCCGGCCCGGTACATCGGCCGCGAGAGCGCGAGCGACGACGACCGCGAGATGATCGTCTTGTCGAGATCGAAGAAGGCCGCTTCCATCATCGTCCCATCGTAGAACGGCAGGCCGACGCCGAAGCCTTAGGGCGTGGCGTTTCCGATCGAACGGCGGAACGCGCGCAGCCACACGAGCTCGGCCTCCGCGAGCGCCTGTTCGCGCGCCAGCATCGCGTCGGCGGTGCCGCTCGCCGACTCGGGTTCGCTCGCGAGCCGGTCCCGCTCGGCCCCGACGGCGTCGAGGAGGTCCCGGAGCGCTTGCTCGCGCGCCTCGGCGAGCCGGCGTCGTCCTCCGACGGGGAGGGCGTTCGCGACCCCGAGCGCGGCGCCCGCCGTCGTGTCCGAGAGTGCGCGGTCCCCCGCGAGCTCCGTCGCGGCGTCGCGGAGACGCTTCCTCCCGGAACCCGTGATCCGGAACACGCGCCGGTCGGGGCCGACTTCACCGTCCTGCTCGCGCCCGGTCACGAATCCCTCGCGCTCCAGACGTCGGAGGGACTGATACACCGAGGCCTTCCCCACCTCGACCCAGAAGCCCATCGACCGGTCGCGCAATCGCTCGAGCAGCGCGTAGCCGTGCGCGGGCCCCCCCTCCTCCAGCAGACCCAGCACCACGACCTCGACCTTCGACGCCACGTCCCCTCCCGTCGACGGGGATACTAGTCCATCATGGACTAGTCGGCGTTCGAACCCTCGAGGAGCCGCTTCAGATTCACGAGGAACCCCTCGTTCGACTTGCCGATCATCCGGCTCATGAGCGGACTCATGATCCGCATGACTCCGGGCGGCACCATCTCGACGCGGCGCGTGACGCGGGTGCCCGTTCCCTCGGGTTCGCAGATGGTCGTCACCGTCGGCGACATCTTCCCCATCCGGCCGCTGAACTCGACGAGGTGCCCCGGCTCGAACCGGGCAACCGTCATCGTGCCGCGAGAGACTCCCATCGAGGGCTTGACCTTCACCTGGAAGACGGTCCCCTCGCCGACGGTCCCGGTCGACGATCGCACCTCCAGGACGTCGGTGTGCCACTTGGGGTCGTTGCGAACGTCCGAGATGAGATCGAAGACCTCACTTGGGGGTCGCTCGATCGAGATGGTCCGTTCGACCTTCATCCGCCACCTCCCGGCTCGTCCCGGGAGCGTACTCCCGACCGGCATGATCGGGCCGGGCACCGGGAAGCCCCGGGCCTTCGGCCCGGGGCTTCCCACCGTGCTTGTTCCTAGATGTGAGCCTTGCCCACGCAGAGCTCGCCCGTGTCGGGGTTCTTGGCCCGACCTCGGAAGTGATCGACGCCCGGCCTGTCGTCGGCCGTGATCTTCACCTCGAAGGATCCGCTCGGCGCCTTGGTCGTGCGGTTCTTGTTGAAGATCCTTTCGCCGTTCTCGAAGATCTTCACCTTCCAGGTCTGGCCGTTGACGTTCGAGTCCACCTCGAACTCAACCTCAATCCCGGTGTCCTCGGTCTTCAGCTTGAGCTTCCAGTCGCTCGAGTCGCTGCAGGACCCCTCCTTGATCACGTCGGCGGCCTTCGCCGACGCGGTCGGCGCCAGCGAGAACGCCGCGAGCACCACGAGCCCGGCAAGCATCGTCCGAACCGTCCTTCCCACCATGGCTCCCCTCCTTCTCTCGACTGCTCGTACTACGCGCAGTCTGCGGAGGGCGCCCTCAGCGCTCGTCCAACCCTTCGTAAAGGGGCGGCTAAGGGTCGCGAGTATGCTCGGCTGCGGAGGCGTCAGGGTTCCTGGTGGGCCCCGCGGTCTTCAAAACCGTAGTGGGGGCGAGAGCTCCCAGGCGGGTTCGATTCCCGTCCGCCTCCGCTGGTGAAATCGGCGAGGGTTCGAGGGGGCCCGACCTCCACATCCCCTCTCCGCAGCCTCACCGCGTCAAGGCGAGCGAATCCGTCGGAGATCGGGGTCAGGATGCAGACGGCTTGATGTTGGCGTTCAGGTGGAACACGTTGGTGGGATCCCACCGGTCCTTCAGGGTCACGAGCCGCGCAAGCTTGCTCGCACCGTAGGCCTCAGCGACCCGCTCTTGAGCATCCTCTCCCAGGTTGTTGACGTACACGCCACTCGAGAATGGCGTCATCAGCCGCCAGGTCTCCCGGCAGAGCGACATGGAGAGCTGGTCCTCCTCTGGGTCGTCCCACGAGGCACCGACGATGAGGTCGAAGGCGGCGTCGCGGTTGCTGTAGGCGGTGTCGCCTTCACCGATGTCCGAGATGGCGCCCCCGAGGGAAACGACCTCTTGCCAGCATGGCGTGCCCACGAGTCGCTCCCCTCGCTCGAAGAACGCATCGATCATCGCATCGGAGAGCTCCCGGAGCAGGGAGGCCTTCCAGTACTGGCGACGGCCCGGTCTCATCGAGCCTTCGTCGCCTTCAGCCTGCATGGAAGGATATGCCTTCACCTCGGCATCCTCCTGAAGGGGCTTGGCAACCTTGCGGAGCGCATCGGCGAACGCGGCACCCGCCTCGAGATCCGAGCCAACGAACGTGTACCACAACCCGACGGCAGGTGGAGAGAGCGCGGGCTCACCGGAGCCGGGACGCGCGGCGCGACCTCCGCTGAAATCGAAGGCGCTCAGGTACCGACGATCTGCGTCGGCCGCGACATCGCGGTAGGCGCGGAACAGCTGCGCTCCGCGATCGATGTCGAACTCCATCGAACCCGACACGATCCACTCCACGGGGTGGAGTCGGAACTCGAACTCCGTGACGATCCCGAAGTTGCCGCCGCCACCGCGGAGACCCCAAAGCAGCTCCGGAACTTCGCTCTCCGTGCTTCGCACTACCCTGCCCTCGGCCGTGACGATCTCCACGGCGACGAGGTTGTCGCACGCGAGCCCGTGGCTTCGTGCGAGCGCCCCGTAGCCACCACCCAGGGTCAGTCCGCCGACCCCGGTGTGCGAGACGAGGCCCCCGGTCGTCGCAAGACCGAATGCATGGGTCTCGCGATCCAGGTCGCGGATGAGCGCTCCGCCCTGCACGCGCGCGCGCCTGGCTGCGGGATCGACCTCGATCCGATTCATCGGGCGGAGATCGATCTGGATCCCGCCGTCGGTCGACGAGAGGCCGGACACGCTGTGGCCACCTCCCCGGACCGCCACCTCCAGCCCCTCTTGACCGGCGTGCTTGAGCGCCCCAACGACGTCGGATACCTGTCGACACCGCGCGATCGCCGCGGGTCGCCGGTCGATCATGGAGTTCCAGCTCTTGCGTAGCTCGTGATAGGCGGGGTCAGCGGGCAGAACCAGGTCACTATCGAATCCGGTCATGATCATCCCTGCCCGTGCCAGATCGACTCCCCGGGGACGATGACATCGCCCATCGCTTCGGTCAACGCGTGTCAGCACGGCGTGCATGCCCACCGTCGGGCGAGCGCCTCCACATCACCGTGTTTCGAGGGGGAGTTTCATGTGACCGCCGCGGCCGCCTCGATCACCCGAGGCGTGCTCACGCTCTTCTCGTTTCGCCAGGTCAGACCATCGGCACGTCCATCGCGCCCTCGTCCGGTTCCGACTCGGCTCCAAGAGCGCGGCGAAGCCGTTGCTCCGCCGAGCTCGGCACGAGCGCGCTGAGGACGTCGTCCTCCCGGATCGTCGTGGTCGGCTCGGGGAAGATCAGCTGCTCGCCACGCTGGATCGCGACCACGACCGTGCCAGGAGGCCATCCTGCGTCGGCGATCGTTCGATCCACGGCCTCGGAGCCGGATCGAACCTCTCCCTCGACGAGGATGGATCCGGAGAAGATCGAGCGGAGGCTTCGAAGGCTCGCGGCGAGCGAGTGTCGGTAGGCTCCGATCAGGTCGGCCGTGCTCACGATGCCGACGATGCGTCGCTCGGCATCCAGGATCGGCACCCAGGCCACGTGTTCCGTGGAGAAGATCTCGACCACCGCGTCGAGGGTGGCATCGTCCGGCACGGACGAGTGGTGGCCGTCGGTCAGTGAGCCCACGCGCCCTTCGGGATCGGCGCTCGCGACGAGATCGACGTCCACCGAGCCCTGATAGACGCCGCTCCGGTCCCCGATCGGCGCTCCCGCAAGGCCGAGCTCGACGAGCTGCTCGCAGGCCTCCCGCGCCGTCACGTCTTGGGCGAGCACGAGGCGGGGCGGACGCATGGCCTCCGTGACCGGAAGGGAAGCCAGCAGCGGCAGGCCGAACCGGAAACGGTGCGCCGGAGACTCGGTTCGGTTGCGAAGCTGGCTCTCGTAGATCGTCGCGTCCCCAACCACCACCGACGCCAGACCGACGGCAACCATGGCGGGCGCCAACATCTCGAGGGTCCCCGTCATCTCGGCCACCATGAGCATCACGGCGAGCGGCGCGTGCGCGATGCTGCCGAAGCAAGCGATCATGCCGACGACGACGAACGGAGCGGGCGAATGGGGCACGGCGGGAAGGTCGTGCGCAAGCCTCCAGACGGCGGCCCCGAGGAATCCACCGATCACCATCCCCGGCCCGAAGATGCCGCCGGATCCGCCCGATCCGATGGACAGCGAGGTCGCCAGGATCTTCGCGAACGGCAGCGCGATCACCACCCACAACGGGAGCGTGAGGATCGCCCCGGTCATCGCGACCTGCACCCAACCGTAGCCGGTTGCGAGCACCTCGGGCACGACGAGCGCGATGACGCCGACCATCAGGCCCGCGACGGCGGGCTTGATCAGCGGGCTCCCCGGCACCCTTCGATTCAGGTGAGCGAGGCCGTAGAAGGACCTCGCGTACAAGCGGCCGAGGAGCCCGCCCGTCACGCCGATCACCGCGTAGTAGATGAGCTCGGCCGGTTGGTGGAAGTGATATCCGGTCGTGCCGAAGATCGGGGAGAAGCCTTCCGCCGCGCCGAACACGGCAAAGCCGACGATCGAGGCGATCAGCGACGGAATGAGGGCATCGGCCTCCACGTCCTCGCGGTAGAGCACCTCAGCCCCGAGCACCGCCCCGCCGAGCGGTGCGCGGAAGATGGCCCCGATCCCCGAGCCGATGCCGACCGTCACCGCGATCCTCGCATCGGACGGCGTGAGATCGAGCCAGCGGCCGAGCATCGAGCCGAAACCCGCGCTGATTTGAGCGGTGGGCCCCTCTCGCCCTCCGGAACCACCCGAGCCGATCGTGATGGCGGAGGCCAGGATCTTCACGAAGGAGACCCGACCGCGGATGCCTTTCGGGCCGTGATGGACGGCACCGACGGCCGCGTCCGTCCCGTGACCTTCGGCCTCTGGCGCGAAGCCGAAGACAAGGATGCCGGAGACCAGGCCGCCGAGCCCCACCACGAATGGGATCGCCCACGGCCGCGTGAAGTGGGAGCCCGAGCCCAACGTCGCGCCTTCGCCGGCCGGGGCCGGAGGCGTGTAGCCGCCGATGACGCCCAGCAGCAGGTGCGTGGCCCAGCGGAGCGCCGCGCTGAACGCGATCGCTCCGAAGCCCGCGACGATGCCGATGAGGACGCCGAGGACGAGCCACTTCCGAAGGTAGCCGGCCCGGCGCAACCGAGCCGAGGCCAGCCCGAGGAAGCGCATCTCTCGCTTCATCCGATCGCGGAGCCGGATCGGCGCTCGCTCTCGTGGACAGGAACGCGCACGACGCTGCCATCCCATCCGATCCATGAAGGCCGGCCGGTCATGCGCGAGCAATCCCTTCGAGGATGGCGTCCAAGGCCCGGCTGACGTTCGTCCAACGAAAACCCGACGGATCGAGACCCGCATGGAGCATCAGCCCGTCGCCCAGGGCCAGTAGGATCGCCGCGAGAGCGTTGGGGGGGATGTCGATGAGCTCGCCGGCCTCGATCGCCTCGTCGATCCACGATCGCAAGACGAGTCGGCGTCGGCGCACGACCTCCGCGAACCGCTCCCGAAGGTTGGGATTCGAGGACATCTCGGCCCAAAGATCAGCCCGAACCTGAAGCCTTGCGATGTCGTCCCCGCGTTCGAGCTCGGCCCGAACGAGACGACGGAGGCGCTCCACGCCGCTTGCCCGCGAGCGCTCCAGTGCTTGCATGATCGCGTCCACGCCGGCGGCGTCGTCCTCAAGCAGCGCGAGCAGCAGGTCCTGCTTCTGGTCGAAGTAGAGGTAGAAGGCTCCCTTCGACACGCCGGCCTCGGCGCACACGTCATCGACGGTGAGCGATCGGAAGCCCTGCACGGATGCGCAGCGCCACCCCGCGTCGATCAGGTGCTGTCGCCGTTCCGTGCGTGCTGCTTCGGCGAGACGGGGCACGAACCTCCTCAGCCATTCCGGCCGTATAAACTGACTAGTCAGTCATAATACACCACCAGTTCCGTCATGTTGCCGACCCGCGGCGCGTCGCGTGGGACGGCGCGGTCACCGCACTACGAGTCCGGCATCTTCTCCCGGACTCGGCCGACGTCCAGGCCGAAGCTCATGACGTCGATCTTGGGTGGGTCCATGCCGAGCGTCGTGAGGGCGGTACAGATCTGACTGCGATGGTCGATGCCGTGCTCCAGCGTTCCTGCGAGCCTGAGTCCGACTGGGGCCCACCGCTGATAACCATCGGTGTCGTCGATCTCCCGCACGACGGCATCGAGATCGGGCGCTCCGGCAACGAGCTGCGCCCATCCGGCGCCCGTGCGCTCCATCAGCGAGCGGACCTCGGCGAGCGACATCGGCTCCACGTCGACGTCGTAGGCGCGGTCGCCGGTCAGGATGAACAGGTCGTTCGCGTCGCCTTCGACGACGTGGCGAAGCGTCGCGAGCATCGGTCCACGCGTGCCGGGGACGTTGGTCTGGAGCTCGTCGTCGCTCAGATCGACACAAGCATCGATCACGCGAAGCGTTGCCCAGACGTGGTGTGCGAATGCGGGTTCGAGAAACGAACGACTCATGGGATCTCCTCTCACGCGCGCGCGCCGGTTCGATGGGACGCATTCCGGAGACCGCGAAAACGACGAACGCGTGGGCTGTGCGGCCGATGTGGTGAGGGCCGGCTCTAGGCCGGCGGCGGGGAGATCTCAGCCGAGGGCATCGGCTCGTACTCTGGTCCTCCTTCCCCGAGAACGCAACCCGCTCGTGCGTCCACGACGAACGGAACCCCACGTCGGCTTGCCGGCGACCTGTGACACATGTCACCGACAGGGCGCGAACCTCATGAAGGCCGTCGGCGTTCTACCCATGAGGAAGCGCATCGCCGGAAGCAGGGCGATCGCGGGAAAGGAGCACCGAGATGGTGACCTCGAGCGAAGGAAAGCAGGGTACCGGAGGAACTGCAAGCCGAGCTCCGCAACCGTGGCCTGACCGTCGACCACTAGGATCAAGCCCGTGAGCTTCGAGGTCGAGCCGGACGCCTACGACCGTTTCATGGGGAGGTACTCCCAGCCGCTCGCGCCCCGCTTCGCCGACTTCGCGATGGTCGCGGGCGGTGATCGAGCGCTCGACGTCGGCTGCGGTTCGGGGGCGCTCACGGCGGTCTTGGCGGCGAGACTCGGGCCCGACGCGGTGTCCGCGGTCGATCCGTCGGAGACCTTCGTCGCGGCGGTGCGATCGCGTCAGCCCGGGGTCGAGGTGCAGCAGGCCATCGCCGAGCACCTGCCGTTCGAGGCGGCGGCGTTCGATGCTGCGCTCGCGCAGCTCGTCGTCCACTTCATGACCGACCCGGTCGAAGGGCTCCGCGAGATGCGGCGGGTGACTCGCGGCGGCGGGGTGGTGGCGGCGTGCGTCTGGGATCACGCAGGCGGCGAGGGTCCGCTCGGCGTCTTCTGGGAGGCCGCTCGCGAGCTCGAGCCCGGCCTCGAGGACGAGTCGGGGCTGGCGGGGGCGCGCGAAGGCCACCTGGCCGAGCTGTTCGAGTCGGCCGGCGTGCGCGAGGTGGTCGATACCCAGCTGTCCGTGACGGTCGGCCACCCGACGTTCGACGAGTGGTGGGCGCCGTTCACGCTCGGCGTCGGCCCGGCCGGCGCACACGTGACGACGCTCGACGAGGAACGAAGGGCACGGCTCCGCGAGCGGTGTCGGCAGTTGCTCCCGGCCGCTCCGTTCGAGCTCACGGCGAAGGCGTGGGCCGCGAAGGGCCTCGCGTAGAGGACGGCCCCCCCGCACCTAGGCGGCGACCACATCCGTGCGCGTCCATGCGACGTCGCCGCCCCGCACGGCCGCCGACACGAAGACGCCCGAGCCGAACACCGTCTCGTCGAACAGCTTCAGCCGCCGCGGCCTGAATCGGTAGAAGCGATAGTCGCCGGCGTCCGTGTAGTCGGGGAACCGGCGCGCGTAGGAGCGCTCGGCCTCTCGTCGCGCGGAGCCGGTCGCCTCGCTCGCGGAACCGAACAGCTGGATCCCGCGGTCGGCCTCGCCCCACGTCTGACGCGAGTCGTAGACGACGACCGCCGCCGACGGCGTCGTTCGCAGATGTCGTGAATGCGTCGAGCCCGGATCCGAGAGCCAGACGAGGTCGAACGATCGGTTCCACGAGAAGTACGCGGTGTTGGCGTGAGGGCGCCCGCCAGCGGACACGGTCGAGATCGTGCACAGCGTCGACGCTTCCAGGAGTCGTCGGGCGGCGGCGGCGATCCGCCTCGTCGACACGGGCCGATCCGACCGAACGATCGCCACGAGGCCCCCTTCGAACGGGCGCCCGGGCCGAGGCCCGGGCGCCCCCATGCAGGTCTAGGCCGCGATCGCGACGATCCGATCGAGCGGCGGCACCGCGATGCCTGTAGGCTCGGCCGCCTGGAACGCGGCCACGAGCGCGTCGATGTCCTGGGCGCCGCCCAGCGCGTCCGTGCCCTCGTTGAACACGGTGAACCCGTCCCCGCCGAACGCGAGGAAGTTGTTCATCGTGACGCGGAACGAATCGGTGGACGCCACCTCGACCCCGTCCACCCACATCGTCCCAATATGACCCGAGCAGGTCGCCGAAGCGGGATCCTGCTCGTACGAGAAGGACGCCGAGATCTGGAGGATCCGCTGCACGGTCTGCCCTCCGCAGCCGACGAACTGCTGCTCGAGCACGCGTCGGATCATGTCGCCGGTCATCGTCTTCGTCACGAGGCTGTTGCCGAACGGCTGCACGGTGAACGCCTCGCCGTATGTGACCTCGCCGACGGCCTCACCGCCGGAGGAGATCGCGGATGCGAGAAGGTCCCCGCGGATGCCGCCCGGGTTCATGAAGGCGAGCTGCGCGTCCCCCAGGGTCGCCGGTTCGGTCGCCGCGAACTGCGCGTCCGCGATCACGTCGCCGAGCGTCGACTCGCCGAACGCGGACCCGGTCCGGGTGAGATCGCCCTGGATCCGGCCGATGACTTGGTTCGCGAGCGGCGCCGAGGCCGTCACATACTGGTCGACGACCGCCTGCACCTGGGGATCCGCCTTCGACGGATCCGGGATGCGCGTCACGCCGGGCCCCGGCGCGTTGAGCGCGTTGTCGACGATCACGTTCTCCGCGCTCGACGCAACGAGGTCGCCGGTCTTGTCGGCGATCGTGAGCGTGATGTCGGTGAGGATCCGGCCGAAGGACGACGCGCTCGTGATGAGTCGCGTCACGCCGCCGGTCGTCAGCGTGCAACGGTACTCGGCGTGCGTGTGCGCCGACACGATCACCTTGATCGACGGGTCGAGACGGCTCGCGATGTCGACGATCGGACTCCCCGCGAGACTCCCGTTGCAGCCGTTCAGGACGCCGCCGGTCTGGAACCCGCCCTCATGAACGACGAGCACCGACGTCCGCACGCCGATCTTCTGGAGCGTCCGCACGGCGGCGTTCGCCGCATCGGCTTCGTCCTGGAACGTGAGGCCCGCGACCCCGGTGGGCGTGACGATCGTCGGGGTCGATTCCAGCACCTCGCCGATGAACCCGACGCTGAACTTCCTGCCGCTGTTCCCCTTGTACTTCTGGATCCCGTAGGCGGGGAAGAGCGTCTTGCCGGTCGAGTCCACGACCACGTTCGCGGACAGGTATTGGAAGTCCGCGCCGGGGAAGACGTCGGTGGTCGTGCCGTCGGGCAGCGCGTACGGAGCCGCCGTGCAGCCTTCGACCGGTCGGCAGCCACCGTTCTGGATGCGCTGGAGCTCTGTGCTGCCCTTGTCGAACTCGTGGTTCCCGACCGACGCGAAGTCGACGTTCATGAGGTTCGCGACGATCGTGGCCGGCTCCTCGAAGAACAGGCCGTTCGCGAGGGGGCTCGCTCCAATGTTGTCGCCCGCGAAGATCGTCGTCTCGAGGTTGCCGTACAGAGCCTGCCGGTCCTTGATTGCCTTCGCGAGGTACGCGGCGCCGCCGGCGAAGTGCCCGTAGATGTTGAGCCCGGCGGCCTCGAGGTTGCCGTGGAAGTCGTTGAACGCGAGCAGGTGGACGTCGGTGGTCGTCGACGCCGGTCTCGCGAACGTGACGAGGAGCTGATCGTTGATCGATCTCGCACCGGAGATGATGACGTCGTTGCTCGCACGGTTCGGCGCGGCGAGCGGAGCCGCGACGACCACGCCGACGGCAAGCAGGACGAGCATCGCCTGCGCGGAGAATCCTCGGAGCCTCTTCCCGGCCATCGTCCCCTCCCCCTCTTCGAACGGCTGCCCGTCGACACATGCTGCCACGCTCGTGAGAACAACGCATGTCGGCAGCGTGGACCGTGCGTTCCCGCGATCGTTCCCGGTCCGGGGCGGTGGAACGCCGCTGTATGCTCGCCGCCCGATGTCGGGTTGGATCGGCAAGGAGGTCGGCGCGAACATCGCGCCGACCGACGACCTGCGTGGTCCGGGAACGCGCCGCACGACCGCGGGCCTCGCGGTCGTCGTGCTCGTGGTCGTCGCCGCCGCGGTGCTTCGCCCGGCGCTGCAGGACCTCCTCGATCGCCCCGCGATCGCCCACTGGGCGACGGTCTTCGTCGCGATCGCGGTGCAGGCGATGCCCTTCCTCGTGTTGGGCGTGACCGTGAGCGCCGTCGTCGCGGCGCTCGTGCCGGCGGGATTCTTCCCAAGGATGCTTCCGGATCGACCCGCGCTGGCGGTCCCGGTCGCCGCCGCGGCCGGCGCCGTCCTCCCGGGCTGCGAGTGCGGATCGGTGCCCATCGCCGGACGGCTGGTGGCGCAGGGCGCGCCGCCGGCGGCCGCGCTCGCGTTCCTGCTTTCGGCGCCCGCGATCAACCCGGTGGTCCTCGTTGCGACCGCGGTGGCGTTCCCGGGCCGGCCCGAGATGGTCGTCGCCCGGTTCGCGGCGAGCTTGCTCGCCGCGAACCTCGTCGGGCTCATCTGGGCTCGTCGGGGCCGCGACGAGCTCCTCGACCGAGCCCGTCGCCGGCGTTCCGCCGTCGACGGGCCTCCCCTCGCCGTGCTCGTGGCCACCGCGCAGCACGACTTCCTCCACGCGGGCGGGTTCCTCATCGTCGGCGCCGCGACGGCGGCCACCCTCCAGACGGTCGTGCCGCGGAGCGTGCTCGACGGCGTGGCGGGCGCCGGCCCGCTCTCCGTGCTCGCGATGGCCGGCCTCGCGGTGGCGATGGCCATCTGCTCGGAAGCCGACGCGTTCGTGGCCGCCAGCCTCACGCAGTTCTCCCTGAGCGCTCGCCTGGCGTTCCTCGTCGTGGGGCCGATGGTCGACGTCAAGCTTGTCGCCTTGCAGGCGGGAACCTTCGGCCGGCGTTTTGCGACGCGCTTCGCGCCGCTCACGTTGGTGGCCGCCGTGGCGTCGAGCGCCTTGGTCGGTTGGTGGTTGCTGTGAACGCGGCCGGCGGAACGATCAGCTTGCTCGTCGGCGCGGTGCTGATGCGGCTCACCGTCACGGGGACCTATCGTCGATACGTCCGCGGTGGGATGGGACCGTGGCTCGCCGCCGCGGCGGTGGCCGTCATCGTGATCGGCATCGTGACCGTGGCCCGCGCGATCCGATCGACCCCGCCGATCGACCCGGACCGCTCTCATGGTGCTCACGTCGGCGCCGGGTGGCTCCTCCTCGCGCCGATCAGCGCGCTGCTGCTCGTCGCCCCGCCGACGCTCGGGAGCTTCGGCGTGGATCGCGGCGCAACCGTCGACATCCGAGCGGGTGCGGCGGTCTTCGACCCGCTTCCCGCCGATGCGCCTGCCCGCCCGATGACGCTTCTCGAGTTCGGGCAACGCTCGTTCGATCGAGACGGCACGAGCCTGCGAGGCGCGAGCGTCCTCCTCACGGGTTTCGTGGCGGGTACGGGGGAGGGCAGCTTTCCTCTGGCCCGCTACCAGATCGCCTGCTGCGCGGCCGACGCCACCCCCGTCGTGATCCGGATCGTCGGCGTCGCGGGCGATCGGCCCGCGCGCGACCAGTGGGTCACGGTGACGGGGACCTTCGCGGGGATCGTCGACGACGTCCCCGAGCTCGCGGCGACGAGCGTCGTCGAGATCCCTGCGCCCGAGGACCCGTACGAATAGCGCCGGATCAGCTCTCGGCCGCCGCGTCGAGGTCGGCGACCTCGTCGGGCCGGACGGCGCCGACGGTCCCGCGGCGGATCGCGACGCCGTAGAACACGAGCGCCGGTAGCCGGACGAGGCCCGATACCACGATCGCGGCGGGCACCGAGGCCGCGCGCGCGATCACTCCGAGCACGGGCCCGCCCGCCGTCTGGCCGATCGCGTCGGCTTGCCCCACGATCGAGTTGATCGTCGCTCGCGTGCCCGCATCGAGCCCACGGTTGGTCCACGCCGTGAAGACGGAGTCGCGAACCGTGCGAAGGCCGGCCACGAGCCAGATCCCGGCGAGCGCCAGGCCGAACGCACCCGACAGGCCGAAGAGTGCCACCAGCGCGATCAGCGCCACGTCGATGACGAGCAGCGCTCGCGCCGCCCCGTTCACGTGCTCGAGGTCGACCTTCCGCTTCACGACCTCGGTGGCGGCGATGCCGAGCAGGAGCGCGCCGGCGTCGATCACGCCGAACCACACGATGCGATCGAACGTCCAGAACGAGGGGAGCCCGATGTCCTGCAGGATGTGGAAGTCGGCGAGGCGGTCGAAGCCCTCCGTCGACATCCCGTGCAGCGCGGCAACCACGAGGATCAGGAACAGCACCGGATGGCCGCGGATCGCGCGCGCGCTGCCGCCGAGCGTCTTCCGAAGCGAGTGGTGGATGCGTTCACCCTCCGAGCGGACCGGCTTCACGAAGTGCTCTTCGGGCATGACGACGACCAGCATCAGGCCGAGCGCGACGAACCCGATCCCGGAGATCACGATCGGCATGGAGAGCGCGACCGTCGCGAGCGAGATCCCGACGACGATGCCGAGCAGCCCGCCCAGGTTCCCGTACTGACCCGCTCGGAGGTAGAGGGGGCGAGCCGCCTCCTCACCGACCTCGTCGGTGATCCACGCGACGTCGGCGCCGCTCGTGAACGTCGCGCCGAAGCCCCAGAGGAGCTGCGTGAGGATGGCGGCACCGAAGCTTCGCACGAGGCCGAGCGCGAGGAACGCGATCCCCGAGAGCACCAGGCCGATCACGATCGAGACCTTGCGGCTCACGACGTCGGCGACGACGCCGGTCGGCACCTCGAAGAGGAAGTACGTCGCCTCGAGCGCCGTGCCCATCAGCACGAGCTGAAGCGGGTCGAGGCCGACGTCGCGGATCAGGTAGATCGAGAACACGACCGTGGTCATCGTGAAGAAGAAGCCGATGAGGGCCTCGCTCAGGAGGTACACGAACGGCGCGGGAAGTCGTCGAGCCACGAGCGTCGAGCGTCCTTTCTTGCAGGGCGCGACGGCGGGGAACGTGCGAACGGCCCAACCGAGCGCGCCGAACCTGAAGCCGGACGGGAGCCCGTCCGGCGAGATCGCGTGGGGTTGTCGGCTAGACCGTTGTCATGAGCGCGAGAAGTATAGAGTTCGTCACCCATGGACGTGTTCATCTCGATCGACATGGAAGGCATCGCCGGCCTCACGTCGGCACGTCAGATGACCCGCGGGACCGACGACTACGCGTGGGCCCGCGAGATCATGACCGAGGAGGCCAACGCCGCGATCGCGGGTTCCTTCGAGGCGGGGGCCTCCCGGGTGGTGGTGAGCGACTCGCACGGCGACATGGGGAACCTGTTGCCGCAGAAGCTCGATCAGCGCGCCGAGCTCGTGCAGGGCGCGCCGAAGGTGCCGTTCTCGATGATGACCGGGCTCGAGACCGGCACGGACTGCGCGCTCTTCCTCGGGTACCACGCGGGAGCCGGCACGAGCCAGGCGATCCTCGACCACACCTACGCGGGGTTCTTCACCGACGTGCGCGTCAACGGCGATTCGTGGAACGAGACGTTGCTGAACGCGGCGCTCGCCGGAAGCTTCGGGGTTCCGGTCGCTCTGGTGGTGGGCGACCGCGCGTGCTGCCAGCAGGCCGAGGCCGCGCTTCCGGGCGTGCGCACCGTCGCCGTGAAGGAGGCGTTCGGGCGAACGTCCGCGCGATCGCTCTCCCCGGAGTGGGCACGCACCGTGATCAAGGGCGCCGCCGAACAGGCCGTGATCGGCGCGGGGACGCTGCGGCCGTTCCGCCCGCCGCCGCCCTACACGTTCGAGGTGGACGCGAGCACGGCGATCGTCGACATGGGGATGCTCGTGCCGCGAACGGAACGGCCCGCGGCGCGGACCCTGCGCTACGAGACGGACGACCTCCGCGAGCTCTACCAGGTGCTGCTCGTCTGGGGCTACCTGGGCCGCCAGGCCGAGGCCGCGTCGCGCGTCTGAACGTTCAGGCGAACTCGTAGCCGAGGTGCTTGATCACCTCGAGCGAGAGGTGCAGGTGCACGGCTCCGGGCGGCTCAACGCCGACGAGCTCCATCGCGCGCAGCACGGCCCCGACGACCGGCGGGACCTCCAGCCGCGAGACCGCCGCGCGCGGCACCGTTCGGCGAAGCTCCATCTCGAACGCGGCCATCAACGCGCGGTTCGCGCTCCGGAACACTCCTCCTGCGAGCACCACCTCGACGGGCAACTGCTGCATCGAGAGCTTGCGCGCCACGAGCGCCGCGCGAGCACCCAGGCCGGCGCCGGCGCGCTCGGCGATGGTCCTCGCAGTCGGGTCGCCCTCGTCGGCGACCTTCATCACGACGCGGGCGATCGGGTCGAGTGGCTCCTGGCTCCGGCTGTAGCGTTCGAGGAGCTCTTGCGCGGTGTCGACGCCAGCATGCAGGCACAAGGCGTCGGTGAGCGCCGTCGCGCCGCCGAGCCCGATGAACCACTCCGCCACGGCGCGCATCGCCGCCTCTCCGATCTCCGAGGCGCTCCCGTAGTCGCCGTACACCGGGCCGAGCCCGAGGGTTCGAAACTCCTGCCCATCGGGGTCCCGGCCGGCGGCGACGGCCCCGGTGCCGGCGATCACGACGATCCCCCACGGATGGTTGGCGCCGGCGCGGAGCGCGACGAACGAGTCGTTCACCGTCAGCCACTCGCACGCAAGCCCGAGCGACTCCGGGACGATCGCGAGGCGCCGGCGATCGCTCTCCCAGTCCAGTCCGGCGAGGCCGAAGACGGCCGCCGTCGCATCCGAAGGGCCGAGGTTCGCCTGCCCGAAGGCCTCCTCGACCGCCGCGCCCACCGTGGCGACGGCGCCGTCCAGGCCCACGTCCTCCCAGTTGGACGCGCCGCTCACGCCGACCCCGAGGGGAGTGCCAGCCCCGTCCGCCACCACGGCGTGCGTCTTCGTCCCACCGCCGTCGACGCCGAGGAAGACGCTCACGTCGCGTGCGCCTCGAGCGCGGAGGCATACGCTCGCTCGACCACCTGCATCACGATCCTCCCGTCCTCGCCGGAAGGCCGCGGCCGCCGGCCCTCGCCGACGGCGTCGAGGAACTCCCCCACCTGTGCCGAATACATGGGCTGGAGCCCAAGCTCGTCGTCGGCGGGGGCCTCCGCGGGCCAGACGCGATCGTAGCCCCTCGTGCCGTAGACCTCGGTATCCGCCTCGGGTCCGCCCCGGTGCGGCTGCCACCACCCGCACTCCACGAGGGAGGTCGTCCCGTTCGACCACGTGATCAGCACGACCCCGTCGTCGTCGACCTCGTACCGCCCGGCTGCGTAGCGCGTGCCGATCGCCGCGCAGACCCGCTCCGGCACCGGGTCGCCCAGGAGGAACCGCGCGGTGTCGATCGCGTGGACCCCCATGTCGACGAGTGCGCCGCCGCCCGCGAGCTCGCGATCGACGAACCATCCCGAGGGCCCCCAGTCCACGTGCACGCCGTACCCTCGGGTCTTCACGATCTCGCCGAGCTCGCCGGCCTCGATCCGGCGCCCCAAAGCCCTGACGTCGTCGTGGAAGCGCCAGCAGTGCGCGACCATGAGCGACGCCGATCCCTCCGCGGCCGCCTGGATCATCGCGTCGCACTCGGCGACCGAGGTCGCCATCGGCTTCTCGACCAGCACGTGCTTGCCGGCGCGCAGGAGCTCCACGGCCTGGGGTGCGTGCAGGGCGTTCGGCGTCGCCACGATCGCGGCGTCCACGGCGGGATCGGCGGCGAGCGTCCGCCAGTCCGTCGTCACGCGTTCGATCTCGTGTCGTTCGGCGAACGCGTGCGCGGTCTCCTCGCGGTGGTTCGCGACCGCGACGAGCTCGCCATCCGGGTGCGCCCGCACGCCGCGCGCGTGGAAGTCCTGAATCCACCCGCACCCGAACAGGGCGACCCGGATCGACATGGGAGGGCGTCAGCCCTTCACGCCGGTGAGGGTGACGCCCTCGATGAACGCTCGCTGCGCCAGGAAGAACAGCACGATGATCGGCAGCATGAAGAGCACCGACGCCGCCATCGTGAGGTTCCACTCGACGCCGTGCCGGGACTGGAACTCCGACAGCCCGATCGTGAGCGTCCACAGCTTCTGGTTGCCGCCGAGGAAGAGCAGCGGCCCGAAGAGGTCGTTCCACGAATAGAGGAACTGGAACAACGCGACGGCCGCGATCGCGGGCTTCGCGAGCGGCACGATCACGCGCGTCATGATCTGCCATTCGCTCGCCCCGTCGACGCGAGCCGCGTCGGAGAGCTCCTCCGGGATCGTGAGGAAGAACTGCCGGAGCAGGAAGATCGAGAAGGCGTCGCCGAGGAACGCCGGGAGGATCAGCGGCGTGAGGTGGTTGATCTGGCCGAGCCGCACCCAGATGACGTACAGGGGCACGACCGTCACCTGGAACGGCAGCATCAGCGTCGAAAGGATCAGCACGAACGCGAACTGGCGGCCGCGCCAGCGCATCCTCGACAAGGCGTACGCCACGGGGATGCACGACACGAGGACCCCGATCGTCGCGCCCACGGCGATCTGCGTGGTGTTCCAGAAGTACGTGACGAATGGGATCCGGCGGAACACGTCCACGTAGTTCGACCACTGGAACGGTCGTGGCCAAAACGACGGCGTCACGGCCTGCTGGCTGGTCATGAGCGACGTGAACACGATGAAGAGGAACGGCGCCAGGAAGGCCGCCGCCACGCTGATGAGCACGGCATGGCGCCCGACCGCGAGGAGGAAGCGCCGGCGACGCACGACCTCGGGGACGGGACGTGGCGTGATGTCGGCCACGCGTGCTGCAGGTGGTGCCGCGGTCGCCGTCGCTATCGAAAGCCACCCCCCTGATAGAAGACCCAGCGCCGCGAGCCCTTGATGATGGTGAGGGTGCACACCATCGTGATCACGAAGAGCACCCACGCGAGCGCCGACGCGTACCCCATGCGGAAGTCCTGGAAGCCGGTCTTGTACAGGTACACCGAGAAGAACAGCATCGAGTTCTGCGGGCTTCCGATGTTCGAAGCCACGTCGGTCACCGACGAGCCGCTCGTCGCCACGCTCGCGACGTAGGCCTGGGTGAACAGCTGGAAGCCGTAGATGATCCCGATCACGGTGGAGAAGAAGATCACCGGCGAGATCATCGGGAGCGTCACGTGGCGGAACTTCTGCCGGCCGTTCGCGCCCTCGATGTCCGCCGCCTCATAGAGCTGGCGGGGCACGTTCAGGAGCCCGGCGAGGAAGATGATCATCGCGTCCCCGATGCCCCACAGACCGAGCAGCACCAGGCCCCACTTCGACGATCCCGGTCCGTAGAACCAGAGCGGCGGTTCACGCATCCCGAGTCCGCGAAGGATCTGGTTCACCGGCCCGAACGCAGGCTGGAAGACCAGGACGAACGCGAGCGCGGCCGCGGCTGGCGGCGCGATCGAGGGCATGAAGTACATCGTGCGATAGGTCCGCGTGCCCTTCCTTGGGAGGGTGAGGAGCCAGGCGGTGATGATGCCGAACGCGACCCTCGACGGCACGCCCACCACGATGATCCATAGCGTGTTCCGCAGCGTGATCCAGAAGTACGGGTCCTTCGTGAACATGAAGACGTAGTTGTCCAGACCGATCCACTGGGGCTGGTCGAGCAGCGAGTACCTCGTGAACGAGAAGTACAGGCTCGAGAGCATCGGGTAGAGGATCAGGCCCAGGAACCCGAGGATCCACGGTGCCATGAACGCCAGCACGGTGAGCGCGTGCTTCGGGTCGCGCCGGCGAGGCCGCCGCCGGATGGCGGCGACCTCGACGGGCGCCCGCGTGATCTGCGTGGTCGATGCGGCCGTGGCTCCTCCCTATGGTCCCTGCTGCTGGGCGAGCTGGTCGTCGATCTGCGTGGCGGCTTGCTGCAGTCCGCCGGCGAGGTCCGAGTCCGCGTTCGTCTGCCACTTCTCGGCGAAGCTCGAGACCGTCTCCTGGTCGGCGGACCCGATCGCCGTCGGCTCCTTGTCCCGCGACAGCGGGTTCGTGAAGATGTCCAGGAACGTCTGAAACTGCGGCGTCACGTCCAGGTCTGGCGAGTCGAGCGACGCGAGCGTCGTCGGCACGTTCCGCACGTTGTTCGCCATGTACACGAGCGTATCCGTGTCCGTCGCCATGTACTGGAGCAGCAGCCACGCCTCGGCGGGGTGCGGGGAGCCCTTGGGCATGCCGATGATCGTGCCGTACATCGGGCCCATGCCGTAGTTGCTCGCGAGGTCGTCGGGCGTCGGCAGCGGCGCCGTCCCGTAGTTCATGTCGGGCTTCTCGTCCGCGATGAACGCCGTGCGCCATTCGCCGTCGAGGTTCATCGCGATCCGGCCGGTGTACATGTCGTGCGCCGTCGAGAACTCCTCGCCCGCACCGGCGACGAAGCGCTGGAGCCGGTCGGCCCCCGTCGCGAAGTCACCATCGCCGTACACGTCCGCGATGAACTGCTTCTGCCACTCGAACATCGTTTGCCAGGCGGGGTCCGTCCCGACCGCCGACTGGGTCCCGTCGGCGTTGTACCAGGGGGCATCGAACATGATGGACATGTTCAACGGGCTGAACTCGTAGTACCCGAACCAGGGCACGAACCCCGCGACCTCGATCTCGCCGCTCGAGTTGATGACGGTGAGCTTCTTCGCATCGGCCTGCAGCTCGGAGAGCGTCTTCGGAGGATCCGAGATGCCCGCCTTCTCCAACATGTCGATGTTGTAGTACAGGCCGTACGTGTCCGTGAGGAACGGCAGCGCGCACTGGCTGCCGCCGTAGCTCGTGTACGCGAGCGCCCCCTCCGGGATCTGGCTGAGATCGAAGCCCGTTTGGTCCATATACGGCATCAGGTCCTGCCAACCGCCGGTCGCGCAGAACGCGCCGACCCGGTCGGGCGTGAACGAGAGCACCACGTCCGGCGGCGTGCCGCTGTTGATGCCAGCGATGATCTTCTGGTCTCCCACACTGCCCGTGCTGTTCACCGTGATCCACGGGTACTGGGCGGTGAACCCGTCGAAGATCTGGTTGAACTGCTTGAGCTCGCGGCCCGACCAGGCGCCCCAGATCTCGAGGGTCACCGGTTCGTGCGACTCGCTCGGGTTGATGGTGGCGGGGGTCGAGGTGTTGCCACCCGCGGTGCACGCGGTCACGGCGAGCGCGAACACGAGCGTCGACACCAACAATCGCTTCATGTGCCGTTCCTCCCTCTCCCGATCGCGGGGACGATGCCGGTCTCCTTGGGTGTACGTGGCCGGGGTCATACGGCGATGCCTCCCCGCGCGTCGGCGCGGGCGAACAACTGGTCCTGGGCCTCCTGAAGTGCGGTGGCGACGGCCCCGTTCAGCTCCGCGTCTTCACCCAGCGCCGAAATCTCGATCCTGGGGTGGAAGGGCGAGAGCGTCTGCAGCTCGCGCTCGATCCGCTCGAGCAGGAGGTCACCGTTCTGTCCGATCCCTCCCCCGAGGATCACGAGCTCGGGATCGACCACGGGGACCACGGCGGCGATCCCGAGCGCGATCCGGTCCGCGACCAGGTCGACCACCTTCCGGGGGATGGGATCGCCCTTTCGCGCGGCGTGGAAGATCTTCCTCGGCGTGAGTGGGGCCTCCATGCCGAGCGAGCGAGCGAGCTCCACCACGCCGGCCGCTCCCACCGCCCCCTCGAGGGCGCCGTGACGCAGGTTCTCGGGATCGTGCGGGTCGGCGGTCGCGAGCGGCAGGTACCCGACCTCGCCGGCCGCACCGTGCGCGCCCCGGAACAGGCGGCCGTTTACCACCAACCCCATCCCCACCCCGGTCCCGACGTGCAGGAACACGAAGTTCTGCACGTCTTTGCCGAGGCCGCGCCACTGCTCGCCCACCGTCGCGAGGTTCACGTCGTTCTCGAACGTGAGTGCCGTGCCGAGCTCCTTCCGCAGCGCCTCCACGAGGCCGAGGCGCCCCCATCCCGGCAGGTTGTGAGCGAGCGAGACCTTGCCTCGGGCGGGCTCCAGGACTCCGGGGCTCGCGACGGCCGCCGAGGTGACCTGCCGCCAGCGGATGCCCGCCTCGGCCGCGAGGCCGTGGGAGATCTCTCCGATCTGCTCGAGGAGGGTGTCCGCGCTCCGCACCCGCGCCCGCTCGTCGCGGCGAGCGATGAAGTCCCCGGTGAGGTCGGCGATCGCCGCGCGCACGCGGTCGCGGCCCACGTCGATGCCCACCACCCATCCGGCCCTCGGGTTCAGCTCGTAGAGCACGGCGGTGGGCCCCTTCCCGCCCGACGATCGCCCGGCCTCGCGCACGAGCTTCGCGCGCGCGAGCGCCGAGAGCGCCTGCGAGACCGTCGGCTTCGAGAGTCCGGAGTCCCTCGCGATCTGCGCGCGGGAGACGGGACCGACCTGCCGGATGAACTCGAGCACGGTCCGCTCGTTGATCGCGCGAAGGAGGCTGGGCGTCCCCGCGGCGAACGTCTGTTCCGTCGGCGTCGCACCCTCCCGATCCGTGATAGGAAAGTTTCCTAACTGAACTCGCGCGATGCTACGCTGGGCCGTCCGCCCGGGTCAAGGGAGCGCGCGATGTCGGTGATCGAATCGTCCCGCGTGCTCGCGATCGTTCGGTTCCGTTCCGAGGGGGACGTCGAAGCGACCCTCGATGCGCTCGACGCGGGCGGGATCGGTCTTTCCGAGGTCACGATCGACACCCCGGGCGCCCTCGATGCGGTCGAGAGGTCGGCCGCGAAGGGGCGAACGGTCGGCGTGGGCACCGTGGTCACCGCCGAGCAGGTGCGCGCCTGCGCCGACGCCGGAGCCCGGTTCGTCGTGACCCCCGGAACCGTCGACGAGGTGATCGCCGAGGCGCTGGACCGCGGGCTGGAGCCGATCGCCGGCGCGTTCACCGCCACCGAGATCCTCCGGGCGCTCGCGCTGGGCGTGAAGGCCGTGAAGCTCTTCCCCGCCTCGACGGGAGGCCCCGCATACGTGCGCGCGTTGCGCGGACCGTTCCCCACGACGCCGTTCGTGCCGACGGGAGGCATCGCGATCAAGGAGGTGCAGGGCTACCTCGAGGCCGGGGCCACCTGCGTGGGGCTGGGCGGCGAGCTGGTGGGCCGGACGCCGCCGCACGGAGACGGCGAGCTGAAGCGCGTCGCGGCGCGCGCCGCCGCCGTCGCGCGCGTCGCCGCCTCGCCGTGAGCGCGCGCTTCGACCTCGTCGCGGTCGGCGAGACGATGCTCTCGCTCGTCGCCGAGGGAACGCTCGCGGGCGCCGGCTCGCTTCACGTGACGCACGGCGGCGCGGAGAGCAATGCGTGCGTCGGCTTCGCCCGCTTGGGATTGCGTACGGCCTGGGTGAGCAGGCTGGGCGCCGACGTCCCGGGCGAACGCGTGGCCGCCGCGCTCGAGCGCGAGGGCGTCGACGTCCGCTGGGTGACGCGGGACCCGGGCCGCCCGACCGGCCTCATGCTCCGCGACACGACCGGCGCGGTCGTCTACTACCGCTTGGCGTCGGCCGCGAGCGCGCTGTCGCCCAAGGATCTGGACGGTGTGCCGGTCGAGGACGCCCGCGCCGTGCTCGTGACCGGCATCACGGCGCTGATCGGCGACGGTCCGGGGCGTGCGGCGATCTCGCTGCTCGAACGCGCCGGCGGCGTCCGCGCGGTCGATCCGAACCTCCGGGCGGGGCTCTGGGGTTCGGATCGCGCGCCCGAGCTCGTGCTTCCGTTGGTCGAACGCGCCACGCTGGTGCTGGCGGGCGAGCGGGAGCTCGCCGCGCTCGTGGGGCCGGGTTCGGCGGAGGAGCTCGCGCGGCGTTGCCGCGCGAGCGGTCCCCGTGAGGTGGTGGTGAAGCGCGGGCCTCGGGGCGCCGCCGCGCTCGACGAGCGCGGCGGCTGGCACGAGCTCGAGGGCGAGCCTCGCGCGGACGTCGACCCCGTCGGCGCCGGCGACGCGTTCAACGCCGGCTATCTCGCCGCCCGTCTCTCGGGCGCGGACCCGGCGACAGCGCTCGCCGAGGGCGCGCGGTGCGGTGCGGCGGTCGCCACGACCGTGGGCGACACCGAGGGCTTCCCGAAACGCTAGAAGAACGTCGCGACGGCGTCGACCACGCGCAGGTGGTCGTCGACGACCGGCAGCACGCGCCATTTGTCGAACGCCGTGCACGGGTGCGAGATCCCGCACGCCACGAGCTCTCCGACCTCGAGCGGCGTCTTCGGGTCGACTCGGCAGAACGCGTGCTGGTCGTTCAGGCGCTCCACCTCGATCCCGCGCGCGGCCCGTGTCGGATCGCCCGACGGCGAGTGGATCGACAGGGGCACAGGCATCCCGGTGTCGAAGGGGGCGTCGCGCCGCCCGAAGCCGAGCAGCGCGAGCGACGGCTCGGGTCGGGAGAGCACCCTCCCCCAGAGCTCGATCGCGGGATGGAATCGCAGCGCGGGATCCGCGCGTCCGGAGAACGGCGAGTTGCGCTCGTACGTCCCGTGGTCGTGCGTGAGGTAGCAGCCCGATCGCAACGCGATGCGCGCGCCGGATCCCTCGGGAAGCGCCTCACGCAGCCGGTCGGCGACGACGTCGAAGAACACGCTGCCACCCGCGCTCACGATCGCTCCGTCGCGGACCGCGCCGCGTTCGAGCAGGCCCCTCGCGAGTTCGCCGAGCCGATCGACGAACGCGCTCACGGCCGTCATCGCGTCGAGGGAGCGACCCTCGCCGATCGTCCCCTCGTAGCCTGCGGCGCCGGCGAGCTCGAGACGCTTGCTCGCCGCGACCGCCCCCGCGACCTCGAGCGCGGCGTCCACCGTCCGGCAACCCGTGCGGCCGCCCTCGTGGCCGATCTCGACGAGCACGCCCAGCGGCCTCGGCGCGCCGGCCGCGCCCAAGCGCTCCTCGAGGATCGCGACGCCGCGCAGCGAGTCCACGTAGCACACGAAGTCGAAGTCCGGGTCTCCGAGCTGTGCTGCGACCCAGTCGATCGAGGGGCCGTCCACGAGCTCGTTCGCGAGCAGGATCCGCGGCACCCTCACCGAGCGCATGACTGCCGCCTGCGCGACGGTGGCGGCCGTGATCCCCCAGGCCCCCGCCTCGAGCTGTCGGTCCCAGAGCTGCGGCGCCATCGTCGTCTTACCGTGCGGAACGAGGTCCACGTCGTGGTTGCGACAGAACGACGCCATGAGCGCGAGGTTGTGGTCGAGCGCCGTCGCGCGCAGGGTCATCACCGGCGCGCGCAGGTCGCGAGGGAGCGACCAGCCCGCCGCGGCGACGTCCACCGCGCGAACCGATCCGGTGAGCGCCGGAAAACCCTTCGTCCCCGCGTCGATCCTGACGTCGTGTGCCGGCGTGAGGTCGAGGATCAGCGCGGCTCCTCCGGCTCGATCCTCGTCACGAGGCCCCCACGTGGTGGACACTACCAAGGCCGCGACCGCGGCCCGACGGAAGGAGCGTGTGACGATGGCGGAGCTCGCGATCAACGGCGGGGCGCCCGTTCGCGGCACCCCGTACCCGGCGTGGCCTTCGCCCGACGACGAGTACGTCGCGGCGGTCGGCGAGGTCGTGCGGAGCGGTGCATGGGGCGGGTTCCCGGAGCCCGGCCGCAACGGTGCCGCGTTCGAGGAAGCGTTCGCGGCCTACCAGGGTGCCCGTCACGGCGTGCTGATGATGAACGGCACCGTGACGATGGAGGTGGCGCTCAAGGCGCTCGACATCGGCTGGGGCGACGAGGTCGTCATCCCCGCGCTCACGTTCAGCGCGACGGCGTACGCGCCGATGGCCGCCGGCGCGCTTCCCGTCATCGTGGACGTCGAGCCACGCACGTGGACGATCGACCCCGACCTCGTCGAAGGCGCGATCACGCCGCGGACGAAGGCGATCCTGCCCGTGCACCTCGGCCACCAGATGGCGGACATGGATCGCCTCACCGAGATCGCCGAGCGCCACGGCCTCGCGATCGTCGAGGACTGCGCGCACGCGCACGGCCAGCAGTGGCGCGGCCGCGGCGCGGGCTGCATCGGGAGCTTCGGGTCCTTCAGCCACCAATCCTCGAAGATCCTCACCGCCGGCGAGGGCGGTTCGCTGCTCACGAACGACGAGGCGCTCGCGAGGCGCGCACACTCGATCATCGACTGCGGCCGCCCGAAGGATCCCGACGAGAAAGAGGTCACGTTCGGCGCGAACTACCGCCTGAGCGAGCTGCACGCCGCGCTCCTCGTCGTGGCGATGCGACGGTTCCCCGCACAGCAAGAGGAGCGCGCGGTCGCCGGCAAGGCGTTCGAACGGCTCGTCGCCGAGGTTCCCGGGGTTCGCGTGATGCCCGCCGACGAGCGCATCACGCGGTGGAGCTTCTACAACTACCTCATCGCGATCGACCCCGACGCCTTCGCCGGCCGAACCAACGAGGTCGTCTGCGCGGCGATGGAGGCCGAGGGGATCCCCGCGGAGGTCCAGTACCCACCGATGAGCCGATACGAGCTGTTCCAGCCGTCGCTCTCCCGGCTCCCCGTGGCCGTCGAGTTCGCCGACCGGCTCGACCCCGCATCGATGTCGTTCCCCGTCGCCGAGGCCGCGGGCCTTCGCGAGTCGGTGTACTTCATGGAGAACGTCTTCCGGGACGGGAACGCCGGGGTCCAGGACGCGGTCGAGGCCCTCGCGAAGATCCAGCGCCACGCGTCGGAGCTGCCGGAGGGCTGACGGTCCGCCGGGTCAGGCGAACTGCGGCAGCAGCTCGCGGTTCGCGTCGAGCAGCGCGTCGAGCAGCGGTGCCGCGACGCGGTAGTCGCCCACGAGCGGGTTCGCCATGAGGGCCTTGAGCGCGGTGGTGCGGTTCCCGGTCGTCGCCGCCTCGATCGCGAGGAGCTCGTACGCCTTCGCGTGCTGCACGAGCCCGAGCATCTCGGGGGCGAGCGGTGCGGTCGCGATCGGGTGCGCGCCGTCTCGGTCGATCGTCGCGGAAACCTCCACGACGTCGTCCGCTGGGAGGTTCGGGATCGCGCCGACGTTGCGGACGTTCACGACCTGGACGTCGCCGGTGCCGGCGTGGAGCGAGGCGACGAGCGCGGCCGCCGCGTCGGAGTAGAAGGCGCCGCCGCGCTCCTCGAGCAGCTTCGGCTTCACGTCGAGCTCGGGGTCCCGGTAGAGCTCGAGCAGCTCGGCCTCGATCCTCATGACCTCCTCGGCGCGCGACGGATGCGACCGCTGATGCTCGAGCACCTCGGAGGTGAGGTAGTAGTAGTGCAGGTAGGAGCTCGGGATCGCGCCGAGCGCGCGAACCAGCTCCACCGGCATATCGGCCTCGTCGGCGACCAGGTCGGCGGCCGCCTCGAGCAGCTCCGCCAGGCGATCGACGCCCTCCACGAACACGGCCCGCTC
Organism: Actinomycetota bacterium; assembly: GCA_036556805.1. Classification (GTDB taxonomy): domain Bacteria; phylum Actinomycetota; class UBA4738; order UBA4738; family HRBIN12; genus DATBIS01. The sequence continues at coordinate 25,230 of DATBIS010000005.1, read as the reverse complement.
CCAGCTGAGGTGGTTGAGGCCGACGTGGTCGAGTCGCACCCGGTCCGGCGCGACGCCGAAATGCGCCGCGAACCTGCGCTGGAACCCGATCGCGACGTTGCAGAGGCCGATCGCCCGGTGCCCCTCGTCGAGCAGCGCCTGTGTGACCAGCCCGGTCGGGTTCGTGAAGTCGACGAACCACGCGCCCGGGGCGCCGAGGCGCGAGGTCTCGCGCGCGAGCTCGAGCACGACGGGCACCGTCCGCAGCGCCTTCGCGAAGCCCCCCGGGCCGGTCGTCTCCTGGCCGATGCAGCCGTACGACGGTGGGATCGTCTCGTCCGTGAGGCGCGCCGCCTGGCCGCCCACCCGGAGCTGCACGATCACGAAGTCAGCGCCCTCGAGCGCCTCGTCCCGGCTCTGCGTGAGCCGGATCGCTCCCGGCCAGCCGGCCTTCCGCACCATGCGCTCGGCGAGAGCCCCTACCACCGCGAGGCGGTCGGGGTCGACGTCGAGCAGCACGAGCTCGTCCACGGGGAGCCGGTCGCCACGGGTCACGAACCCCTCGACGAGCTCGGGGGTGTAGGTGCTCCCGCCTCCGACGACGGCAACCTTCACACCCATGGCCCGCGCATCGTACACTCCCGGCGGTGAAATCGTTAGGAAACTTTCCTGACCCATTCCCGACCGCCCCTCGCGTCGCGCTGACGTTCGACGCGGAGCATCCGGATCGCCCGTGGCGCTCGAGCGAGAACGCCGAGCGCATCCTGGATCACCTCGCCGAACGGGGGGTCGCCGCAACCTTCTTCGTGCAGGGGCGGTGGGCGGAATCCCAGCCGGAGACCGCCCGCCGGATCGCCGTCGACGGACATCTCGTCGGCAACCACTCCAAGTACCACGCGCGCATGACGCTGTTCACCGACGAGGGCCTGCGAACCGACGTTCGTGAGGCGGCAGAGGCGATCTACGACATCATCGGCACCGATCCGAAACCCTGGTTCCGGTGCCCGTTCGGCGACGGTCACGGCGACGAGCGAGTCCAAGGCCCGCTTGCCGAGCTCGGCTATCGCGACGTGCATTGGGACGTGGCGCTCGAGGACTGGGAGCCGTGGCGCGACGCCGCCGCGATCTCCCGTGACGCGATCGAGGGCGTGCGTGCGCACGGCGACGGAGCCGTCGTGCTGCTCCACACCTGGCCGGACGGGACCCACGGCGCCGTCCCGCCGATCGTGGACGGGCTTCGCGCCGACGGGTTCCGATTCGTCCGGCTCGACGAGCTTCCCGAGGAGGCACTCCCGTGAGGCGACCCGCACTCCTCGCGGTCGACGCCGGAGGCTCCAAGGTGGACGCCGCCCTGCTGCGGGCCGACGGCACGGTCGTGGGAGCCGCTCGGCGTCTCGGCTCGGACCACAACGGGACCGGCAGCCCCGACCACCTGGGCTTCGTGATGGAGGCGGCGCGCGCGGCCTGTGCCGACGCCGGCCTCGACCCTGCCCGGCTCCCCGTCGCCGACGTCGGCGTCTACTGCCTCGCCGGCGCCGACCTCCCCTCCGACGACCGACGCATCGCGAAGTGGCTGGGCGCGCAGGGCCTCACGTCGGAGGACGTCGTCCGCAACGACACCTTCGCGGTCCTGCGAGCCGGCACCGATCGCCCATGGGGCGTGGGGGTGGTGTGCGGTTACGGCACGAACTGCTCGGCGGTGGCTCCGAACGGCCGGGTCTTCCGCTTCCCCGCGGTCGGCCTGATCTCGGGGGACTGGGGCGGCGGCGGCGACGTGGGCGGCGCGGGACTCTGGTACGCGATTCGCGCCGAGGACGGGCGGGGCGACCCCACGACCCTGCGCCGCCTCATCCCCGCGTTCTTCGGGCTGCGTCGTCCGCGCCAGGTCGTGGAGGCCATGCACCTCGATCGGATCGACGGCGAGCGCATCGTCGAGCTCGCCCCCGTCGTGTTCGAGGCGGCGAAGGACGGGGACGCCGTCGCGCGGAGCATCGTCGACCATCAGGCCGACGAGGTCGTCGCGATGGCGGGCGCCGCGATCAGGCGGCTTCACATGACGAAGCTCGACGTCGACGTCGTCCTGGGGGGCGGCATCTTCCGCAACGACGACCACGAGTTCTTCGAGCGGATCCGAGAGGGCATGCTGGCCGTCGCGCCTCGATCACGGACGCTCGTGCTCGATGCCCCACCGGTGCTCGGCTCGGCGCTGCTCGGGCTGGACCGACGCGGCGCGGCGCCTGCGGCTCACCGACGCGCTCGATCTGGGTTGACCGACCGTCGGATGTCCGCCCACACTCTGCGAACCCGGAAGGAGTCCTGACATGGCTCGGATCGCCCTCGAGAACATCACGAAGGTCTTCGGCAGCGACGTCGTCGCCGTCCACGACGTCTCGCTGGAGATCCAGGACGGCGAGTTCATGGTGTTGGTGGGCCCATCGGGCTGCGGGAAGTCCACGATCCTTCGCATCCTGGCCGGCCTCGAGGAGGTCACCGCCGGGGAGGTGTTCATCGGCGACGAGCAGGTCACCGACCTCCCCCCGAAGGAACGTGACGTCGCGATGGTGTTCCAGAACTACGCCCTGTACCCGCACATGAGCGTGGAGGACAACCTCGGGTTCGGCCTCAGGCTGCGCAAGACCGCAAAGGACGAGACGAAGCGACGGGTCGCCGACGTCGCGAGGATCCTCGGCCTCGAGCCGCTGATGGACCGGAAGCCGGCCGCGCTCTCGGGCGGCCAGCGTCAGCGCGTGGCGATGGGTCGCGCGATGGTCCGGGAGCCCCGGGCGTTCCTCATGGACGAGCCCCTGTCGAACCTCGACGCGAAGCTCCGGGTGCAGATGCGCGCTCAGCTCGCGCTCCTGCACGATCGGCTGAAGACGACGACGGTGTACGTGACGCACGACCAGGTCGAGGCGATGACGCTCGGTCAGCGCGTGGCGGTCCTGCGCGATGGCGTGTTGCAACAGGTGGACACGCCGCAGAACCTCTACAACCGGCCGACGAACCTGTTCGTCGCCGCATTCATCGGCTCGCCGCCGATGAACCTCGTCGCGGCGTCGGTGGAGGGCGAGGCGGTCGAGTTCGGCGGATATCGCCTGCCGATGGACGGATCCACCAACCTCTCCGCGTACGACCGGCGGGAGGTCATCCTCGGCATCAGGCCTTCGGACCTCGAGGACCAGGCCGTCTGGAAGAACGACGCGCTTCCCACGATCGACGTGAAGGCCGACGTGACGGAGGAGCTCGGCTCCGAGCTGAACGTGATCTTCACGATCGACGCGCCGCCCGTGCAGACGGAGGACATCGTCGCGGCGAGCAGCGACGAGGGCGAGGACCTGCTACTCCTCGAGAACCGCTGCCAGTTCTGCGCGCGCGTGGACGCCCGTTCTCAGGCGAAGCCGGGCTCCACGATCACGCTCTCGATCGACCCGGCGCGGTTCCATTTCTTCGACCCCACGTCGGGGGCCGCGATCGACGCCCGGCGACCGGTGAGCGCGGCCTAGGTCTCGTCGCCTCGCTCGCTCGGTAGCCAGAACTCCACCGTCGTCCCGGAGCCCGGGGCGCTCGACACGCGGAACCAGCCGCCCGCGACCTCGGCCCGCTCCATGCTCGTGACGAGACCGAGGTGGCCGGGTTCGGGTCGCCCGAGCGCGGACGTGTCGAACCCGATGCCGTCGTCTTGGAGGCGCACCGCGACGCCCGCGCCGGCGGTTGCCATCTCGACGTCGAGCCGGCTCGCCTTCGCGTGCTTCCCCGTGTTCACGACGACCTCCTGCACCATCCGGTAGAGCACCGCTCGGGCCTCGGGGATCGGGTCGGCGACGAGCGCGGTCCCCTCGAGCGACCACTCGAGGCCGGTCTCGGCCTGTGTGTGCTCCAGGTACTGGCGGACCGCCACGAGGAGCCCTTCGCGGTCCAAGGCAACCGGACGGAGCTCGAACGTGAGGTGGCGGAGCCGATCGATCGCTTCGGCGACGATCTCGCGCAGCTCCTCGAGCCCGGCGGGATCCGCTCCACCCCCCATCGAGAGCGTCTGCAACCGCACGTCCAGCGCACTCATCACCTGGATCGAGTCGTCGTGGATGTCGGCGGCGATCCTGCGCCGCTCCACCTCCTGTGCGGTCTCCAGCCGCTCCATCAGCTCGCGCCGCTGTTGGCTCGAGCGCCGCAGCACCTCGAGGCTCTCGTGCAACCTCGCCTCGACCTGCTTCTGCGCGCTGACGTCGAGCATGAGGCCGCGCCAGCGGAGCGGCTCGCCGTCGTCGTCGCGCTCGAGCACCGCCTCGTCGCGGATCCACACGACATGCTCGTCCCTCGTCACCATCCGATACTCGGCGAAGAAGCGATCCCCTTCCGCGTTCGAACGGCGATTCTCCTCGAGCACGCGCCCGACATCGTCCGGATGGATCTTGTCGATCCACAGATCGGGCGTGGATCCCCACTCCTCCTGCGAGTAGCCGAGCAGGTCGACCGCCTGCGGGCTCGTGTAGAAGTTCGTGGAGTGCTCGTCGGGGTCGTCGACGTACACGATCGCGGGAACCCCCTCGACGAGCGCGCGGTAGAGGTCGGGGTCGGCCGGCGCGTCGGAGCGATCGATCGTGCTCACAGCCTCGTCAGGATCCCGGCGAGGAGGGCAAGGCGTGGCACGACGCTGTCGAGGTCGAGCCACTCGCCCGGCGCGTGATCGTCACCGCCGATCGGCCCGAGCCCATCCAGCGTCGGCGTTCCGGCCGAGCTCGTGGTGTTCGCGTCGGACGCCCCGCCGGTCGCCGCGTCGTGCAGCTCGAACCCGAGCTCGCTCGCGAGCTCGATCGCCGTCCGCGCGAGCCGGGCGCCGCCCTCGGTCTTCTCCATCGGGCGGTGCCAGCCGTTCGCCGTGACCTCGATCGAGACGTCGGGGACGACGGTGCGCGCGCACAGGCTCTGGATCTCGGCCATCGCGTCGTCGAGGGTGTCCGCGCGCGGGGATCGCAGATCGACGTGCAGCTCTGCGTGCTCGGGGACGACGTTCGTGCGCGTCCCGCCGCGCGCCACACCGACGTTGACGGTGACGCCGGGCCACCGCCCGTTCAACGCCTGCAGGTCGATGATCTTGTGCGCGGCCTCGAGCACGGCGCTCCGGCCCTTCTCGGGCTCGACGCCCGCGTGCGCCGCCCTGCCGGTGATCGTGATGCGGAAGTCCGTGATGCCCTTGCGGGCCGACACCACGTCGCCGTTCGCGCGCGCGCTCTCCAGCACGAGCGCGGCGTCGTGCTTCGGCGCGAGCTCGCGAATGATCGGCCCGGAGAACGGCGACCCGATCTCCTCGTCGGGATTGCAGACGTAGGTGATCTCGCCGAATCGGTCGAACCCCGCCTCTCGGACCAGCTCGACGGCGAAGAACCCGAGGAGCAGTCCGCCCTTCATGTCGGACACGCCGGGACCGAACGCGGTTGCGCCGTCGATCCGGAAGGGGCGCTCGGCCACCGTGCCCTCGTCGAACACGGTGTCCATGTGGCCGACGAGAAGCGCGTTCGCACCTCCCGAGCCGGACGTGCGGCCGATCAGGAGGTCTCCGAGCCCCGGCTCGCCGGCCGCCGGGGCGTGCGGTCTGCGTTCGACGCGCCAGCCGTTCGACGTGAAGCGCTCCTCGCACAGGTCGGCGATGGCGTTCACGCCCGCCGGCGTGTACGAGCCGCAATCGACGTTCACCATCCGCTCGAGCGCCGTGACGTACTCGTCGCGGCGCTTGCGGGCAAGGTCGCGAAGCGTCGCCGCGTCCATCCGCCGAAGTATAGGGAGCGAGGTCGTCGCGCCGTGGACGTCGGGCCTTCGACCGGAGGAACCCCAGCGGGTAGCATCCACGCGTGCGCGACACCGAGCTGAACCGCTGGTGGCGCGCCGGCGTGCCGATCGTGGCGGCGCTCGTTCGGGTCTTCTTCCGAGTCCACGTCGAGGGCACCGAGCACGTGCCGCTTCGCGGCTCCGCCCTCCTCGCGTTCGATCACGTGAGCGTCCTCGACGGACCGGTGCTCGCCGTCGTCGTCGCGCGGCGGGTCCGCCGAGAGAGCCGGTTCCTCGTGGCCGCCGAGGTGTTCCGCATCCCGGTAATCGGATGGATCCTCCGGCGCTACGAGCAGATCCCGATCCGCCGGGGCGAGGGCGACAGCGGGGCGCTCGACGAGACGATCGCAACCGTGCGATCGGGTGCGCTCGCGGCAATCGCTCCGGAGGGACGGGTGAGCGACGACCCGGATGGCGGACTGCAGCGCGTGCGAACGGGGGCGGCGCGCATCGCGCTGCCCACCGGCGCACCGGTCGTGCCGGTCGGCATCTGGGGTACGCAGGTCCGGTGGCCGCGATCGGGATTGCGGTTCGGCAGGCCGTGGCGCCCGACGGTCGCGATCGCGTTCGGGAGCCCGATCCTGCCCGCGAGCGAGGACACCGACGCCGCCGAGGTCGACTCCTTCACCGATCGCGTTCGCGAGTCGCTCACGCGGCAGGTTGCGAGGGCCCGAGAGCTCGCCGGCTGACGCGTCTTCGACGCGGGGGAACCGGTCGAGGTGTACCGTGAGTCCGGTCGGAGGGAAGATGCGAACCCGGATCGCTCTCGCGGTGGTCGCCGTGCTCTCGATGGGCGCGTGCACCACCGGCTCCACGCCGGGGGGAGACTCGCCGCAGCCACCTCCGAACGGCAGCTCGACCTCGGCGCCTCCCCCGACCACCACGGTCGACGGCGAGCCCCTCCCCGACTGCGGGAGCCGGCTGCGCTTCGACGCCGCCCAGACCGTCGCGTTCACGGCGGAAGGGCACGTGTGGGCGCTCGACCCATCGGACGGCGAGCTCTCGTGCCTCTGGCCGGTGACCGACCCCGGACCGTTCCTCTGGGGGCCCCTCGGCGACCGGGTCTTGCTCGGCGGCCTCGAGGTCGTCGGGGGCAAGGAAGCGCTCCCTCACTCCGCAGGGGACATCGAACCCACCATCGCCGACTGGGGCCACCCCGTCGGGATCGCGATCGTGTTCGCGCAGCAGGGCGCCGATCGGCCGGAGAAGCTGTTGCTCGACGACGGAGAGATCCAGACGCTCGACCGGATGCCCCGCGGGACCTACCTGGACGTCGCGTACCACCCCAGCGGCCTCGCGCTCGCGTTCGTGCTCGAGCGGAAGGGGCAGCAGTCGATCTGGCTCTCGTCGAACGAAGGGAAGGATCCCCGGCGGCTGGTGTTCAGCAAGAGCGGCGCGGTGTTCACCGACCTCGAGTTCTCGTCCGACGGGCAGTCGCTCTTCTGGACCGCTCACCACCCGCAGGGGTACTCGCAGGTTCACTCGATCGACCTGTCGCACCCCGGGGAGCTCCTCGACGGCTGGCGCAGCATCGGTGACGTGTTCGTCCGGGACCTCGCGCTCGCGCCGAGCGGTTCGGGCATCGCGGTGGATGCCGGCGACTCGTGCGAAGCGAGCCAGGCCCTCATCCTCAGGGGACTCACGAAGGACCGGCCGGCGATTCCCGACGAGCAGCGGCCGACGTCGGTCCTCGGGTGGCTCGACCCAAGGACGCTCCTCGTAGGTGCGGGCGGTTGCGGCTCGCCGCTCGACCTCTTCGCCGTCGACACGAGGCAGGGGGGTACTCCGACGCCCCTCGTCGCCGGCGTCGAGGACGCTGCATCGCGCGCGCCCGCGCCCACGGCGCCGACCCAGCTTCCGCAGATCCTCGACGAGGAGGTGCCGCCCGGCGGGGTCGGCTGATAGGCATCACGAGGCGGCCGGTCGGCCGCCGGAGGAGACCACGAAGGCCGGGCGCTTCGCGCCCGGCCTTCGCTTCTGACTCCGGTGGTCAGCCGAGTGCGACCGCGCTGATCAGGTTCGAGTCGCGCAGCTTGCGCAGCGCCTCTCGCTCGATCAGCCGTACGCGCTCGCCGGAGAGGCCCAGCACCTTGCCGGTCTCCCTGAGCGACAGGGGCTGCCCGTTCTCCAGTCCGTAGCGGAGCGCCACGACGTGGCGCTCGCGCTCGTCGAGCACTCGGTCGACGGCGCCGCCGATCTCCTCGCGGAGCAGGGCGTCCTCGACCTCGTTGAACGCCGCGTCGGAGTCGACCTCCTCGATGAGGTCACCGAGCTCGGTGTCCTCCCCCACCGGGGACTGCAGCGACAGCGGCTCGCGGCGTCCCATCTCGGTGAGGTCGTCGATCTCCTCCACGGTGGTGTCCAGGGCCTTCGCGAGCTCCTCCCGCGAGGGCTCCCGCCCCATCGACTGCGCGAACTGGAACCGCGTGCGGTTCAGCTTCCGCAGGCGATCGTGGATGTGGACCGGCAGGCGGATCGAGCGCGAGCGATCGGCGATCGCGCGTGTGATTCCCTGACGGATCCACCACGTCGCGTACGTGGAGAACTTGAACCCGCGGCGCCAGTCGAACAGCTCGACGGCGCGCATGAGGCCGATGTTGCCCTCCTGGATCAGGTCGAGGAGCGGCAGGCCCTGGCCCTGGTACTTCCGGGCCACCGAGACCACCAGACGGAGGTTCGCCATGATGAAACGCTGGCGCGCCGCCTCGGCGAGGCGCACGTCGGAGCGCGCCTTCGCGATGGACTTCTCCGAGCGAAGGCGGCCGGCGCGGAGGCGATCTTCGGCCTCCTTGCCGTGTTCGATCGTCATGGCCAGCTCCACCTCTTCCTCCTTGGTGAGCAGCGGCTCGCGGGCCGCCGCCTCCAGGTAGAGGCGAAGGTCGTCGGCGTCATCGGTGCCCAGAGGGCGCGCTGGCTCCGGCATCTACGTATCACTCTCCCCCTCGAAGCCGCCCTGCCGCAGGCTGCAGCATGTGCCGGTCTTCGGGACTCGGTCGTCGTGCAAGGCGGACGGGCGTGCAGGCATGAACGCCTTTGTCGGCCGCTCGTTCATATGGTAAGGGGTCCCCGCTCGCCCTGTAAAGCTCGCGGGTCGTGAAGGTCCTGTGAAGACCGCCCGCCACCGATCACACCCCCGTTGTTCCGTGGCTACCTGGGCAAACGCTTCCCGGCCCGCCGATGTTCCCGCCGATGGAACGTTCGGCGCCGCGCTCGATCGGGTTCGGGTCGGTCGCGCTCCGTGGTCTCAGGCGGCGTCGGGCGTGGTGGCCGGCGTCGCCCGTCCCCTCGCCCACTCCCGCATCGCCTCGACGTCCTCGGCCCGGGTCCGCGAAAGGGGAGTCGTGTCCCGGAGCTCCTCCAGGATCGAGTCCGTGGAGACGTCGGTCCCCGCCGCATAGGCGCGATACATCGCCCCCACGATCGCCCCCTCGATCTCCGCTCCCGAGAAGCCATCGCAGGCGCGGCCGAGCTCGGCGAGATCGAATCCGGCGGGGTCGCGATGCCGCTTCTTCAGGTGGAGACGGAGGATCGCCTCCCGTTCCGCCTGGGTCGGCAGGTCGACGAAGAAGATCTCGTCGAACCGCCCGCGGCGCAGCAGCTCCGGCGGGAGGCGCTCGACGTCGTTGGACGTGGCCACGAGGAAGACGCCGGGAGGTCGCTCCTGCATCCAGTGCAGGAACGCGCCGAGCACGCGCTGGCTCACGCCGGAGTCGCCGGTGCCGGTGCCGGCCGCGAATCCCTTCTCGATCTCGTCGAGCCAGAGCACGACGGGCGCCATCGCCTCGACGGTGTTGAGCGCGCTCCGCAGACGCGCCTCGGACTCGCCGACGTACGAGCCGTAGATCGAGCCCGGGTCGAGCAAGACGAGGGGAAGTCCCCAGGTGCGCGCGAGCGTCTTCGCCACGAGCGACTTTCCGCAGCCGGGGACGCCGGTGAGCAGCACTCCTCGCGGGGGGTCCAGGCCGAAGCGCTTCGCGGCCGGCTCGAAGCCGCGGCCGCGCGTCGCGAGCCACGCCTTCAGGTTGTCCATGCCGCCGACGCTGTCGAGCGACCCCGCGTCGCCGGGGATCAGCTCGAGCACGCCGTCGGTCTCGAGCAGCTCGGCCTTCGCCTCGCGCACCGCCGCGACGTCGTCGGTGTCGAGCTTTCCGTCGGCGAGCGCCGCACGCAGGATCAGACGTTCGGCCTCGGGCAGCGTGAGACCACGGACCGCCTCGACGAGCCCGTCGATGCCTTTCTCGTCGAGCGCCACGGTGAACTGGCGAGCCGTGAGGTCGGCGAGCGTGCGCCGAACCTCCTCGGCGACCTCGTCGCGGCTCGGGGGCTCGAGCGTCCACGGAAGCGCGATGCCGCGGAGCTCGGGGGGGACCTCCGAAGAGGGGCCGGTGAGCACCAAGGTCTGGCCGGGCAGGTTCCGCTGGGCGAACTCCTTCATCAGACGGACCACCTGACTGTCGGTGAGGAACGGTCGGAGGTCGTTCATCACGAAGACGCCGGAATCCTTGATCTCCGCGATGAACGCGAGCGCGATCCTGGGGTCGTTCGTGCCGACCTGCTGGCTCATGCCGTCACGACAGAGGCCGAGCGTCGCCGACCAGGTCCACACGGGGACGCTCGCGGCGCTCGCCGCCCTTCGGATGATCCCCATGAAGCGCACCTCGTCGTCCATCTGCGCGACGATCAGCGGATGGCGAGACGCGAGAAGCAGCCGGAGGTCCGTGGTGCCGTCCATGACGGCGCCAACGATATCGGCTCCCGCTAGGCTGCCGGCCGTGGACCTGCCGCCGTTGCAGACGGCCGACCTGGACGGGCCGATCTCCTACCGGGAATGGGAGGGCGACCCCTCGACGACGTTCCTGCTCGTGCACGGCCTCGGCGGCTCGCAGCTCACCTGGTCGCTCGTCGCCCCGGGCCTCGCGGGCCTCGGACGCGTGCTCGCGGTCGACCTGATCGGCTTCGGGACGACGCCGGCCGCCGGCCGCCCGAGCGGGCTGATGGATCAGCGGCGGATGCTCTCCGGCTTCCTGCGGGAGCGCGCCACCGGCCGCGTCGTCGTGTGCGGCAACTCGATGGGCGGCGCGCTCGGGTTGCTGCAGGCGGTCGTGGAGCCGGCCTCGGTCGCGGGCCTCACGCTCACGTCCTCGGTCTTCCTCCCGATGCGCGGCGGCGCGCCGCACCCCGCCGTCGGGGCCGTCTTCGGGCTGTACGGCACCCCGCGCCTGGGCGACTGGTTCGTGCGCGCCCGATTCGGTCGCGCCGACGTCGAGACCCTCGTGCGCGCGGGTTTCCGCATGATCACGAGCGACCCTCGGTCGGTGCCGGAGGACGTGATCCGCGCCACGATCGAGCTCGAGCGGCAGCGTCGCGCGGACCCGGAGGCGCCGGCAGCGTTCCTCGGCGCCGCGCGCTCGATGCTCCGGCTGGGACGCCGGCCGGACATCGCGCGTCGCGTGATGGACGGCGTCGCGTGTCCGGTGCTGGTCCTCCACGGGCGCCGGGACCGGCTCGTGCCGGTCGCGTGGGCGGAGGCCGCGATCGCCGCCCATCCCGCGTGGCGGTACCGGCTGTTCGCTGACCTCGGCCACGTCCCGCAGCTGGAGGCGCCCGGGCGCTGGCTCTCCGCCGTCGCCGACTGGTTCGCGGAGGGGATCGACTAGCGAGCCGCCTCGGCGGAGAGACCGTCGAGCGCGTGCTCGATCCCCTCCACCAACACCTCGAGATCGGGGATCGCGTCCCAGTCCGCGGTGAGGCCGAACGCCATCGTCCCCGCGAGCGAGGTGCACGCGATCGAGAGCGCGGCGTTCACGTTCAGCGGCATCGAGGGATAGCTCGCCTCGAGACGCGCGCCTGCGAGGTAGAGCGGCACCTGCGGAGCGGGCACGTTCGAGACGACGAGGTTGAACCAGCGGCCGCGCGACGTCAGTCGCGCGGCCGCGGCGTGAAGGGCCGGGGGTGCGTACGCGCCCCAGCCGATGATCGTCCCGGCCCCCACGGCCATCGGCGACGCCCTGAGCTCGGAAGTCGCCTCGCGGATGCGCGCGAGCCGACGCCTCGCCGACATCGCGCCGACGGGAACGTCGACGAACGCCGGCGCGACGCGGTTCCCCATCTCGCCGGCCTCTTCCTTCGCGCGCACGCTCACCGGCACCATGACCCGGAGCGTGCGGCCGCGCGTCGGCTCCTTCCTCGACCGGAGGAGGTCGTGCAGCCCACCGGCGACGCAGGCGAGCACGACGTCGTTCACGGTGCCGCCGAGGCCGTGCTTCACGTCTCGGAACCGCTGGAAGGGGGCGTCGGTCATCGCAAAGCGCCGGTTCGGCCCAATCCGGACGTCGAAGGGGCCCCGGGGAGGCCGGCCCATGCCCACGAGCGCGCGCACCCCGGCGATCGCCGTCCCGATCTTGGCGGCGGCCTCGGTCGGGGCCCGCACGAGGTACTCAGCGATCCCGAACGGGTTCGCCACCTGCTCGAGCACGGCCTCCCGAACGAGATCGGCCGCAGCCGGCGGGTGTGCGGGATGCCATGGCGCCGGCGGCGGGGCCGAGGCGCCCGGCGCGAGGTCGAACAGCGCCGAGGCGATCAGCATGCCGGAGATCCCATCGGTCATCGCGTGATGCATCTTCAAGAGCACCGCGGTACGGCCCTCCTCGAGCTCTTCGAACACGTAGAGCTCCCAGAGCGGCTTCGATCGGTCCAGCTGCCGGCTGAGCACTCGGCCGACCGCGCGCTCGAGCTGCCGGCGGCCGTGCGGCCTCGGCACGGCCGAGCGACGGAGGTGGAAGTCGAGGTCGAAGCGGTCGTCGTCCACCCAGACCGGTCGCGCGATCCCGCCCGGGACCGCGAGGACCCTCTGGCGGAGCCGCGGGGCAAGATGGATCCGCTCCCGGATCGTGCGTTCGACGTCCTCGTACCGCAGCGGCGACCCGTCGGGGCGCGGCGCGAACACCGAGAGGCCGGCCACGTGCATGTGCATGGCCGGCCGCTCCAGGTAGAGGAAACTCGCGTCGAGGCTGGTGAGGCGCTCGGAGCTCACCGTCGCGCACCTGCCGCCATGCCTCGCAGCCTAGCGACGCCCTAGACGTCCGGCTCGCGGATGCCGGTCGTCCGGAGCAGCATCGCGAGCACCGCCCCGCCGAGGATCAAGACGCCGCCGAGCCCGGTCGACCACGTGATCGGCTCGCTGAGGAACACCCACGCGAGGATCGCAACCGTAAGCGGCTCGATGACGCCGATGATGCCGTTTCGCACGGCGCCGATCCGCTGCAGGCTCGCGAGCATCGCCACGAACGCGCCGACCGTGAACGCCGACATGCCGACGACCTGCCACCACTCGCCGCCCTGCGGGATCGCGTTGTCGCCGAACGCGAGCGCGAACGTCGCGTTCGAGAGCGCGGCGCCCCCGGCGAGCCAGAGGGCAGCCGTCATCGGGTGGCTTCGCTTGAGCACGCGGTCGGCGCCGAGCAGGTAGCAGCTGTACGCGGTCGCCGAGCACAGCGCGAGCACGATCCCCGTTGTTTGGATCTCGAGTCGCGAGCCGCCCACCACCACGATCGCGCTTCCCCCCACCGCGAGGAGCAGGGCGGCCACGAGCCGAGCGGGGATCCTGCCGTCCATCGCGATCGAGGCCACCATCACGATCACGGGGTACGTGTAGAAGAGCAGCGTGACGGCGCCGGCGTTGCCGTGTGCGAGCGCCCCGAAGTAGAACGCCGACTCCGTCCCATAGCCGAGCAGACCCGCAAGGAAGATCCCCAGCCGCTCTCCCGGAGCCGGAAGGATCGGCCGGCCCGTCGCGGCCGCGAGCACCGCGAGCGCGACCGCCGTCGCGGCGAACCGGGCGGTCAGCAGGATGAAGGGATGGCCGTGCTGTTCGAGGAGGTCCTTGCCGAGGATCACGACGAACGAGAACTGCACGCCCATCGCGGCGCCCAGCGCCGACCCGACGAGCTCGCCACGTCGATCGGTCGCCCGGCGAGGCGTCGCGACGTCCACGCTCACGACAGGAACTCCGCGACCCTCGTGACGAGCGAGGGGATCGTGGCGATGAGCTCGTCCTCCGATGCCGCCACGATCAGCTCGGCGTTGGGCAGGAGCCCGGCGAGGATCCGCCCGAGCTCCGCGGGATGGATCAGGTCGCCCTCGCGGCACACGATCAGCACGGGGGCCGAGACCGCACGAAGCGACTCCCGGTCCCGCACGGCCGTGTCGTCCACGACCTCCCGGATCGCGCGCGCGACCCCAACGGGGTTCATCTCCTCCCACAGGGCGAGGTCGAAGTCCCGAAGCCACGGCGCTTCCTCGTACTTCGCGAGTCGGCCGCCGTCGGAGAGGATCGCCTCGATCGCCTCGTCCTTCGGAAGCGTCTCGAGAAGCTTCGCGGTGTGCAGGAAGACGTCGCGATGACCGAAGGGGAGGTCGAGCGCCGCGGGCAGCAAGAACACGAGCCGCTCGAAGCGGTCCGGGCGCCGCTCGAGCAGGTGGCAGATCGCGCCGGCTCCGAGGGAGGTTCCCACCGCCCTGGTCGCGCCGAACGAGGCCGCCACGGCGTCGAGGTCGCGGGCGAAGTCCGCGAAACGGTAACCGGACGCCGGCGTCGAGGAGTGCCCGTGTCCCCGGAAGCAGAACCGCACCTTGGTCCCGGGCACCATCGGCGTGAACGCCGCGAGCTCGTTGCAGGAGTTCGTGAGGCCGTGCGCGAGCACGGTGACGGGTTCCCCCTCGCCGTCGATCTCGACGTGCAGGACGGCGTCTTCGGTCTGGATCTCGGGCACCGGACGGGCTCCTTCGCGGCGAAACGTCCCGTAGGCTTCAGTCTGCCAGCCCGCGTGCCCAACGGAGGAGACCGTGCCCGAGGTCGAGATCAGCCGCGCCGACGTGGAGCAGTTCCTGTCCCGGTTCTCGGTGGTGGTACGCGACGGCGATCGCGAGACCCGGCACGCGGTCACGATGTCGCGCGGCGACTTCGAGCGGCTGGGAAGGAGCTATCGAACCCCTGAGGAGTTCGTGCGCGCGTGCTTCGCGTTCCTGCTCGCGCGCGAGTCGAACGAGCAGATCCTCGCCTCGTTCGACGTCTCGCAGATCGCGACGTACTTCCCGGAGTTCGAGGAGATCATCGGGAACCCGCCGGCCTGATCCCGCCGACGGCTCAGGCGGCGGGCTCGGGCACGGGACGATCGTCCTGCGGCGCGAACTGGTCCCGGATCGAACGGGCCCACCAGGCGACGAGGGCCGTGAGCGCGAGGAAGACCGCGCCCGACCCGATGAGGATCACGCGCGTCCGGGTCGCATCGCCCTCGATCCAGATCAGCGACAGCACGAGCGCCGGCACGATGAACCCGAGGTTGTACGCGATGTCGAACAGCGCGAACGCCCTCCCGCGGAAGTCGTCCGGCATCGCCTGCTGCGTGATCGTGTCGACGGAGATCTTGCCGAGGAAGAACGCGAAGAAGCCCACGAACAGCATGCCGGCGAACCCGGGCACCGAGACGAGGCCGCCCAGCACGAGCGTCCCCGCCCCGAGCAGCGCCATCGACGCGAGCAGCAGGCGGATCGGAGGCACCCGGTCCTTCCACTTCTGGGCGAGCACCATGCCGAGCGCGCCTCCGAAGAGCCCGCCGATCCCCGACAGCACGAGCGACAGCGTGTCGGCATCGTTGCCCTCGACGAGATTCTTCGCGTAGAGCGCGAACACGAACAGGCCGAACCCCCAGAACTGGTACCGGAGCATCTGGAACGACGACAACCCGAGCGCCGCCGCTGGACGCGCGGCAAGCTCCCGGAGCCCGGCACCGATCGTGCGCACGACCTGCGAGGCCTCCTTCGCGAACGACGACGTGTGGGCATGCGCCTCGACGCGTTGCATGCGCAGCGCCACGAACGCGGCTACCACGAGCACGGCGGCGCCCCCCACCACGGCGATCCACGCGCCGGCGAGCCCCGCGACGACGGTGCCGAACGCGATGCCCACGATCTGGAAGAGCGCGCCGCCGGCCTGCGACAGGCCGTTGCCCTGCAACAGATCGCGGCCCGACAGCACGTCGGGGATCGCCGCGGACTTCACGGCGAGCACGACGCGCACGACGGCCTGCGCGGCCAGCAGGGCCACGACGAGCGCGGCGGTGGCGCCGACCTTTCCCTCGGTGGTCTCGCCGCCCAGCGGCAGCAGCACCGCGATGCCGAGCACGCCCACGACGGCGGCCGCCGAAAGGTTCGCCCACCACGCCACGCGACGCCGTGCGAACCGGTCGATGAACACCCCGATGAACGGCGACAGCAGCGTGTACGGGACGTACAGCGCGAGCACCACCTTCAACAGGTAGTCGGCCGAGGGCACGTTGGAGACGTCGAACCCCTTCTGCCCGCCGAACGCGATCGACTTGCCGATCGCGCCCTGCACGACTCCCTGCCCCGCCTGGGCGAGGAACTGCACGCCCATCAGCACCGCGAAATCGCGGTTCGAGAAGGCCGAGAACATCGTGTTGAAGAAGTTCCCGAGGCTCGCGAGCTTCCGGACGATCGCCGGCGCACCGACGCGGAGCGCCGTCGCGACGCCGACCGAAACCCCGACGACCCCCCATGCCTTCGCGGCGGACAGGGGTCCGCGCCAGACCGTGAGCACGGCGATGCCGGCGAGGAGCGACAGAACGATCGACATCGCCGGAACGAGCGCGATGCGGCTCGGCCAGTCCTTCAGCTCGAAGAACGGCGCCGCGATCATGCCGGGGAGCACCGCGAGCAGGAACAGCCCGAACAGCACCGTGAGCAGGTGCAGTGGATCGCCGAGCGCGCCGGCGTGGCCCGCGAGCGCCGCGCGTTCGGCCTCGGCGGCCGCGGTCGCGCGCCCGACCACGTCGGGCGGCGGCACGTATAGCCCGTCGCCGCGAAGGACCACGATGCCCGGACCGATCTCGGTTCCCTGCGCGAGCGCCGCGTCGACGTCGACCTCGCCCCGGTAGAACCCCGAGTAGAGGAACACGACCGGCTCGGCCGTGAACGTGTGCTCGCGCTCCTGGAGCTCGCGGAAGTACGCGTCCGAGGCGACGTCGTAGCCCTCGCTCCTGCCGTCGGTGGCAACGCCCTTCAGGAAGTTGTCGACGGTACCGAGGTACGTGGCCGAGTACTGCGCCGCGTCGCCGGGGAGGCCGGTGCGGAACACGTTCGTGAACGTCTTCGCCCAGCCGTAGGCGACGTTCGTTCTCGTCTCGTCGTTCTCGTCCTTGTAGTTCATGACGAGCACGTTCGGTCGAACGCCCGCGTCGCTCACGACCTCGTTCACGGCCGCGAGCGCCACGCGCGTCGGCTCGTCGATCCACTGGGCGGGCTCGCTCACCCACCGGTTGTGCAGGCCGTCGAGCTCCACCCATCCCAGCGCGCCCACCACGACGAGCGTTCCAAGCGAAGCTGCGATGAGGGCTAGTACGCGCGGCCGCGGCACAAGCGATCCCAGAGCAACGACAAGAAGGATGGCTAGGAGGATGGCAGCCGCGACGGCAGCCCATGTCGGCGGGTTCGCGAAGATCCACCAGAGCACGTCGGACAACAACAGAACGGCGAAGATCGCAATGGTCTGCCACTTCTGGTGAACCGACACGAGCCATCGGATCGCGAAGTACGCCCCGAGCCCGACCAAAGCGATCGGCGCCGCGGTGGCGTTCATGAACCGGTAGTACGGCACCACCGGCGACCCCGACTCCGCGATTTGGTACGTGCTGCCGGTGAGGAACGTGAAGATGCCCAGCAGCGGGAAGAGCCACCAGACGGCGGCGATCTCGTAGCCGTCGGCCGGCTCGCGCCGCGACCGACTCGTGAGCACGACGCCGAGGATCGCGATGAGGATGAGCGGCACCGTGATCACCGGCTGCATGGAAAGGATCCACTCGCCGAGGCGACCGAGGAAGAACTTCTTCGTGTACGGCGGCGGCAGCGCGGCGTCGGCGAGGCTCGCGGTCGGCCCCCAGATCCCCACGACCCACGCCGCGAGCCCGGCGATCATGCCGAGCCCCACCGACCACAGCATCGGCGCGTCGCGCTTGAGCGCCTCGCCGAACCGGAAGCGGCTCGTGAGCACGTGCCAGCCGAACACCGCCATGAGCGACGCGCCGAACAGCACGCAGGTGGTGGGGTGCGTGAACGCAGCGGCGACCCCGAGCAGGAACAGCGCGGCGCGAGCGCCCCACGACGTCCTCGCCGGGTCGAGGAACGCCATCGTCGCGCAGAGGATGAAGAGCATCGTGATGTTGTCGAGGTAGCCCACGTAGGGCGTCGTGAGGAACAAGGCGGCCGCGGCGAGGATCGACAGGTAGACGATCAACGGATCCTTGCGGGCGCGGTAGCCGGCGGCGCCGAGCGCGAGCCCGCTGAGGAGCGGCATCCCGATCATCAGGAACGCGCTGAAGCTGTACTGGTCGATGCCGGCGACACGTTGCAGCAGCGCGCCGGCAAGCGGCACCGTCACGCGGTAGCCCCCGGAGAAGACTCCCCCGGCCTTGCCGAGGATCGGACCCCATTCGCGCGCGATCGAACCCGGGTCCGACTGGAGGATCAGGTTCGCGCGCCACGTGTACCAGGCGGGGTCGCGCGTGGGTGCGGTCCAGGTGGGATGGAGGATCAGCTGCCAGCCGAGCACCAGCAGCATCGCAACGGCGAAGCCCGCGATCGCGAGTGGGTGACCGAGAAGGCCCGTTCGTCGGGCGGGTGTCTCGATCGAGGCCGGGGGAGCCTGGTCTTGCGTCAGTGTCATGCCCGGCTGCCCGGGCCGGTGCGATCGGTCACGACGACATCTCCGGCAAGCAGGGTAGCGGCTCGTCGAACACCGAGGCCGGGAACGCCGCGGCGAACACCTTCTCCTGCGCCTCGCCGGGGGCGAGCGTCGAGGGGTCGGATACCGCCTGCCCCTTGGTGTAGTTCAGGATGAAGGCCGCGACGTCCTCGACCGAGAACCCGTCCCGCTCGAGGACATCGGGCCTCAGGAAGATTTGGCTCACGCGCACCAGCTGGATCCCGTCCTTGTCGAAGGCGTCCTGCAGGTCCGTCGTGAGCACCTGC
Source organism: Actinomycetota bacterium (assembly GCA_036556805.1). GTDB lineage: Bacteria > Actinomycetota > UBA4738 > UBA4738 > HRBIN12 > DATBIS01. Next base: position 6,384 of record DATBIS010000005.1, on the reverse strand, counting down.
GGCGAGACCTGGAACGCGCCCGACACCGTTGGGCTGAACTGCGCGCCGTGGTCGGCCGTGAGCACCATGACCCACCGACCGCGTCCCACCACATCGTTCAACAGATGGATGAACGGCCGCAGGCTCGCGTCCTGCCATTGAAGCGTGTCCCGCATCTCGATGCTGTTCACGCTGTACAGGTGGCTGATGTGATCGATGATCTTCGAGTTGATGAAGAGCATGTCGGTGACGCCGTCCATGCCGAAGGCCTCGTGCTTGAGCACTTGCGCGTACATGGCCTCCTGGTACGGGATGCGCGCGGGGGTCGCCCAACCCCCTTCGAGCTGCTGGATGTCGTCCTGGTGCCATTTCCCGTCGCGAGCTCCATCGGCGGCGTCGAGCTCGTCGAGGTAGCTCGAAAGCGGCGGCGTGTCGTTCGTGTACGCCGGGAAGGTATACCAGGGCGCGTAGCTCCCCGGGAGGTTCCATCGGTCACCCTCGACGCCCTCGTTGTCGACCTGCCCCGGAGGCGTCCGGAGCACGGCGATGTCGCGATCCCCTCCCGTGAAGAGCGACCCGTGGCTCATCATGTTGAGGTGCCACGTCACGCTCGCGAGGTCGCCGATGATCGGCTTGTTGTCCAGCGCCCGGTCGTAGATGTCGGCGAGCGTCGGCACGTCGAGCAGCTGGGGCCCGAGGCCGCCCGCTCGGACGAGGTCGGGTCCGATCCGGAACTCGGCGTCCACCTGCCCGGTACGCATCGGGAACGCTCCCGTGCCGATCGTCGCGTGGGTTGCCGGCGTGATCGACGGCGACGAGCCGACCGTCGCGTGCTCGAACCACACGCCCTTGTCGATGAGCGAATGCAGGACCGGCCAGTCGTTCGGGTACGTGTCGAGCACGCTGCGACCGCCCGCGTCCCACACGAACGTCACGACGAGCGCAGGCTTCTTGCCGTTGGGCGGCAACACCTCCTGCATCGTGTGCCCGTCCGGCGCGGTGAAGCCGTCGAAGTGCATCAGCGCCGCCTGCGTGGGCGCGATGTCGGCGAGGGTGACGGCGCGGTCGACGACGCCCCGCGACGGCACGATGCCGGGCCCGTACCACATCATGGGGACGTCCTGGAGGTAGGGCCAGGGCCCCGAGTGCGGATAGTTCGATCCGACGAAGTTCGGCTCCTGCGGAACGAAGAGCACGTCGCCGGAGCGGTCCTCCTCCGTGCCGCGCCAGATCCTGAGCAGTTGCTCGTGGGGCAGCGAGCATGCGACCGCCGCGAAATCGATGGGGGCCTGCTGCGCGGCGACGTCGGGCGTCGCGAGAGACGCGATCGCGACGAGGGCGGCGGCGAGGACGGTGGCCTTGCGACGGCGCCTCATGCCGCGCGCGCCTCGGGCAGACAGGGAAGGTCGCTCATGAGCGCGGAGGGAAACGCGGCCTGGAAGACCGGCGTGTTCGCGTCGGCGGTCGCGACCGAGACACCCGGCGCCGCCGTGTCGGCCTCGGTGAGCCCCATGACCCACCGCGCGACATCGTCGAGCGTGCCCCCGTTCTGCCGGAGCTCGTCCTCGTTCACGTAGATCTGGGTCGGCTGGATCAGGTCCACGATCGACACGTCGTCGCCGTCGTGGTCGAACGTGGCGTTGATGCCGGATCCGATCGGGGTGGTCGAGATCTGAAACGCCCCGGAGATGGCGGGGTCGGGGATCGCGCCGTGGTCGGCGGTGAGGCCGAGCACCCAGTTCCCGCGACCGACCTCGGCGTCGAGGAAGGACACGAGCGACCGCAAGGCCTCGTCCTGCGCGACGACCGCATCGTGCATCTCGGGGCTGTTCATCGTCCAGATGTGGCTGATGTAGTCGATCTCCTTGAAGTTCGCGAACAACAGGTCGGGCACGTCGTCGGCGCCGAAGCCCTCCTTGCGAACCACGGTCTCGAGCACGCGCTCCTGATAGGGCGTTCGCGCCGGCGTGTCGAAGCCGCGCAACAGCTGGTCGATGTCGTTGGTGCGCCACTTGCCGTCTCGCTGCCCGTCGGCGGCGTCGACCGCGGCGACGTCACGCTCGAAGCCGGGCACGTCCCCAAGATAGGACGGGAGGGTGTAGTACCGCTGGATGTTCACCGGCAAGTTCCACTCGAACCCCTCGTCGGTGAGCGTGTCCCCGGCGACCACCGAGCGCGTCATCGCGATGTCCTTGTCGCCTCCGTTGAAGAACGAGCCGTGCCCCATCATTCCGAAATGGATGTTCACGGTCGCTACGATCCCGACCTTGGGCTCGTTGCCCATCGCGCGATCGTACAGATCGGCGAGCGTGGGAAGGACGATGAGGTTGGGACCCTGCCCCCACGGGGTCGTGATGTGCCCCCCGACCGCGAGACGATGGCCGACGAGACCGTGGTGGTCGGGGAAGGCTCCCGTGCCGATGTTCGCGTGGATCTGGGCCGTGGACGTGGGCGAGGACCCCACCGTGGCGTGCTCGTACCAAGTGCCGCGCGGGATCAACGAGGTCAAGTAGGGCCACGCGTCGGCGTTCGCGTCCAGCACGTTCCGACCACCGGCGTCCCACACGAGCGTCACGATCAGTCGTGGGGGGTGTGGGTTCGGGCGCTCGTCTTTCCGCAGGAGAGCCTCGTCCATCGGAGAGCCGTCGGGAGCGTCGAACGGGAAGTCCAGCAGCTCGGCCTCGGTCGGAGCGACGTCGGGGCTCGTGACGGGGCGCGTGACCCTGCCCTGCGCGCGGATGTAGCCCGGGCCGTACCAGAACATGGGCACGTCCTGCACGTAGTCCCAGGGCCCCACGTGGGGAAGACCGGACCCCACGAAGTTGGGTTCCTTCGCGATCATCTGCAGGTTGCCGCTGTGGTCGGCGCGGTAGCCGTGCCAGGTTCGGAGCAACCATGCATGCGGCAAGGAGCACGCGACCGCGACGAGGTCGGCGTCGGCCGCGGCCGAAGGAACCGGTATCGCGGTCGCCGTCACCAGCGGCACCGCGAGGGCGACGACGAGCCGGCGGAAAGACACGGGCACCTAGGAAACGACACGAGCCCCGAAACGGCAACCGAGGCGGTAGCCTCGACGGGTGCCGCCCGGCCGCCGGCTCCCGGCTCTCCTCGTCGCCCTCGCGCTCGTCGCGGTTCCCCCCGTCGTGCTCCGCGCGCTCTGCGTGGGCGAGTCCTGCGACAGCGCGCCTTCCGGACCGGCTCACGTGCCGTTCTGCACGTTGCCGGCGCGCGTGAAGGCGCTGATCGCGGCCGGGTACCGCAGCGGCCGCTCTCCGGACGTGCTCGGCGTCACCGCGACCGCGGATCTGCAGGGCGGTACCGACCCGGCAAGTGAGGGCGCGCTCTGGCCGGCCGTGTCGCCGGCGCCGGACACGCGCGTGCCGATCGTGCTCTTCGGCGACGGCGTCGCTCCGGGCGCCCATCTCCCCGACGGGATGGGGCTCGATCGGATCGCGCCCTCCCTGGCCGACGTGCTCGCCCTCACGCGCGCGCATCCCCAGGTACGCGCGGGCACGGCGATCCCCGGCATCTCGGCCGGAACGCAGCCTGCGCTCGTGGTGGAGATCGTCTGGCGCGACGTGGGGTCCACCGACCTCGAGTCGAACGAGAGGCGATGGCCCTTCGTGAGGAACCTGATGCGCGCGTCCTCCGCCGCAACGCTCGACGGCGACGCCGGCTCCCTTCCGCTGGACCCGGCGGCAACGCTCACCACGATCGGCACGGGGGGAACGCCGGCGCAACACGGCATCACCGGCACGTTCGTGCGGAACACCGAGGGTGTGGTGACGCGCGCCTGGGACGCGCGCGCGCCGACGTCGGTGATCTCGACCCTCGCCGACGACCTCGATGCTCCGACGCCCTTCGGGCCGTTCGACCAGGCCCCTCGGATCGGGCTCGTCGCGACGGATCCGTCCGACCGCGGGTTGATCGGCGGGAACTGGTACCAGGGCCACGACGATGACGACGTGACGATCGCGCCCGACGGCCCGCTTCGGGCCGTGCGCGGCGCCCTCGCCCACGGCTACGGCGCCGATGCGACGCCAGACCTGCTCGGTGTCGTTCTGAGCGGATCGGTGGCGACGATGGACGCGCGAACGAAGGCGATCGTCGCGACGATCCGGTCCACCGGACGGTCCACCGCGTTCGTCGTGACCGCCACCGGGACGACCGCCCCGACGGCCGCGGCCGGCGCCTCGATCGCGCGGCAGGTCGACGCCTCTGTGGGAACCGATCTGCCCCTCGTCCAGGCCGCCGTTCCCGGAGGCCTGTTCCTGAACCAAGCCGTGCTCGAGTCCAGCGGTCTGTCGTCGAGCGCGGCGGTCGACGCGATGGCACAGATGCAGACCCCGGACGGTGAGAAGCTCTTCGCGGACGCCTTTCCCGGGTTCGCGGTTTCCTTCGCGAGGTACTGCTGATGGCCGACGTCGCCGCGCCGATCCGAGAGTCGCCGCTGATCACGCGACGATCGGCATTCCTGCTCGTCGGCGGGCTCGCCGCGATCGGCGCGCTCGCGCGGTTCGCGGCCCCCGGTCGGATCGCCTGGGTCCAGGCGGCGCTCATCGTGTTCGGATCGCTCGTCGTGCAGGCGCTTCCGTTCGTGGTGGTGGGCGCGCTCGCCTCGGCGGCGATCGAGGTGTTCGTCCCGCCCACGGCGCTCGAGCGGCTCGCGAGGCTCCCCCGGCCCCTGCAGCTGCCGGCGGCCGCGCTCGCCGGCCTCGCGTTCCCGATCTGCGAATGCGGATCCGTGCCCGTCGCGAGGCGATTGCTGTCGAAGGGCCTGCTGCCGTCGGCGGCGATCACCTTCATGCTCGCGGCTCCCGTGCTGAACCCGATCGTCGTGGCGTCGACGATCGTCGCCTACCGCGGGCGAAGCGCTCTCCTCACGATGGTGGTCGGGCGATTCGTCCTCGGCATGCTCGTGGCGATCGCGGTCGGGTGGGCGCTCGGTGGACGATCCAAGGAGAGCCTGCTCCGCGCGTCCGCGGCCGACGATCACCGTCCGCTCGAGCTCGAGCGCCCGGAGCCGAGATGGCGAACGTTCTTCGTGCATCTCGGCAACGACTTCCTGTTCATGGGGCGGTTCCTGTTGCTGGGTGCGACGGCCGCGGCCCTCGTGCAGACGTTCCTCCCGCAGGACCTCGTGGCGAGGGTCGCCGGCGTGCCGGTGGTCGACGTGATCGTGATGATGGCCCTCGCCGCCGTCCTCTCGCTCTGCTCCGAGTCCGACGCGTTCATCGCGGCCTCGTTCGTGCAGTTCGGCGCCGCCGCACAACTCGCGTTCCTCGTGTTCGGGCCGATGGTCGACCTGAAGCTCGGTGCGCTCTACGCGGGGACCTTCGGCAAGGGCGTCGTGCGCACGATCGTCATCGCGGCCGGCACCACGACGCTCGTCGGCGCGCTCTGGGTTCGGGTGATCTCGGGATGAGGCTCGCCGTCGACGCGAAGGTGCGCGGCACCGCGGCGACCCGAGGCCCGTGGAGCGCGACGCGCGTCGCCTCGGCCGGGGTGCTCGCGGCGTGGGCGCTCCTCTTCTGGTTCCTGCAACTCACCGGCCGCGTGAACCTCTACCTCTCCACCCGAACGTCGTGGGTCGTCCCCGTCGGCGCGACGTTGCTCACGCTCAGCGCGATCGGGACGCTCGCCGCGTCGCGCGCCGCACGACCCGAGCCGCTCCGCAGGCGCGAGGCGACGGTGCTCGCGCTCATGGTGGTGCCGGTCGTCCTCGTGCTCGCGTTGCCACCGGCGACGCTCGGCACGTTCTCCGCGTCGCACAAGGCCACGTTTACCGGTGCCGGGTTCTCCAGCATCTACGGGCAGATCACCGCCGACAGTCCAATCACGCTGCTGTCGATCGCGGCCGCGCAGACCTCGACCCAGGGCGCCGACGCGCTCGCGAAGCGCGGCGGTTCGAGCCTCGAGGTCGTCGGGTTCGTCACGCGGTACGCCGACACGCCGGCGGACGAGTTCCTCCTCACGCGCTACGTGATCACGTGCTGCGTCGCCGACGCGACGATCGTGCAGGTCCGGGTGGTGGGGGTCGTCCCCGGCGTGGCGCAAGCGAACGACTGGGTCGAGGTGAAGGGGACGGTGTTCCCGATCGGCCGCGACGTGTTCGTCCAGGCCACCTCGGTCGTGAAGGTCGCACGGCCCGCGCGTCCGTACCTTACGCCGTAGGACGGCCGCGCTCTTAGAGTGTGCGGGAACGGGTATGCGAGAACGCATGCACCGCAATCGACGAACGAGGGGCGCGTGGACCACTTCGACGTCTTCGTGATCGGCGGCGGCGGCACGGCCTCCGAGATCGTGGGACGCCTCGCGACGCCTGGCGGCCCTCGCGTGGGGATGGCCGAACGCGACCGGCTCGGCGGGGAGTGCAACTGGTACGGCTGCGTCCCCAGCAAGATC
>DATBIS010000004.1:0-1564 GCA_036556805.1 Actinomycetota bacterium | reverse complement strand
CGGGCCGACGTCGTCGTGCAGAAGAGCCTGGCCGAGGGATTCGGCCTGACGGTCACCGAGGCCATGTGGAAGGAGCGTCCGGTCGTCGGCTCTCGCCTCGGCGGCATCGCCGAGCAGATCGAGCACGGCAGGAGCGGCCTGCTCGTGGACCCCACGGACCTCTCGGCGTTCGGAGAGGCGCTCACGACGCTGCTGCGCGACGAATCGCTCGCGGTCGAGATCGGTCACGCGGCGCGCCGGCGCGTGCGCTCGAGGTTCCTCGCGCCGCACTTCCTCGCCGCCCACCTGGAGCTCGTGCTGCGCGTCGCCGCGATCGGCGACCCCTGAGTCAGTGCTCCTTCACGACCGTGCCGGCCTCGCTGACGCGCAGGTCGGTGAGCCCGGAGTGGACCCGGTCGCCGCTCACCCGTACGGCGTCGTCGGCGAGACGGCCGAGCTCCTTCAGCCGTGTCATCACCACCTGCAGCGACTCCTCCGGGGTCTGCGACAGCGTGTCGACCGTGATCTCGGGGTGCTCCGGCGCCTCGTACGGGTCGTCGACGCCCGTGAACCCCGTGATCTCGCCGGCGAGCGCCTTCTTGTAGAGGCCCTTCGGGTCGCGGTTCGCGGCGATCTCGTCGACCGTCGCGTGCACGTAGACCTCGACGAACTCGCCGATCAGCTCTCGGCACGCGTCGCGGGTCTCCTTGTAGGGACTGATCGGACAGCAGATCGTCACCACGCCGTTGCGCGTGAGCAGGTCGGCCACGAATCCGATGCGCAGGATGTTCGTGTCGCGGTCCTCCTTGGAGAACCCGAGGCCCTTCGACAGGTTCTTGCGCACCTCGTCGCCGTCGAGGATCTCCGTCTTCAGGCCTCGCGCCTGGAACTCGTGGTAGAGCATCTCGGCGATCGTCGATTTGCCCGATCCGGAGAGCCCCGTGAACCAGACGGTGAAGCCCTGCTGCTCGGTCGGTCGCTGCTCGGTCAATGCAGGAAGCTCCTTCCGACGGCGCCGGCCGGCGCCTCGATGTCGTAGAGGGATAGGATCGACGGGCCGACGTCGACCAGGTTCAAGCCTTCCACGCGCCCCCTGGCTTGTCCGGGCAGGTTCACCATGGAGAAGAACGCCGTGCGGTCGTGGTTGGCGCCGTCGGTCCCGGTGTCGTTCTCGAACGTGTAGATGCTCGGGTTGCCGACCGCGCCGACCGACCGCCAGTCGAGGTCACCGAAGTAGACGATGAGGTCGGGCGCGACGCCGCGGACCTCGGGATAGACGTCCTGGGGCTTGTGCACCTTGGTCCCCATCGGTTGCCCGTCGGGCCCGGGCAGCGCCTCCAGCTTCGCGATCATCTCGTTGCGCAGCGCCTCGTACCTCGCGGGCTCGACGATGCCGTTCGGCTCGCGCCCCTTGATGTTCAGGAAGCAGCGCCCGTAGTAGCCTCCGTCGCCCCACGCGACCGTGCGGCTCCAGTCGATGTCGGCCTTGGCGATCGGCGTGATCTCGCGCACCGGCTCCTTCAGGACGAGGTAGCCCTCCTGGATCAGCCAGTCGTTGAAGCACAGGCCGCCCATCATCGGGCGC
>DATBIS010000003.1:0-31236 GCA_036556805.1 Actinomycetota bacterium | reverse complement strand
CCTCACCGACGCGGAACGCGCGATCGTCCTCACACTGTGAGCCGTCCGTCGCGGTCATACTCTTCGTTCGAGATGCCCGACTACATCGCGGCGAATCGAGCCAACTGGGATGATCGCGTACCCATCCACGTGGCCTCGAAGTTCTACGACGTCGAACGCTGGTTGAGGGAGCGGCCACGTCCCGCCGAGTGGGAGCTCGAGGTCCTCGGTGAGGTATCCGGACTTGATGTGGTGCACCTCCAATGCCATTTCGGTCTCGACACGTTGGCGCTCGCGAACGCCGGGGCGCGGGTAACGGGGCTCGACTTCTCCGGCGCTGCTATCGCCGAGGCTCGCTCGTTAGCCGAAGAGGCCGGCTTGGCTGATCGCGCTCGCTTCGTAGAGGGCGACGTCCTTCAGGCCGCCATGGTTCTTTCGCCCGAGCGCTACGACCTGGTCTACGTCAGCGTCGGCGCATTGTGCTGGCTCCCGAGCGTGAGCCAATGGGCGTCGCAGGCCGCGGCCTTGCTCCGTCCAGACGGTCGGCTGTATCTCCACGACGGCCATCCTCTGGCTTGGGCACTCGCTGATGACGACCTGCGCGTGGAGCACTCGTTCTTCGAAGAGTCGGAGCCCCTCGTCGACGAACTCGACGTCACGTACACCGATGGCGACGGCCGCCTGACCAACACGCGCGCGTACGAATGGAACCACTCGATCGGCGAGATCGTCACAGCGGTGCTCGACCACGGTCTCAGCGTGCTTGCGCTCATCGAGCACGATTGGACCGCGTGGCCGCGCTTCCCTTGGCTGGTCGAGACCGCCGACCATCGCTGGAAAACACCACCTGATCGACCACGGGTGCCGCTGACCTTTACGCTCCTCGCCGCCCGAGCTTCCTAATATCAGTCCCGGTACGCGGTGCGCCACGCGCCGTAGCCGCCCCGCAGGTTCACGACCGGACCGATCCCGAGCCCCTCGAGGATCGAGGCCGCCGACACCGAACGGAATCCGGAGGCGCAGTACGCGACCAACGGCCGTCCCGTCGGAAGCTCGCCCGCCGAGCCCGCGAGCGAGCCCAGCGGCACCGGCGTCGCGTTCGCGATGTGCTCGAGCTCGTACTCATCGGGCTCGCGCACATCCAGGGGCTGCGCACCCATCTCGAGCCATGGGACGGCGTCCTGCGGACCGATCGTGGGCAACGAGCGCACCTCGAGCCCGGCCTCGATCCAGGCGGCGACGCCGCCCTTGAGCACGCCGTCGAACCGCTCGTAGCCCACGAGCAGACACGCGTCGACGATCCGATCGAGCGGCAAGTCGTCCACGACGAGGAGCAAGTGCGCGTCCTCCGGCGCGAGCCAGCCGAGCCAGGTCGGAAACGAGTCGCGGAACGGCACGGCGAGCGAGCCCTCGAGGTGCGCCAGGGCGTACGCGTCGGGGTGACGGCAGTCGACGACGAACGCGCCGTCCTCGCGGGCGGCCTCGGCGAACTCCTTGGGCGCGAGCGGCTTCGGGTCGACGATCGTCGCGCGAAGGGCGGGTCCCGCGCGGTTCACCGCGCGCATCCTCGCGAAGTACGCGGGGATCCTGGGGAACGTCGTCGGCCACCAGCTCACGAACTCGTCCTCGAGGAGCGACAACAGTGGGTTCGTCGATCGCTCCTCGCCCAGCGAGGACACGTGACGCTTCCCCCCACCGGCCGAGCAGAAGGACCCGCCGCCGTGCGTCGGATACAGCGGCGTCTCGTCCGGTAGCTCGGCGAACGATTCGTGCAGCGTGTGGAACTCCTCGCGCGTGAGCCGTTCGGTCATGTCGGATGAGACGAGATCCGAACGCGCCGCGCCGCCCGCGATGATGGCTCCACCGCTGAACAGCAGGGGCGGCCCCTCCACGAACCTCGCGACGTAGCTCACGTGCTCGGGAGCGTGGCCCGGAGTCGCGACGACCTCGACTTCCGCGTCGCCGAGCTCCAGGCGTTCGCCGGGCTTCACGCCCCGGTGCGGAAAGCCGACGTCCGCTTCCTCGGGAACGAAGCTCGCCGCGCCGGTCCGGCTCGCGACCTCGAGCGATCCGCTCACGAAGTCGGCGTGCAGGTGCGTGTCGAGCACGGCGGTGATCTCGAGGCCGAGCTCCTCGGCTTTGCGGAGATACCGGTCGACCCGCCGGTCGGGATCGACGAGCAAGGCGTTCCCGGGCTCAGTTCGGAGAAGGTAGGACCCATTCCCCAAACCGGGGTCGTGAAAGAGCTCCGCCTCCATCATTCGAGCGTGCCACCATTGCCATCGACCGTCCACGCCGGCGCTGCCTTGACACCTTCGGGATGGCATGGCTAGCGTTGCACCTGCAAATCCTACCGAGAAGGTGCGATTCGTGATTCGGACTCGGACCGCTGGACTCGTGGGGGCGATGATCCCGTCTCGCCTCTGCTGTCGATCGCAGCGCCGCGTCCCCGCCGGGGGCGCGGAGCGTCGCGTGCGGCCCTCGTCCTAGCAAATCCAGGTTCACCATCACCCGGCCGCCGCGAGGCGGCCTTTTCCTTTTTCCGCGACGGGTGGATCCCATGACCGATCGAGCTCAACCCAGAAGACGAGGCGAGGGCCAGTGGGGCCTCGGGTATCACGAGCCCCTCAACGCCGCCGAGCAGATCAAGAAGGAGGACGACGGGCTCAACGTCCGCGAGCGCGTCGACCGGATCTTCGCACCGGGCGGCTTCCGTTCGATCGGCAAGCAGGACCTCCGGAACCGTTTGCGCTGGTGGGGTCTGTACACGCAGCGGAAAGCCGGCGTGCCCGGCGAGCGCACCGGATCGGCCGAGCCGGAGGAGCTCGAGGACGAGCACTTCATGATGCGGATCCGCATCGACGGCGGACGCATGACGTCGGCGCAGCTCCGCGCGATCGCGTTGGCCTCCGAGACGTTCGGCCGCGATCTCGCCGACGTCACCGACCGGCAGAACGTGCAGCTGCACTGGATCCGGATCGAGGACGTCCCCGCGATCTGGGAGGCACTCGAGTCCACCGGCCTCACGACCGCCGAAGCGTGCGGCGACACGCCGCGCGTGATCCTCGGGTGCCCGCTCGCGGGCGTCGCCGCCGACGAGATCGTGGACGCGACGCCCGACATCGCCGCGATCCGCGAGCTGTACGTGGGCTCGCCCGAGTTCTCGAACCTGCCCCGCAAGTACAAGTCGTCGGTGAGCGGGTGCGCGCACCAGTGCACGAATCCCGAGATCAACGACGTCGCCTTCGTGGGCGTCGTGCATCCCGTGCTCGGTCCCGGCTACGACCTGCAGGTCGGGGGCGGCCTCTCCACGAACCCGATGTTCGCGAAGCGGCTCGGCGCGTTCGTGACGCCGGGCGCCGTCGCCCCCGCGTGGGCGGCCGTCACCGGCCTCTTCCGCGAGTACGGCTATCGGCGTTCGCGCAACCACGCGCGCCTGAAGTTCCTCGTGGCCGACTGGGGCGTCGAACGCGTGCGCGAGGTCCTGGAGAAGGAGTTCCTCGGCGAGGCCCTCCCCGACGGGCCCGCGCCGGCGGTGTTCCCTGCGCGCCTGCGCAACCACGTGGGCGTGTTCCCGCAGCGCGACGGGAACGTGTACGTGGGCGTCGCGCCGCGCGCCGGACGCGTGGCCGGCCATCAACTGCGCCTGGTGGCCGACCTCGCCGACGCGTACGGCAGCGGGCGGATCCGCGCGACGGCGCAGCAGAAGCTCGTGATCGTGGACGTCGACCCACAGCGAGCGGACGAGCTGGTCGAGCGACTCGGGGAGCTCGACCTGCCCGCCCGGCCCGACCCATTTCGCAGGGGCACGATGGCGTGCACCGGCATCGAGTTCTGCAAGCTCGCGATCGGCGAGACGAAGGGCCGCGCGCGATGGCTGTCGAACGAGCTCGCGAGGCGGCTGCCCGAGTTCGACGAGGAGATCGCCATCCACGTGAACGGCTGCCCGAACTCGTGCGCGCGCTTCCAGGTCGCCGACATCGGGCTGATGTCCGCGCTGCTCACGCGGCCCGACGGCACGCGCTCGGACGCGTTCCTCGTGCACCTCGGCGGCGCGAGCGGCGGCGAGACGTCCTCGTTCGGCCGGAAGGTGAAGGGCGTGAAGGTCTACGCGGAGGACGCGGCCGACTACGTCGAGGCGCTCCTGCGTCGGTACCTGCGCGATCGGAACGGTCACGCGAGCTTCTCCGACTTCGTGAGCGATCTCGACGCCGACGCGCTCGCGAGGTTCGCCGAGCCACCGATGCGCGAGGAGGCAGTGCTGCGGTGAGCGAGACGCCGCGCGCCGTGCCGTTCTACTGCCCGTTCTGCGGCGAGCAAGACCTGCGTCAGGCCGACCCGTCGGGGTGGCGCTGCGAGTCGTGCGGACGGACGTTCGAGCTGCGGGTGGTGCGGATCGGATGAGCGCGCATCCGAACGGCCGCGAACCGATCCACCAGCCGACGCTGCCCGTCTTCGAGGACGAGGCGGAGTGGGTGCGCGCCGCCGCGGAGCGGTTCGAGCGCGCGAGCGCGGAACGGCTGATCGAGTGGGCCCTCGACCGCTTCCACCCACGCCTCGCGATCAGCGCGGCAGGCGGCGTGGACGGGATGGCGATCATCGACATGGCCTGGCGGATCCGTCCCGACGTGCGGGTGTTCACGCTCGATACCGGGCGGCTGCCGGCGGAGACGTACGCGCTGTTCGAAGAGGTCCGCGAGCGCTACGGCATCGACGTGGAGTTCGAGCACCCGGATCGGGACGAGATCGCGCGGCTCGTGAACCGCGAGGGGCCGAACCTCATGTACCGAAGCGTCGACCTGCGACTCGCGTGCTGCGAGATCCGCAAGGTTGCGCCGCTCAAGCGGAAGCTCCAGACGCTCGACGCGTGGTTGAGCGGACTCCGCCGCGAGCAGTGGCGCACGCGAACGAGCATCGCGAAGGTCGAGCTCGATCGGGACCACGGGGGCATCGTGAAGATCAATCCACTCGCCGATTGGAGGGCCGACGACGTCTGGGACTACGTCCGCACGAACGACGTGCCGTACCACGAGCTGTTCGACCACGGGTACGCGTCGATCGGGTGCGCGCCCTGCACGCGGCCCGTGGAACCCGGGGAGTCGGAGCGCGCCGGCCGGTGGTGGTGGGAGCGGGACACCGACAAGGAGTGCGGCATCCACTGCAGCGTGCAGCTGCTCGGCACGCCGACCGACCGCGAGCGCGCCGAGGGGGTGGGCTGAGTGCCGTTCGGCTACCCCGTCTTCCTCGAGCTCGCGGGTCGTACGGCCCTCGTGATCGGCGAGGAGGCCGTCCGGGCCGGCAAGGTCGAGGGGCTGCTCGAGGCGGGGTGCGACCGGATCCTGGTGGTGGCGACCGGTCCCGCCGCCCGGCTCGACGCGTGGGAGGCGAGTGAGGCCCGCGTGCGGGTCCGCCGCCGAGGCTTCGAGCCCGAGGACCTCGACGGCGCGTTCCTCGTGGTGGCGTCGAGCGGGGACGAGGCCGAACGCGCGACGATCGCCCGCGAGGCTCGGCGCCGGGGAGTCCTCGTGAACGTGATGGACGACGTGCCGAACTGCGACTGGGCGGCGCCGTCGGTCGTGCGGCGCGGCGACCTCGTGCTCGCGATCTCGACCGGCGGGCGCTCCCCGGCCCTCGCGAAACGCCTGCGCGTGGAGCTGGACGAGCGGTTTGGGCCAGAGTGGGACGAGGTCGTGGCCGCGCTCGGTGCCGTTCGCGAGGACGTGAACGGCTCGATTCCGAGCCTGCGCGAGCGATCGAGGCGCTGGACGCGCGCGCTCGATCTGGAGGAAGCGGCTGCGCTCGTGCGCGACGGACGTCGCGACGAACTCGAGCGGCGGTTGCGCCGGCGGCTCTCGGAGGAAGCGTGAGCGGGCGGGTGGTGCTCGTGGGCGCCGGCCCGGGGGACCCCGAGCTCATCACGGTGCGGGGGGCGCGCGCGCTCGCCGAGGCGGACGTGGTCGTGTACGACCGGTTGGTGGGCCCGTCGATCCTGGACCTTGCGCCGCCGTTGGCGGAGCGCCTGTACGTGGGCAAGGAGCCCGGGCACCGTGCGATGCCGCAGGAGCGGATCTCGGACCTGCTCGTGGAGCGCGCGAGGGGCGGCGCGGTGGTCGTACGGCTGAAGGGCGGCGACCCGTTCGTGTTCGGACGGGGTGCCGAGGAGGCGCTCGCCTGCGCGGCCGCCGGAGTCCCGTGCGAATGGGTCCCGGGCGTGACGAGCGCCCTCGCGGCGCCGGCGGCCGCGGGGATCCCGGTCACGCACCGCGGTACGGCGCGCTCGTTCGCGGTGGTCACCGGGTCCACCGCGCACGGCGAGAACGTCGACCTCTCGACGCTCGCGACGGCCGTCGACACGCTCGTGATCCTCATGGCCGCGGGGAAGCTCGCGGAGACCTGCCGAGAGCTCGTCGGCGCCGGTCGAGAACCCACCACGCCCGCGGCCGTCGTGCAATGGGCGACCACGCCGGACCAGAAGGCCGTGGTGGGCACCCTCGGCGAGCTTCCCTCCATCGCGAGGGTCGCCGGCATCGGACCTCCGGCCACCCTCGTTGTCGGTGAGGTCGCGGCGCTCGCACGCGAGCTCGGCCTCGAGCGCACGGCCGCCGACGTCACGGCCTGAGCGCGCCGCCGGGCTACGCTCGAAGGATGAGCACCGAGACGAGCGGTCGATCGCGCGCGCTCACGAAGCGGATCGTGTTCCTGCTGATCTCGCTCGTCATGCTCTACGTGCTCTGGCCGAGCCTGCTCGCGGTGTTCTCGACGGGCCCCGAGCTGCTGTCGCTGACCCCCGCCTGGCTCGCCGCGATGCTGGCGCTCGAGGCGGCGAGCTTCGCGTCGGCCTGGGCGTTGCAGCGCTTCGCCGTCCGCACGCGCTCCTGGTTCGGCGTCGCGACCGCGCAGCTCGCCGGCAACGCGGTGAGCCGGATCGTGCCGGCCGGCGCGGCGGCGGGCGGCGCCGTGCAGTTCCGCATGCTCGCGACCGCGGGCATCGACGCGACGGCCGCCGGCACCGGGCTCGCGGCGGCCTCCCTCATCAGCACGGCCACGCTGCTGGCCCTGCCCCTCCTGTCCGTGCCGGCGATGATCGCCGGGCGGCCGGTGCCGCGAGGGCTCGCGCAGACCGCATGGCTGGGCGCGGGGGTCTTCGTGGTCGCGTTCGCGGCCGGCGTGGTGCTGCTCACGACCGACGCGTGGCTCGACCGGGTCGCCCGCGCGATCGAGTGGATCCTCGCGCGGCTTCGCCGGCGGCGCAGCGAGGGCGCCCTTCCGGCCCAGCTCCGGGTCGCGCGCGACGCCATCCGGCGTGACCTCGGCCGGAAGTGGTGGGAGGCGCTGCTTGCGTCGCTCGGGAACTGGCTGTTCGACTACCTCGCGCTGCTCGCGGCGCTCACGGCGGTCGGCGCACGCCCCAGGCCTTCGCTGGTGCTCCTCGCGTACGTGGCGTCGATGGTGCTCGGCATGATCCCGCTCACGCCCGGCGGGCTCGGCTTCGTCGAGGCGGGCCTCACCACGCTGCTCGTGCTCGCGGGGATCACGGCGGCCGACGCGGCGCTCGCCACGCTCGCCTACCGGCTCGTCTCCTACTGGCTGCCGCTCCCCGCGGGCCTCGTGGCCGCGGCCTTGCACCGCCGGCGGTACGGGCGCGGCGCGGCGCCGCCGCTGCGAGAGGCCGCGGGCTCGTGAGCGATCAGCCGAACGCGACGACGGAGCCGTCGCCGACCCCGACGTAGACCTTGCCGCCGCTTACCGCGGGTGACGAGCTCACGCCGCCGTCGAAGGTGCCCCAGCCCGACGTCCAGAGCTCCTTGCCGTTGTCGGCGTCGTATGCGTACAGGCGCGTGTCGTACGAGCCGACGTACAGGACGCCGTTCGCGATCGCGGCCGACGACTCCGCGTAGTCGGCCATGTGCGACTTCCAGACCTCCTTGCCGGAGTGCACGCGGTACGCGACGACGTGGCCGTCCATCGGCGTGGTCTCCCCGGTGTCGACGAACACGAGGCCCCTCGCGACCGCGGGCGCACACCGCACGATCGCGTTCGTGGACGCGGGTGCGGCGCGGCGCGACCACTTCAGCTTGCCGGAGGTCCGATCGAACGACTTCACGAAGCCCTCGTCGTCGCCGACGAACACGGAGCCGCCGGAGATCGACGGCGCGCCGCGCAGCCTGCCGGCGAACGTCCTCGACCACTTCAGCGTCCCGGATCCCGAGTGGTAGGCGAAGAGCTTGTACTGATCGGAGCCCACGTACACGAGACCGCCCTTGTACGCGGCCGAGCCCCACACGTCCCACGTGTTGTGCGACCACTTGACGGCGCCCGTGTCGGCGTCGAGCGCGTAGAAGTAGCCGCCCCGGGTGCCGATGAACACGCGACCGTCGACCACCAGCGGCGCCGCGGTGATCCACCCGCCGAGAGACTTCGTCCAGACCGTCGCGCCGCTCGACGCGTCGAACGCGTACATCGTGCCGTCGTTCGAGCCGATGTACACGACGCCGCCGCTCACGGCGGGCGACGAACGGATCTTGTCGCCGGTCTGCGCCGACCACACGACGTTGCCGTTCGCGGCGTCGAGCGCCCAGAGCTTGCCGTCGTCGGAGCCGATGTAGAGGATGCCGTTCGCGATCGCGGGCGACGACTTCACGGTTCCGCCGGTGTCCATCGACCATACGATCGAGAGGTGCTGCGCCTCGGTGCGGGTGATCGAGGCGTGGGTCGTGAGGCCGCGCCGCGTCGCCGTGTTGTGGAACTGCTTCCAGTCCGCGCGCGCTCCCGCCGGGGCGAGAAGCGCGAGGAGGACGATCGTCGAGATCGTGATGCGGCGGGCGCGCAGGCTCAGCAAAGCACCTCCGGGGAGACGGTGGCTCGAGAAGGCATCGGCAAATCGCCGACGAAATCTTGAGGAGGCTTCAGGTCGCCGCGCCGGGAAGGAGCTCCAGGAGATCGCGGAGATCCGCGATCTCCTCGCCCGTCCACGCCTCGTCGCGCTCCGGGATGAGCTGGCGCGATGGGTCGACGTTCGGATCGCGAAGGAGGAACGCCCGCATCCCGAAGGCTGCGGCGCCGGTCAGCTCTCCGTATGCCCCGTCGCCGATGTACAGGCAACGCCGAGGCTCCACTCGGAGCGATTGGCATGCGGCACCGTAGATCGAAGGATGCGGTTTGCGCAAACCGGTCTCGCTCGAGAACACCTCGACGTCGACGTATCGTGCCAGGTCGCACGCACGAAAACGCGCCGGCGCATCGGGTGCGCACATACTGACGAGCGCGAGGGGATATCCGCGCGCCTTCAGCTCGCGCACCGTCTCCACCGCGCCGTCGCGCGGGTGGAACCACCGGTCGTAGAGCGCGTCGCGCAACGCGATCGCGCGCGCGAGCGCGGCGTCGTCGACCGTCACGTCGAGCGTCGCGCAGATCGCGCGCACGTTCGCGTCAACGTCGGCGAACACGCCCGTCTGCCGTTCGATCGCGGTCGCATGCCACTCCGCTTCGAATCGCTCCGGCGGCGCGCCCAAGGACGCGGCCATGGCGCGCACGGTCTCGCAGAACTCGTCGCGATCGAACTCGGGCACGAGCGTGCCGAAGAGGTCGAACACGACGGCCTCGGTGGTCATCCCTTCCATTCGCGATCGAGCAGGCCGTACGTCACGAGGTCGACGTAGCGCCCACCGCCGACGCGCCCGTTCTCCCGGCCGGTGCCCTCCTCGGTGAACCCGAGACGCTCCGCGACCGCGCGGCTTCGCGCGTTGTCGATGGCCGCGCGGATCACGATGCGGTGCAAGCCCATGACCGTGAACCCGTGATCGATGAACAGCGCGCACGCTCGCGTGACCAGCCCGCGTCCCTCGAAGGCCTCGTCGAGCCAATATCCGATGTCCGCGCTGTTGCCGATCACGTCCACCGACATGCCGATGCTGCCGGCGAGCTCCTCGCCGACCCAGATGCCGTTGCCCTCGACGTCGGTATCGGAGGCGATGCTTCGCTCGATGAACGTGCGCTGCGACTCGGGTCCCGTCGAGCCGTCGACCCACGGGAACCACTGGGCCAGTCGCTCTCTGTTCGCGTCGACCAGCGCGTAGAGCGCCTCGGCGTCCTCCACCGTGAAGGGCCGGATCGAGGCCTCGTCGTCGATCCGCCACGTGAACGACCTCACGACGCCGGCGTTCCCGCCTTCTGCCGCTCCTCCTCCTGCAGCACCCGCCGAAGCACCTTGCCCACCAAGGTCTCCGGGAGCGACTCGCGGAACTCCCAGAGCCGGGGCACCCGGTAGCCGGTGAGGCCCTGCGCGGGATCCCGGCACCACGCCTCGAGCTCCGCCGCGGTGGCGGTCTCGCCCTGCTTCAGCATCACGTACGCCTTCACGGCCTCACCGGTCGTCTCGTCCGGCAGGCCCACCACGCAGCACTTCGAGATCTTGGGATGGCGGAACAGCACCGCCTCGACCTCGGTGGGGTACACGTTGAAGCCGGAGACGATGATCATGTCCTTGATCCGGTCGACGATGCGGAAGAACCCGTCCTCGTCCATCACCGCCACGTCGCCGGTGTGCAGCCACTCGTTGCGGATCATCTCGGCGGTGGCCTCGGGCTTTCCCCAGTAGCCGAGCATGACCTGCGGTCCCTTGATGCAGAGCTCGCCGCGCTCGCCGACGGGCATCTGGTGATCGGGATCATCGAGGTCGACCACCTTGCACTCGGTATCGGGGATCGGGATGCCGATCGTCCCGGGCCGCGGCTTCTCGAACGGGTTCACGTGCGTGACCGGTGAGCACTCGGTGAGGCCGTAGCCCTCGACGAGCTTCGCGCCACCCGTGATCTCGTGAAAGCGCTCGGCCACGGCCTGAGGAAGCGGCGCCGCGCCGCTGATGCACGCCTTCACCGACTTCAGGTCGTACTTCTTGGTCTCCTCCGCCTCGTTGAGCGCGATGAAAAGCCGCGGCACGCCGGGGAAGAACGTGGGCTTCTCCTTCGCGAGCTGCTTGAGCGCCATGTGCAGCTCGAACCGCGGGAGCATCACGAGCTTGCCGCCCTGTGAGATCCCGAAGTTCATCGCGACGAGCCCGAACGAATGGAAGAACGGGAGGATGCACATCACGCCGTCGCGCCCACGCACGAAATCGGTGATGCACGGAGCCACCTGCCGGACGTTCGACGTGACGTTCGCGTGCGAGAGCATCGCGCCCTTCGACAGGCCCGTCGTGCCGCCCGTGTACACGAAGCACGCGACGTCGCGCTTCGCGTCGACCACGGCGAGCGGCGGGACGTCGCGCACGTCCTTCATCAACGCCTTCCACCAGCGCACCGGCGCGTCGGGCGATACGGGGGGCCAGGCCTTCCCCTCGTGTTTCGCGTCCTTCCTGAACTTGATCGGGGCGAGCACGTTGAGGGGGAACTTCATGTAGTCGGTGAGGCGCGTGACCACGACCTCCGGCACGCCCACGCTCCCGGCGATCGCCGACCAGAGCGGCCACAGCTGGTCGAGCACCACCATCACCTTCGGCGCGAAGTCCTGCACTTGGTGCGCGAGCTCTCGCTGCGTGTAGAGCGGGTTGTTGCCGACCACCACCGCGCCGATCCGCTGGCTCGCGTACCACGCGATCACGTACTGCGGTGAGTTCGGGAGCAAGAGGCCGACGCGGTCCCCCTTCGTGACCCCGAGGCCCGCGAGCACGCCGGCGAAGCGATCCACCTCGTCCACGAGACGCCGGTAGTCGACATGCTTGCCGAGGAACGCGAGCGCGGGTCGGTCGGGGAACGCGGAGGCCGCATCGGCGAGGATCGAGTACGCGGAGGCCTCGGGATACGGCGCCATCGTCTTGGGAACGCCGGCCCGCCACGTGCGAAACCAGGGTCGATGGTCGGTCATTGTGCGCATCATAGGGGCCATGTCGATCCAGGCACAGGCGACGCACGACGCCCAAGGGATGTTCGGCCGGGGACTCCGGCTGGTGGTGTCGTACATCCGCGCGCACCCGCGGCCGTTCCTGGCCTCGGTGGCTGGGGCGCTGCTGTTCGCCGTCGCCTCGATCTGGCTCACGAGCGCGCTCGGGCGCGCGACCGACGAGGTGCTTCGTCCGGCGTTCAACGGGGGCGTGCCCACGAGGGGGATCGTGCTCGCGGTGCTCGCGCTCATGCTCGGCGCCAGCGGGCGCGCGGTCGGGATCATGATCCGCCGCTACTGGAGCGGCGTGGCGGGCGAGCGCGTGATGGCGACGCTCCGTTCGCGCGTGGCGGATCGCTACCGTGAGCTCGCGCTGCAATACCACCGCGAGACGCCCACCGGCGAGCTGCTCGCGCACATGGAGGCCGACGTCAAGGCGGCGGTCGACCTCTACTGGCCGGTGCCGTTCGCGATCGGCGTGATCTTCCTCACGATCTTCGCGATGGTCGCGATGCTCGCCTCCGACCTCTACCTCTCGTTGGTCGGGCTCGTGCTGTTCCCGACGCTCACGCTCATGAATCAGATCTTCGCGAAGCGTATGGAGGGGCCCGCACGGCGCGCCCAGGAGAAGATCGGCGACGTCTCGTCCGTGGCGCACGAGTCGATCGACGGTGCCCTCGTCGTGAAGACGATCGGCCGCGAGGCCGCCGAGACCGAGCGGCTCGCGGTCGAGGCACGTGCCCTTCGGGACGAGCGCGTGGCGGGCGGGTACGTGCGCGCGACCTTCGAGGCGGCGCTCGACGCCCTGCCGACGTTCGCGACCGCGCTCCTGTTGATGGTGGGCGCCTGGCGAATCTCCACCGGCTCCGTGACGCGCGGCGACCTCATCGCCTTCGTCGCGCTGTTCGGCCTGCTTTCGTGGCCGATGCGATTCATCGGATGGATCCTCGCCGAGCTGCCGCGTGCGGTCGTGGGCCACGCGCGACTCGAGACCGTGTTCGAGGAGCCCGTGACCGTGACGCCGCCGGAGCGACCGGTCCCGTTGCCCGAGGGCTCGATCGGGCTCGAGGTGCGGGACGTCCGGCTCCTCTACGAAGGGGAGGCGGTGCTCGACGGCGTCACGTTCGACGTGCGGCCCGACGAGTCCGTCGCGATCGTGGGTCCGACCGGCGTCGGCAAGAGCACGCTCTCGCACCTACTGGTGCGCCTCGCCGACCCGGACGCGGGCTCGGTGCACATCGGCGGGGTCGACCTGCGCGAGGTCGACCCCGCATCGCTCCGGCGGAGCGTCTCGATCGTCTTCCAGGAGAGCTTCCTGTTCGCGGCGTCCGTCCGGGAGAACATCGAGCTTGATTCCGGCGCGTCGGCCGAGGTCGTCGAGCGGGCGGCGGCGCTCGCCCAGGCGGACCGGTTCGTGCGAGCGCTCCCCGACGGCTACGACACCGTCGTCGGCGAACGCGGCCACACGCTCTCGGGTGGTGAGCGGCAGCGTGTCGCGCTCGCGCGCGCGCTCGTGCGGGCCCCACGGATCCTCATCCTCGACGATGCGACGAGCGCGGTCGACCCGACGATCGAGGCCGACATCCTGTCGGGCCTGCGGCGCGAGCTCCACACGACGCTCGTGATCGTGGCGTACCGCCTGTCCACGATCCGTCTCGCCGACCGCGTGATCTACCTCGAGGGCGGGCGCGTGCGCGGCACCGGCAGCCACGAGGCACTGCTCGCCTCCGAGCCCGGCTATGCGGCGATCATCCGCGCCTATGAGCGAGGTGAACGATGAGGTCGGTCGCGGAGATCGCCTCGCCCGAGGACGGGCTCGAGATTCCCGAGGAGCTCCAGGGCGCCTGGGGGGTTCTGCGGCGCGGGATCAAGGAGAGCCCGGAGCTCCGTCGCGGGCTGTCGTTCACGGTCGTGGTGTCCCTCGGCGTCACGGTGGCGACGCTCGTCACGCCGCTGCTCGTGCAGCAGGTGTTCGACCACGGGTTCGAGGGCGGCTTTCGGCCCGGATTCGTGTACGGGCTGTGCTCCGCCGCGCTCGCGCTCGTCGCGCTCGCGTTCCTGGCCGGTCGAGCCGCGGCCCGCCGGCTCGTGCGCGCGTCCGAGGAGGCGCTCCTCGACCTTCGCGTGCGCACGTTCGCCCACATCCACAGCCTGTCGATCGCCGAGCAGTCCGAGGAGAAGCGCGGCGTGTTCGTCGCGCGCGTGACGGCCGACGTCGACGCCCTGCAGCAGTTCATGGAGTGGGGCGGCATCGCATGGATCATCAACCTGGTCCAGGTCGTGGGCGCGCTCACGCTGATGCTCCTCTACTCCTGGCAGCTCGCGCTCGCGGTGTGCGCGCTGGTCGGCCCGCTCCTGCTCATCGTCTGGTCGATGCAGGCCCGGCTCTCGCTCGCGTTCGACACCGCGCGCACGAGGGTGGGCGAGATGCTCTCGGAGGTGTCGGAGTCCGTCATGGGTGCCGCGGTCGTGCGCGCGTATGGGCTCGAGCAGCACATCGACAAGCGGGTGAAGCACGCGATCCAGGAGCGCTATCGCGCCGAGGTCGTCGCGCACTTCCGGGCGGCGACGCTCTGGCCGCTGTCGTCGGTCTTCTACGGCGTCGCGCTCTCGACGGTCGTCGTGCTCGGCGCGACCTTCGGACCGCGCTGGGGCCTGACGTTCGGTCGCGTCACGGCGTTCTTGTTCCTCGCCGACGTCTTCCTGCACGTCTTCACCGACCTTCCCGAGGTCTACAGCGAAACGCAGACCGCGATCGCGGGATGGCGGAAGATCCTCGCGGTCCTCGACCTGGAGGTCGAGATCGTGGAGCCGTCTCCCGGCGTCGAGCTCCCGACCGGCGCGCTCTCGGTGCTCGCCGAGGACGTGCGGTTCGCCTACCGCGACGGGGGGCCGGTCCTGCGCGGCGTCGACTTCCGGGTCGACGCCGGCGAGCACGTGGCGATCGTCGGAGAGACCGGCTGCGGCAAGACGACCTTTGCGAAGCTCCTCACGAGGCTCGCGGATCCGGTCGAGGGCCGGATTCTCATCGGCGACGTGAACCTGCGCGACGTGCAGCAGGACGCTCGGCGCCGCTCGATCCGCATGGTGCCGCAGGACGGGTTCCTGTTCGATCTCACCGTGCGCGAGAACGTGCGCGCGGGGTGCGAGGGCGCCACCGACCGCGACGTGGTGGCCGCGTTCGAGGAGCTCGGACTCGCCGACTGGGTCGGTTCGCTTCCCGACGGGCTCGAAACTCGAGCGGGCGAACGCGGCGAGGCGCTCTCCGTTGGCGAGCGACAGCTGGTCGCGCTCGCGCGCGCGCAGATCCGTTCGCCCGGCCTGCTGATCCTCGACGAGGCCACCTCGGCCGTCGACCCCGCCACGGAGCGCCGGATCGGCGAGGCGATGCGCAGGGTCTCGGCCGGCCGCACGACCGTGACGATCGCGCACCGGCTCTCGACCGCCGAGGCCGCCGACCGGGTGTTCGTGTTCGACGCCGGCGAGATCGTCGAGCAGGGAACCCACGAGGAGCTCCTCGCGCTCGGGGGGCGCTACGCGAAGCTCTACGAGAGCTGGCTCGGCAACACCCAGGTGGAAGCGGCGTCGTGAGCGCCGACTTCGTCGAGCAGCTCCGCGGCTCGGCGGCGGCTGCGGCCCTCCCCACGAGCGGCGAGCTCGTCGTGCCGGGCCTCGAACACCCGGTCGGCGTCCGGTTCGACGGCTGGGGCGTGCCGTACGTCGAGGCGCGCTCGCTCGACGACCTGTGGTTCGCGCAGGGGTTCCTGTCGGCCGGCGAACGGCTCTTCCAGATCGACCTCGCGCTGCGCGCCGCGAACGGCCGGCTCTCGGAGGTCTTCGCCGACCGCACGCTCGACGACGACCGGTTCGCACGCACCGTGGGGTTCCACCGGGCGGGCGCGACGATCGCGGCGGGCTGGGACGCCGGCGAGCGCGCGATGCTCGAGCGGTTCATCTCGGGCGTCCACGCGTGGATCGAGCGCATGCCGGCGCCGCCGGTCGAGTACGCGCTGCTCGACCTGGGACCGGACCTCCCGAGCGACGTCGACGCGTGGGCTTCCTGCTGGGCGTACCTCGCGTGGGGCCTCTCGGGCAATGCGGACCTCGAGCTGCTCCGCGCGAGGCTCACCGACGAGCTGGGTCCCGAGCTCGCGCGCGCGCTCGCCCCCTCGGCGCCGGCCGCCGAGCCGGCGATCGCGGCGGGCGGGCTCGCCGGCCGCCTGCTCGGTGACGTCCCGTTCCCGCCGCCGGGCCAGGGCTCGAACAACTGGGCCGTGTCGGGCTCAAGGACGGCGTCCGGTAAGCCGCTGCTCGCGAACGACCCGCACCTGATGGTGCAGCAGCCGGCCGCGTGGCTGGAGTTCCACCTGCGCGCGCCGGGGTACGAGGCCCGCGGCGTGGCCCTGCCGTTCTTCCCCTCGATCGCGCTCGGGACCACCGCGCATCACGCCTGGGGCGTCACGAACGTCACCGGCGACGTGCAGGACCTGTTCCTCGAGCGCCTGAACGACGATCGCTCGGCCGCCATGTACGAGGGAGCCTGGGAGCCCCTCGAGGTTCGGCGGGAGGAGATCCGCGTGCGCGGATCGGCCGAGCCGGCGGTGGTCGAGGTTCGCGAAACGCGGCACGGTCCGATCCTCGAGTCCTACGTCGTCGGAAGCCTCCGGCCGGAGTTTCGCCCACTCTCTGAGACCTACGCGCTCGCATGGGTGGGACGCGAGCACGGCGTGCGTCCTTCGACGTTCCTCGCCGCGGCTCGCGCGCGGAGCTTCGAAGAGTTCCGCGAGGCAGCGCACGGCCTTGCCTGTCCGGGTCAGAACTTCGTGTACGCGGACGTCGACGGCACGATCGGCTATCAGCTGTCGGGCCTGTATCCGGTGCGTCGCTCGGGCGACGGCACGGTGCCGGTCCCGGGATGGACCGCCGAGCACGAGTGGACCGGGTGGATCCCGTTCGAGGACCTGCCGTGGTCGATGGACCCCGAGCGCGGCTACCTCGTCACCGCGAACAACCAGCCGTACGCCGACGACTTCCCCCACCTGATCGGGCGGGACTTCCACTCGCCGAAGCGCGCGCGGCGGATCACCGACTTGCTCGAGGCGAAGGAGGGCCACACGGTGGACTCGCTCCGCGCGATCCAGCTCGACACCGCGTCGCTTGCCGCGCGCGCGATCCTCGAGCGGGTGAAGGAGCCGCCGGCGCCGCTCGCCGGCTGGGACTTCGACCTGCGCGCCGACGCCGTCGAGGCCGCGTTCTTCGCGCGCTGGGTCGACGAGATCGCGCGCCGCGTGCTCGGGGACAGGCCGGCTTTGCTCGAGCAGTACCTCGACCACCGTGAGGCGTTCGTGTGCGGGGCGCTGCCGACCCTGCTCGACGAGAGCAGGGTCGGCCCGGAGATGCTGGACGACGCGGCCCGCGCGGCGGGGTCGGCTGACCCCGTCGGGTGGGGCGACCTGCACCGGGTGCGCTTCGTCCATCCCCTCGGCCGGCTCCCCGGCCTCGAGGCGCTCTTCGTTGCCGCGGAGTTTCCCATCGGCGGCGACGAGCAAACCGTGAACCAGGGCGGCTTCGACGCGCTGGAGGGCGCGTTCGTCCCCTCGGTCGTCGCGAGCTGGCGCGCCGTGTTCGACCTCGACGACCTCGACCGGTCGGTGGGCGTGCTCACGACCGGGCAGTCGGGCAATCCGGCGTCGCGGCACTGGAACGACCAGGCGCCCCTGTGGGCCGCCGGCGAGCACAAGCCGCTGCCGTTCTCGGAGGCGGCCGTGGCGGCCGCGACGGTCTCCACGTTGTCGCTGCTCCCCGGGTAAGCTCGGGCCATGCCGGAGTCTCGCGGCCGCACGAAGAAGAAGGCGCGATACAACCTCGAGCCGGCGCGCAAGAAGCGCGTGAAGCCGGCCCCGAAGTGGTACGCGCCGCTCGTACTCGGCGTGATGGGCGTCGGGGTCGCCGTGATCGTGTGGAACTACCTGCGCGGCGACCAGGCTTCGAACGCGTTCCTGTGGGCCGGCCTCGGGCTGATCGGGCTGGGATTCCTCGGCACGACGCGCATCCGCTGAACCGAATCACACTCGTGTGATCTTCCACAGCTCCTTCCACACCTGTGGACTGTGGAAAACCGGTGCACAACGTGGTGCACAGCCGCCGCCCGGCGGTGGAAAACCCAGGGCCGTCAGCCGGCGAGCTCGACCTGGACGAGCGCGTCGTGGAAGTCCCCGCCGCCCCCCAGGTCGGAGAGGCCGTCGGACGTGAGCGCGTTCGCGGACGACCCGCCGGGCGAGAGCGAAGCCCACCACCCCGACGGCATCGACACGACGCCCGGCCGGATCCGGTCGCCGATCCGCGCCGGCATCTCCACCGATCCCCGGTCGTTGAACACGCGCACGACGTCGCCGTCGGCGATCCCCCGCGGCGCGGCGTCGTCCCCGTGGATCTCGAGCATCGGCGTCTTCTCGGCCCGGAGCGCGCGATCGACGTTCGCGTAGCTCGAGTTCAGGAAGTGATGCCCGCCCTTCGCCGTGAGCAGGATCAACGGGAAGCGGGCGGCGAGCGGCCGGTTCCCAGCCGGGCTCTCGGCTGCCGGCACGTAACCGGGGAGCGCATCGCCGCCGATGCGCGCGAGCCGCTCGGAGACGAGCTCGAACTTCCCCGACGGTGTCGGGAACCCGCCCTCCGCGTACGGAAGGACGTCGTCCTCGCCGTCCATCCGGATCCAACCTCGGTCCCGGAGCTCGCGGACGCGCGTCGCGCCCAGGGGCGCGACCGCCGCGTCCGTGAGCTCCTCGTCGGTCAGCGCGAACGCCGGCTCGTCGAACCCCATTCGGCCGGCCAGCCTCCGGAAGATCTCGGCGTTCGACAGAGCGTCGCCCACCGGCGCGATCGCGGGCTCGTTGAACGTGAGGTACGTCTGCCCCCACGAGAACAGCACGTCGTGGTGCTCGACCTGCGTGGTCGCCGGCAGGACGTAGTCGGCGTGTCGCGCGGTGTCGGTGAGGAAGTGCTCGAGCACCACCGTGAACAGGTCCTCGCGCCGCAGCCCCTCCAGCACGAGGTTCTGGTTCGGCATCGTCGCGGCCGGGTTCGCGTTGTAGACCACCATCGCGCGGATCGGCGGGTCGAGCGACGTGAGCGCGCGGCCCAGCTGCACCATGTTCACCTCGCGGATCGAACGATCCTCGGGGACGAACGCGCCGCACGACCAGTCGAGCTCCCCGAAGAGCTGGAACGTCATGTGGCACAGGCCGCCGCCGCGCTCGCGCCACGCGCCGACGAGCGCCGGCAGACACGCGATCGCGCGGAACATCTCCGCGCCGCGCTCGTGGTGCTCCAGGCCCACGAGCACGCGGATCGCCGCCGGCCGCGTCGTCGCAAAGCCGCGCGCGAGCTCGCGGATCTCCTCCGCCGACACGCCGGTGATCTCGGCGGCCCGTTCGGGCGGGTACTCCTTCAACCGCTCGCGGAGCCGGTCGAACCCGACCGTGTGTCGTTCGAGGTACTCGGGATCGTGGAGGTCCTCCCTGACGATCACGTGCATCATGCCGAGCGCGAGGGCGGCGTCGGTGCCCGGGAGCGGCCGGACGTGACGATCGGCGGCCGCCGCCGTGCGCGTCTTGATGGGGTCGATCACGACGATCTGCGCGCCGGCGCGCCTCGCCTCCAGCACGAACGGCCACAGGTGGAGGTTCGTCGACACGGTGTTCGAGCCCCAGATCACGAGGTAGCGGCTGTGCACGAGCTCCTCGGGCAACAGGCCCGGGCCGCCGCCCATCGTGACCTCGAGACCCGATCCGCCGGCGCTTCCGCACACCGCCCGCTCGAGCCTCGTCGCGCCGAGTCGCGCGAAGAACGGCGCGGCCATCCCCTCGCCCTGCACCAGCCCCTGCGTTCCCAGGTAGCTGAAGGGCAGCACGGCGTCGCCTCCGTGCTCCGCAACGATCGAGCCGAACCTCTCGGCGATCGCGTCGAGGGCTTCGTCCCATGAGACCTCCTCGAACTCGCCCGACCCCTTCGGGCCGGTGCGACGGAGCGGATGCAGGAGCCGGTCCGGGTTGTAGGTGCGGTCGTCGAGGAAGTGGTTCACCTTCGCGCAGAGCCCGCCGCGCGTGAACGGATGCTCGGGGTCGCCCTTCAGCTCCACCGCGCGGCCGTCGCGCACCGTGACCGTCCACGCGCACGTGTCGGGACAGTCATGCGGACACGCGCCGCGCGTGATCCGGACCGGGAGCTCGGCGATCGCCATCGCGCGGAGTCTAGGCCGGGCTCAGGCGGTGGGGGAAGGCCGGCGCTCGACCCTCATCGGCTCGCCGCAGTGACGCGGCACCTGCAGCTCGCCCAGCCGCGTGACGCGGTACTCGGTCCCGCACTCAGCGCACACGAAGAACACGTCGAGCAGCTCGACGTCCTCCGCGTCTTCGGGTCGGCGCGCCGGTCCTGCGGCGCCTCCGAGCGAGCGCACCATCGACATCCCGACCCTCCAGATGAGCACGCCGACGAGGATCGCGGTGGGCACGAGCAGCCAGTCCGGCATGCGGCCACCGTAGCAGCGGCTCGGCCGAACGGCGGGTCCGAACGTTCGGGAGACGTGCGAGGATGAGCACCTGCCCGGCGGCATCGAGAGGAGCACGCGGATGAAGATGTTCGAGGCGGTGCAGGGGTTCTTCGACCGCGCGGCCGACCGGCTGCAGCTCGACGACGCCGCGCGCAAGGTGCTCTCGACGCCACGACGCGAGGTCGCCGTGCAGGTGCGCGTCCCGATGGACGACGGCTCGTTGAACGTCTACCCGGGTTGGCGCGTGCAGTACAACGGTGCGCGCGGCCCCTTCAAGGGCGGGCTGCGGTTCCACCCGAACGCCTCGCTCGACGAGTTCCGCTGCTTCGCGGCGCTCATGACGTGGAAGACCGCGCTGCTCGACGTGCCGTTCGGCGGCGGGAAGGGCGGCGTGCAGGTCGACCCGAAGCAGCTCTCGATCCACGAGCTCGAACGTCTCTCGCGCGCGTTCTTCTGGGCGATCGAACACGAGGTCGGCCCCTATCGAGACGTCCCCGCGCCCGACGTGAACACCGGGCCACGCGAGATGGCGTGGATGTACGACGAGTACGCGAAGCTCCACGGCGACACGCCGGGCGTCATCACCGGCAAGCCGATCGAGCTCGGCGGGTCGCTCGGGCGCGACGCCGCCACCGGGCGCGGCGCGCTCTTCTGCCTCGACCGGATCGCACGGCATCGCGGATGGACCCGCGAGAAGATCCGCATCGCGGTCGAGGGCTACGGCAACGCGGGGTCCTGGTTCGCGATCCTCGCGCGGCAGATGGGTTACGAGATCGTGGCGGTCTCGGACTCGCAGGGCGCGATCTACAACCCCGAGGGCCTGCCGCCGCTCGCGATGCTCGAGCACAAGCGCGAGTCGGGTTCGGTGGTCGGGTTCAAGCACGCCGACACGATCCCGGGCCCCGACATCATCGGCGTCGAATGCGAGGTGCTCGTGCCCGCCGCGCTCGAGGAGGCGATCCGGCCCGACAACGCCGACCAGGTGAAGGCGAACCTGCTGCTCGAGGTCGCGAACTACCCCACGACCCCCGAGGCCGACGAGGCGCTCATCGGCCGCGGCATCACCGTGATCCCAGACATCCTCGGGAGCGCCGGCGGCGTCACCGTCAGCTACCTCGAGTGGGCGCAGAACGTCCAGCGCGAGCGGTGGACGGAGGAGCGCGTGAACAAGCGCCTCAAGGAGCTGATGGAGGCCGCGACCGACGGCACGCTCGATCGCGCGAACACGAACGCGATCACCCACCGCGCGGCCGCGTACGAGATCGCGATCGAGCGCGTCGCCGAGGCGGGCCGAACCCGGGGCTGGTTCTAGCCGGCCGGAACGTGCTTCGCGAGGAAGTCCAGCACCACCTGCTGCTGGCGGACCTCCTCGTCCACGTCGTTCGACCCGTGTCCCGTGCCGAACACGTACACCTCGTGCGGGTGATTCCTCGCCGCGAGACGGTCCACGTACGCCATCGCCTGCCGATACGGGCACCGGCTGTCGTTCTCGCCGATCACGAAGAGGACCGGCACGCGCACGTTG
Organism: Actinomycetota bacterium; assembly: GCA_036556805.1. GTDB lineage: Bacteria > Actinomycetota > UBA4738 > UBA4738 > HRBIN12 > DATBIS01. Next base: position 9,307 of record DATBIS010000003.1, on the reverse strand, counting down.
TCGGCGTGGTTGATCGGGCTGCGGTCGGCCATCAGCTCGGGCTTGTCGGCCGGCGCGCCGCCGAGCAGCGCGCGGTCGTAGGCCTGCAGCAACGGGGACAGGTCCTCGTATCCCATCGCGTAGTCACCTACGGGGACGCCCGCAACGCCGCACACCCAGAGCTCGGGATGCTTGCCGAGCTCCATGAGCGTCGTGTAGCCGCCCCACGACCAGCCGGCGACCACCGCGCGATCGGGGTCCGCGATCCCTTTCGCGACGAGGTCGCGAAGGCCGGCGTTCACGTCCTCGAGCTCGGGACCCCCGATGTCGCCGATCAGCGTGTCCCGCCACTCGCGGCCGTATCCGACCGAGCCGCGGTAGTTCACCATCCCCACCGCGAAGCCGGCGTCGACGTACGCCTGCGCCTCGGGATAGAAGCGATCCGAGTCGAACCACGTCGGCCCGCCGTGCACGAGCATGATCACCGGGAACGGCCCGTCACCGGCCGGGGTCACGTAGAACCCGTGCACGCGCTGTCCGTGCTCGTTCTCGAAATGCCACGACGTGAATGCACGCCCCTCGGGGGCCCGTTCACCCTCTGGCGCGAGGACCTCCTCGCCGCCCTCGGCCAGCACGCGCGCGCGGCGCACACTGCTCCCGGCCGAGGCCCAGACGGTCCCGTCGGGTCGAACCGTCGCGGCGTTCACGACGCCCTCCGGGAAGTCGAGCGGCGTGAGCTTCCCGGTCCCGAGCTCGTAGCGATAGAGCCGGTTCCGACCCTCGAACATCGTCGACAGGAGCAGCGATCGTGCGTCCGGCCACCAATCGACCGCCCAGACGAGACCCGGCAGGTCGATGTCGAGGTCGGTGCGGACGCCGCTCGCGAGGTCCCAGATGGCCGGACGGTCCTCACCCTCGCGCTCGTGCGTGATCGCGAGGCGCTGGTCTCCGGGTACCGGCGACCAGCACGTGGCCGAGAGCGCCATCCCCTCGTCGCGTTGCTCGCCCACGACGGCGCCGGTCCGCGGATCCACCACGCGCAGGGCTGGGTGGATGAGATCGCCGTGTTCGGAATGGACGAGACAGAGCATCGTCCCGTCGGCCGACAGCCCGCCCGTGTTGAACGCGTGATCGCCGCCGATCCGGAGGGACTCCGTGCTCCGCGCGAGCTCCTTCGCCGGCCCCCCGTCCGCGCTCACGTAGATCGCGAAGCCGTCGCGATCGCTGATCCCTGCCGCCACGATCCCAGGCGCCTGCGCGAGGCCCTCGTTCCAACCGTGGGGGATGCCCTCGAGGAACGGTTTCGAGTCGCCGCCGCCGAAGGGCTGCACGAACCACTGCCCGGACTCGTCCCCGCTCTCGTCCTGCCAGAACAGGACGCCGGAACCGTCAAGGGTCGGCGTTCCGTCCACGACACCAACGGGGTGGGATGTGACCTGCCGCCGGGTGCCGGTGTCGCGGTCCCACGTGTGGACCTGCCAGACGCCGCTCTCGGTGCCGATGTAGACCAGGTGATCCGGCGCCTGCGGCGAGGACGCGGGAAGGGTGATGGACGGTGCTCGGTAGCGCTTCTCCCAGTTCGGCATCGTTTGATCGCTCATGCGGGCGAGCCTAACAGGGGTGTAAGGATTGGCACGGTCGAGACATCTCCCGGTTGAGGAGAGGAGGCGCACCACGGACGTCCAGCCACGCGAGCGATTCGAGCGGCTCTACACGGAGCTCATGCCTCGCGTGCTGGGCTACGCGATGCGCCGGGTCGACCCCGAGGATGCGAGGGACGCGGTGGCCGAGACGTTCACGGTGGCGTGGAGGCGACTCCACAAGGTCCCCGAGGGCGACGCCGCGCTGCCCTGGCTGCTCGTGACGACGCGAAACGTCCTCGCGAACCGCCGGCGGAAGTCGCGGCCGGAGCTCGTGGGGCCGGAAGCCGCCGTCCCCGATCACGCCGACGACGTCGCGGCATCGATCGCGTTCGTGTCGGCGTTCAACCGCCTTTCCGAACGAGACCGCGAGACCCTCGCGCTGGTGGCCTGGGACGGGCTCGAGCCGTCCGAGGCGGCCCGCGTGGCGGGATGCTCGAGCACCGCGTTCGGCGTGCGCCTGCATCGAGCCCGACGGCGTCTGGCCGCCCTGCTCGAAAACGACGACGACCGGATCGGGACCAGGACGGAGGGAACGGCATGAGCGACGACCTGCTCGCGAAGATGAAGGCGGTGGACCCGGCCATCGACGAGCGCGTGGCCGCCGAGTCCCGCTCGCTCGGCGACCTCCCCGGCCGGATCGCGGCGGGTGAGTCTCCCGTCGCCGGCCGCGTGCACCGGTTCCCGCGCGTGCCCAGGCGGGCGATCGCGCTCGGGCTGGCGGCCGCGCTGCTCACGATCGGCGTCGCGGTGCCGCTCGCGCTGCTGCGGCCCCTCGGTGGCGGCGGCGTGACCTACGGCGACGTCGGCGACGGATGGTTCCGGGCGGGAAGTCTTGAGACGCTCCAGGCGAACCAGGTCACCTACCTGCCCGAGGTCAAGATCTTCGTCGTCGCTTCACGAAACGCTCAGCCGTACGCGCTCGACGCAGCGATCCGCCCCACCGCCGCGAACGACGGAACCGCCGCCCTGTACTGCACGAGCTCCCGGTCGTTCTTCGTTCCCGGTCGTTCCGCACAGTTCGACCTCGGCGGGGTCCCGTATCTCGGGACACGAGGCGCGATGTCGGGCGTTCCCGTACGCGCCACCGAGTCGTTCGTGGACGTCGACACGGCCGCCGCCCATCGACTCCACGCTGCGGTCGCCGCTCAGACCTCACCGCCGTCCGACACTCCGTGTGACGAGGGGAACGGATACCGCGAGGTTCGGCCCGGTGTCGTCGAGCCGATCCCCGCGACCGGCCTCGCGCCCATCGAGGTCTCGTTCCCGCACCCGGGCGATGTCGTCACGAGCCCGGTGACAATCTCCGGCACGGCCGACGTGGCCGAAGGGAACGTCCGCTTCCAAATCAAGGACGCGAACGGAACGATCCTTGTGGACGATTTCACGACCGCGACTTGCGGAACCGGATGTCGCGGGGACTACTCGGCCGAGGTTCCGTTCGACGTAACGCAGGAGCAGGACGGAACAATCCTGGTCTTCGAGGAGAGCCTAGAGGACGGCTCCAAGATCAACGTCGTGAAGATTCCGGTCACGCTTCAGCCTCCTGCGCCGATCGAGGTGTCGTCCCCGGCGTCCGGCCAGGTTGTCACGAGTCCGGTGACGGTTTCCGGCACGGCTGATGTCTTCGAGGCAGTGGTCAGCATTCGGATCATCGTGGAGGGCGACCTCTTGGTCGCGGACACAACCACCCTCGCGACATGCGGGAGTGGCTGTCGGGGCAAGTTCTCAGCAAAGGTGTCGTTCCCGGATATCGGAACCAAGTCGGCCGTGATCCAGGTCTTCGAACGGAGCGCCAAAGACGGCGCGATGATCAACGTCGTCGAGATTCCCGTCACCGTTACGCCTGATGTAGCAACGCCCGGGCGCCCTATCGACTTCGCAGGCACATGGATCGATTTCTCTTCCGGAAACCCAGTCCCGGCCAACGTGCTCACGGCCACACTCGGCCCGGAGCATTGCAGTTGGGATGACATCGTCTTTCTCGACCTCGATATTCCCGATGGCCCCAAGGGATCGTTCCTTCGCGACGTGAAGGGCGAGCTCTCGGGTTCCACGGCTCAGCCGTTCCAAGTCGTGACTGCCCTGCCGGATGACGCGGTCGACACCGGCTACTTCAAGGTGAAGTGGTTTCTGTGGACCAGCGCGTCAGATCCCGACGCGGTCTACGTCGTGAATGGCGTCTACGACCCGAGCGCCCAGGGCTTGATCGAACGGTGGCCCGCCATCACGCAGCAATTCGGCTGCGCCTGACTCGCCGAACTACACTCGCCGCCTGACCACACGAGGGAGGGCGAGCGCGTGGCGACCATCGTGTTCTTCCCCGAAGGGGCCTTCGGGCCGACGAACAACTGCGTCGGCATCGGGAACGTCCTGCAACAGCGCGGGCACCGGGTCGTCTTCGTCGTCGAGGAGTCGTTCGCGGGCACCCTCGAGGCGAAGGGCTTCGAAGAGGTCCACATGCGCCTGGCGCCCGCGCCCACCGAGCCTGAGGTGCCCGGTCAGTTCTGGAAGGACTTCATCCGCGACACCGCGCCCGAGTTCCGCAAGCCCACCATCGTGCAGCTCGACACGTTCCTGAAGCCGACCTGGCAGGCGCTCATCGACGGTTCGATGTACGTGAACGACCGTCTGACGGAGATCTTCGACGACCTCCAACCCGACGCGATCGTTGAGGACAACGTCGTGGCGTTCGCGGCGATCCCGGCGTCGGGGCGGCCGTGGGCCCGCATCATGAGCTGCAACCCCGCGGAGCTGAAAGACGAGGCGATCCCCCCGGTCTTCAGCGGCTATCCCACCGCCGACCGTGAGTCGTGGCCCGAGTTCTGGGAGGAGTACGACGCGGTGCTCGGGCCGCAGGTCCGCGAGTTCGACACGTGGCTCCAGGAGCACGGCGCGCCGCAGCTTCCATCCCTTCGGAACTACCTGTGGGAGTCACCGTTCCTGAACCTCTACCTCTACCCCGAGGCCGCCGACTACGAGCGCGCGAAGCCGCTCGCGCCGACCTGGCATCGCCTGGAGTCGAGCGTGCGGTCCGACGCTCCGTTCGACGTGGACGCGGTCCTACCCGGCGACGGCAAGCTGCTGTACCTCTCGCTCGGCTCGCTCGCGAGCGCGGACGTCGAGCTGATGCAGCGGCTCGTGGACGTCCTCGCGAAGACCGGGCATCGCGTGATCGTGAGCAAGGGCCCGCAGCACGAGTCGATCACGCTCGCCGAGAACATGTTCGGCGAGGAGTTCCTGCCGCAGCCCTCGATCCTGCCGCAGGTCGACCTCGTGCTCACGCACGGCGGCAACAACACCGTCACGGAGTGCTTCCACTTCGGCAAGCCGATGATCGTCCTGCCGGTGTTCTGGGATCAGTACGACAACGCGCAGCGCGTGGACGAGCTCGGGTTCGGCGTTCGGCTGGACACGTACGCGTTCGAGGAGGAGGAGCTCACGTCCGCGATCGACCGGCTGCTCGCCGACGACGCGCTCGCGAAGCGGCTGCGTGGCGTTGCAACGACGCTGCAGGCATCACCGGGGAACGTGCGGGCCGCGGACCTGATCGAACGTCTGTGCCGCGAGAAGGGGCCGGTCATCTGAAGGCTTGCCTGCGGGCGAATGATTCGGCGGGAACGAGGGGGAGACCACGCCGATCGCCTCAGCCTTCCGTCTGACCGACCCCCTGCTCGCGCCGACCGGAGGGAGTGCCTCCGGAGTCTCCGCCGCCGCATCCGCCGGGGCGCACGACAGAGAGGTCGCTTGCCGTTCCTCGGGGCCGCAGGCGTGCCGTGTTCATGTGGGCGATTGTGGGTCACTCGATGGGCCGATCGGAACGGCCAACCGGCCACGAAGCCTCGGACCTTCGAACGAACGGGCCGAGGGCCTCGGGGGATGGACGGAAGACGTGAACCGGCTCGGCCGGGTCAGGAGTCGCGCAGGTCGGGGAAGCCCTTCCCCTCGCGCGCTCGGCGGATCGCCTCCCACACGCGCTCGGGTGAGAGCGGCAGGTCCACGTGCCGCACGCCGAGATGCGACAGCGCATCGACCACGGCGTTGTGCACGGCGGGCGTCGACCCGACCGAGCCGGCCTCGCCGATGCCCTTCGCGCCGAGCGGGTTGCGATCGGTGGTCGTCTCCGTCGTGGAGGTGATGATCGGCGGCATGTCGGCGGCGGACGGCATCAGGTAGCTCGTGAGGTTCGCCGCGAGCGGGTTGCCGGCCTCGTCGTACGTCACCCACTCGTAGAGGGCCTGTGCGATGCCCTGTCCGATGCCGCCGTGCTGCTGGCCCTGCACGAGCATCGGGTTGAGGATCGTTCCGCAGTCGTCGACCGCCACGTGCGAGAGCTGGCGCACCTCGCCGGTCTCGAGGTCGACCTCGACGACGGCGACGTGCGCGCCGAACGGGAACGTGGAGCCCGGTTCGCGGTATTTGCCCTCGGAACGAAGCGTGCCGGTGTCGAGGGCCTCCGGCAGCGCGCCGCCGCCGTTCGCGGCGGTCGCGACCGCCGACCAGTCCACGGCGCGGTCGGGTGCGCCGCGCACCGCGAAGCCACCGTCGGCCTCCTCGACGTCCGCGGGGTCAACCTCGAGGAGGTGGGCGGCGATCCGCCGCCCCCGTTCGAGCACGATCTGGGCCTGTTCGAACACGGCCGAACCGCCGGCCTGCAGGGATCGGGATCCCCAGGTGCCCTGGCCGCTGGGGACGACGCCGGTGTCGGAGTGCAGGACCCGGACGTCCTCGAACGCGACGCCGAGCACGCCCGAGGCGATCTGCGCGAACGCGGTCTCGTGGCCCTGGCCGTGGGGCGACGTCCCGGTGAGCACAGTCACCGAGCCGTCGTCGTGCACCTCGACCGAGCCGTACTCCTGGGAGGAGAACGACGTCACCTCCACGTACGTCGCGAGCCCGATGCCGAGCGCGAGGTGGTCGCCGCGGGCGCGCCGCTCGGCCTGCTCGACACTGAGCGACTCGTACCCGGCCAGCTTCAGCGCCTCGTCGAGCGTCTTCGCGTATTCGCCGGTGTCGTACACGTAGTCCCCGCCGCCGCCGGCCGCCGTCGTGAACGGAAATGCGTCGGGCGGGATGAAGTTCCGCCGCCGGATCTCGGCGGGGTCGAGGCCGAGCTCGTCCGCGAGCAGGTCCATCGCGCGCTCGATGGTCTCGGCCGCCTCGGGGCGACCCGCACCGCGGTACGCGCCGATCGGCGTCGTGTTCGTGACGACGCAACGGCCGCGATAGGAGATCGTCGGGATCGCGTAGCAGCCCGACAGCATGTGCGCGCTGCCCGGTGGCAGGAACGCGGCGACGGGATACGCGCCCATGTCGCCGATGATCTCGACGCGGAGGCCGGTGACCTTGCCGTCCCTCGTGGCACCGATCTCCAGCCGGCTCACGAACGCGCGACCGTGGTTCAGCGAGAGCATCGATTCGGAGCGCGTCTCGAACCATCGCACGGGCCGGCGGAGCAGGAGCGCGGCCTTCGCCACGACCAGGTACTCCGGGTACACCGCGCCCTTCGTGCCGAAGCCGCCCCCCACGTCCGGTGCGATCGCGCGGACCTGCTTCCGCTCGAGCCCGAGGATCTCGGCGACCTCGCTGCGGATGTCGAACGGCACCTGCGTCGAGACCCACACGGTCACGGTGCCGTCCGACGCGGGCTCGACGCAGATCGCGTTCGCCTCCATCGGCACCGGTGCGAGGCGCTGGTTCACGACGCGCGCCGAAACGACGACCTCGGCGCCCGCAAGAGCGTCCTCGTCCCACCGCCGCTGGAACGAGCTGCACACGTTCGTGCCGAACTCGGGCCACAGCAAGGGCGCGCCGTCCGCCACCGCGGCCTCGGGATCGGTCACCGCGTCGAGCGGTTCATAGTCGACGAGGACGGTTTCGGCCGCGTCGGCTGCTTGATCGGTCGTCTCGGCGACGACGACGGCGATCGGTTCACCCACGTAGCGGACGACGTCGCGCGCGAGGACCTCGCGCAGCCACGCTCCCTCGAGCTGCTGGTCGCTGGTCCCGGTCTCCACGGTGCCGGCGGGAGGGAGGGCCGCAAGGCCCAGATCGTCTGCGACGTAGACCGCAACGACGCCGGGCATGGATCGCGCCGTCCCGACGTCCACGCCTTCGACCCTCGCATGGGGGAAGATGGAGCGAACGAAGCACGCCCGCAGCGCGCCTGGAACCACGTGGTTCTCGACATAGCGGCCCTCGCCGCGCAGGAACCTCGGGTCTTCAGAACGAAGCACGGCGTTGCCGAAGATGGAGGTCGTCACGGCGGACACTGTAGCGGCGGGGCCCCGAGGGGCCCTGAGGGAGGGGAGCCCATGGCACGCGTGCTGAGCAGGGTGGTTCTCGGGGTCACGATGGTGGCGACCGCGCTCGCCGGGACGGGGTCGGTCGTCCCCGCGCACGCGGGAGGCGCGACGATCCACGCGCACAAGATCACCGGCGGGCTCCACGAGCCGGTCGGCTTCACGTTTACGCCGAACGGCAGGATCTTCTACGTGGAGAAGGCGACGGGCGAGATCCACCTGCTGAACCCGGCCACCGACCACCACCCGCTCTACTACACGGTGAAGCACGTGCTGAGCGACGGGGAGCGGGGCACGCTCGGCATCGCGCTGCACCCCAACTACCCGACGAAGCCGTTCGTGTGGGTGTATGCGACGCGGAACATCGGCGGCAACGCGCGCAACCAGATCTTGAAGCTCGAAAAGGTCGGTGGTCACCTCAAGCTGCTGCGCGTCATCTGGTCGGTGAAGTCGGTCGGCGGCTATCACAACGGCGGCCGCATCCTGTTCGGACCCGACGGGATGCTCTACGCGTTCATGGGCGACGGGCACGACTCCACGAACGCACAGGACATCACCAACAACGACCAGGGCAAGGTGCTGCGGATGACCGGCCACGGCTCGGTGCCCGGCGACAACCCCTTCCCCGGCGAGCTGATCTACACGCAGGGCAACCGCAACTCGTTCGGCTTCACGTTCGATCCGCAGACCGGGAGCCTCTGGCAGACGGAGAACGGCCCGCAGTGCAACGACGAGATCAATCTGATCCTCCCGGGCGAGAACTACGGCTGGGGGCCGAACGAGGACTGTGACGGCCCGCACCCCGACGACACGAACCAGGACGGTCCGAACCCGATTCAGTTCCCGAAGCTGTTCTTCGCCGACACGATCGGGATCACCGGCGCCGCATTCTGCGACGGCTGCCACCTGAACGCCGCGAGCGAGGGCGGGTTGTTCTTCGGCGACGTCAGCTTCGGCGACATCCAGCGCGTCGACCTGAACGCCTCTCGCGACGACACGCTGAACGGGACGCTCACGACGATCCTCGACAACACGGGGGCGTCGCTGTCGCTCGAGGTCGCCCCGAACGGCTCGATCTACTACAGCGACTTCAACGCGATCTACCGGCTCGTCTACAACTGAGTTCAGGAATCGAGCCCTCGCGCCGAACGGCGCATCGGGTATACGCTCGGAGGAGAGAGCGCTCGTGCCGCGCGCACGAAGGAGGTTCCGTGGACATCGGTCGCCCGAAGCGGATCATCGAGGTCGACCCGGTCGACCTCCCGCTGCCGACGCTGGAGCCGCTGCCCGAGTCGACGCCCGTACCCGAGACCCAGCCCGTCGAACCGCAACGCTGATGTCGCAGGTCTCGGTCGTTGCCGATCTCGGCGTGGGGGGGGGGGGGGG
>DATBIS010000002.1:0-6658 GCA_036556805.1 Actinomycetota bacterium | reverse complement strand
CGTCGCCCGCGACGGGCCTCAGCTCTGGGCGATCGTCGATCGATCCGAGGTCTGGTACGCGCCAACCGAAGGATGGAGCAGAGTGGCCACGCTCGAAGGCCACGAGGCGACGTGTATCGCGATGACCGACGCGCTCCACGTTGGCTCGTCGGAGGCGCGGTTGTTCAGACTCGTCGGAAGCGCGCTCGAACCCGTCGACGCGTTCGACGATGCGGAGGGCCGCTCGGCGTGGTACACGCCATGGGGCGGGCCGCCCGCCACCCGATCCATCTCCGAGTGGGGCGACGATGTCTACGTGAACGTGCACGTCGGCGGCATCCTCCACACGGGCGACCACGGCCGAAACTGGAACCCGACGATCGACATCGACGCCGACGTCCACCAGGTCGCGACCGCGGACGGACTCGTGTTGGCCGCGTGCGCCGGCGGGCTCGCCACGAGCGCGGATCGTGGCACGACGTGGACGATGCGGAGCGAGGGACTCGAGGCCCCCTATTCGCGCGCGGTGGTCGTGGGCGGTGACGCCGTGCTCGTCACCGCCTCGAACGGTCCACGCGGAGGTCGAGCGGGCGTGTACCGGGGAGACCTCCGGGCCGGTGCGTTCGAACGCTGCACGGCCGGCCTCCCCGGATGGTTCGACGACAACATCGACACCTCCTGCCTGGACGCGCTCAACGACGGATCGTTCGCGGCGTTCGGCACCTCCGACGGGCGCCTGTTCGGCTCGGACGACGCCGGCTCGACCTGGCACGAGCTCGCCTCCGACCTCGGCGCGATCCAGCACGTCCTCGTGCTTCCACGGTGATCGCCGAACCGAGGCGCACGGAGGTCGTTTCACCGTGTGGCTTCAGTCCTCCGGAAGGGCGCCGATTCAACGGGAGAGCCGGCCTCGTTGACCGGCGAGCGCCAGTCTGAGCGGCGCCACACCCGGGGAAGGTGGCCAGAGATGGGCAAGGACTCGAAGAAGAAGCTCGAGGCCAGGCTGACCGAGGTGCAGGCAGACCTTCGCGAGCTCGAATCCAGCCGAGCGGCCCTGACGGAGGAGCTGCGGTCGGAGCGCGAGCATCGCGCGGAGGAGACGACCACGCTGCGACGCGAGCACGAACGGCTCGTCGACGAGATCAGGCGCTCGTCGCAGGAGGAGCTGACCCGAGTCGGCCACGAACTCGCCGTGGCTCGCGCGGCGCTCGAGAGGGCGACCGAGGAGAACTCTCGCCTCGTGGCAGACGTGGGTGATCGAGACGAGCATTCGCGAACGCTGCTCCAGGACCTCGGCGACGTCGTGGAGGCGGCGCTCGGGCAGCTGTCCGGTGCGCTGACGCGGATACGTGAGGCAGCTCCGCCCGCCGCGAGCGTGTCCGCCCTGGAAGACGAGGGCGTGACCGAGGCCGCTCTCGCCTCCGTGCCACCGGACGCTCAGGGATCCGAGACCGATGACGCGACGCCGGTGGCCGAGGAAGCTCCCGAGTCCGACGCGACCATCGAGGCTGCTGAGCCTGGGCCTCCCGGCGAGGACGACGACACGGCCTCCTACGAGGACGACTGGTACCGCTTCCTCAAGCACACACAGGCCGACGGCGACCAGGGCGCATCGCCCCCAGCCTGACCTTCACGGGGTGACGGAGCCGCACCCTCTCGGAACTCCGCACCAGTCCTGACGCCGAGCGGGAGGATCGCCTCTACGGTCGTGCCAACGCCCGCGGTCGACCTGACCTCGATCGAGCCATCGAGTGCCTCTGTCGCGTCCCCTAGCAACTGTCCGGGGCTCGACCGGGTACATCGCGAACGCGAGCACGAAGCCGATGTCTCCGAGCGGATCGTCGCCGGCATCCACCACGCGGACTCGGTTGGTCCACCCGGCTCGCGGGGAGATGCCGGAAACGGGTACGGTTCGAGTACCCGCCGCACCTGTGGAGTCGCCGTGAGCATGAGCGACGATCCGATCGCCTTCGCGCGGGATGCGCTGGAGCGTCACGCCTGGAAGGACGCCTACGAGACACTGATCGATGCCGACCGTGCCGGACCGCTGCCGGGAGCGGCGCTCGAGATGCTGGCCCGGGCGAACTACTGGACGGGCCGGCCCGATGCGACCATCGAGGCCCTGGAGCGAGCCTACGCCACCTATCTCGACGAGGGCGATCGTGCACGAGCAGCGATGATGGCGCTGCGGCTCGCGGAACAGCACGGCATGCGCATGTCGATTCCCCTGGCGCAGGGCTGGGGCCAGAAGGCGGCCAGCCTGGCCGAGGAGGACGCGACGTGGCCGGTGCACGGTTGGTTGCTCTGGATCCGGGGGTTGCTGCTGTGGATCATGGAGCACGACTACACGGGCGCGATCGAGCGCTACGACGAGGCCCTCGCCTTCGCCCAGCGCAGCGGCGATCACGACCTTGCGGCGATGAGCCTTCACGACAAGGGCCACGCGCTCTGCCTGCTCGGCGACGTCGCGGCGGGCATGTCGCTCCTGGACGAATGCATGGCGACGGTCGTCGGCGGAGAGCTCGACCCCGCCGCCGCCGGCTACGTCTACTGCGGGATGATCGGGGTCTGCTCGAAGCTCGGTGACTATGGCCGGGCGAGCGAGTGGACCGAGGCGACCCTGCGCTGGTGCGAGCGCCGCTCCGTCCCGGCGTTCCCCGGGGTATGCAGGATCCATCGTGCGGAGCTCAAGCTGCTCCACGGCGATCTGCTCGATGCGGAGGCGGATGCCCTCGCAGCGTGCGAAGAGCTCCCCCGCTACAACTTCATCTCGGGCCAAGGCCCCGCCTACTATGAGATCGGCGAGGTGCGACGTCTGCTCGGTGACTTCGTCGCCGCCGAGGAAGCCTACGCACGGGCCGAGGCGCTCGGCCGACCACCGCAGCCCGGACGATCGTTGTTGCGGTTGGCCGAGGGGAAGGTCGATGTCGCCGCGTCGGGCGTCCGCCAGGCGCTCGACGAGCAAGGCGCCGATGCCTGCTCACGGGTCCGACTGCTGGCCGCGCAGGTCACGATCGCCCTCGCGAGCGACGACCCCGAGACAGCGACGTCCGCGACGGACGAGCTCGACTCGCTCGTCGCACGGTTCGAAACGCCCTCACTCCGAGCGATGGCCGATGCCGCGCGGGGCGCGCTGCTCCTCTCAGGACCCGACCCCGCGAGTGCGATCCCGGTGCTCCGGCGAGCGCGGAGCGCGTGGCGAGAGCTCGGAGCGCCGCTCGAGGCCGCCGACGTCTGCGTCCACCTGGCGGAGGCCTATGCCGCGAGCGGGGACGAGGACGCGGCGCGCGCGGAGGCGCGCTCGGCCCGAGAGATCTTCGAACATGCCGGCGCTCGACCGGGTGCGGAGCGATCGCGGCGCGTGCTCGATCGGCTCACGCTCGAGGGCGAGCGCCCGGAGCGGGTCATGAGAGCGTTCATGTTCACGGACATCGCGCGGTCGACCGACCTGATCGGGGTGATCGGCGACGACGCCTGGGAGGATCTGCTCACCTGGCACGATCGCACCCTTCGGTCCCTCTTCGCGGCTCACGGCGGCGACGTCGGACATCCGACCGGCGACGGGTTCTTCGTCGCGTTCCCGGATCCGCGGTTGGCACTCGGGTGTGCCGTCGCCGTGCAGCGGGCGCTCGCCGAGCATCGACGGGCGGAGGGCTTCTCCCTGTCGGTGCGCATCGGCATCCATGCCGGCGAGGCGACGCGGCGGGGCGAGGACTATGGAGGAGCCGAGGTCCATCGAGCGGCGAGGATCGCGGCCCTCGCGGAAGGGGGCGAGATCCTCGCGAGCCGTTCGACGATGGACGGAGCCGGATCCGAGGTTCTCTTCACGGCGACCGGAGACGCTTCCCTCAAGGGGTTCACCGACCCCGTCGCACTCGTCCGCGTCACCTGGCGCTAGGGAAGACCCCCGCAGTGTTCGGCGACGGCCGGTCACGCTGTTCTGGGCCGAGGACACCTTCGCCTTGGTCGACTCGTGGTGGGATCCCCCGACCGGAGCCCCGACCTCCGTCCTTCGCGCGCGGTACCGTCGCGTGATGGCGACCATCGACGACGCGGCCAGACTGGCGCTCGCGCTTCCGGAGGTGACCGAGCGGGAGCGGCACGGGAACCGGTCGTGGTCGGTTGCCGGCAAGACGTTCGCATGGGAGCGCCCGTACTCGAAGGCTGACATCAAGCGGTTCGGTGAGGCCACGCCACCGCAGGAGCCGATCCTCGCGATCCGGGTCGACGACCTGATCGAGAAGGAGGCGGTGCTCGCAGCCGGAACGAAGGGGGTCTTCACGATCCCGCACTTCGACGGATACGCCGCGATCCTCGTCCAGCTTCGAGCCGTGACCAAGCGGTCCCTGAAGGAATCGATCGTGGATGGGTGGCTCGCGTGTGCGCCGCCCGCCTTGGCCGAGCGACACGCGCCCGACCTGTAGGGAGGAAGACGCCGGGCTCAAGGCTCCGTCGAGGAGTTCTCGACGGTGCCGGGGTCGATCACGGCCGGGGCGCCGGCGAGCAGCGTCGCGAGCGGGCCGCCCGCGGCCATGAGGTCGTCGAACGGGCCGGCCTCGACGACGCGCCCGTGGTCGAGGACGACCACCCGATCCGCGGTCCGGATCGTCGAGGGGCGGTGGGCGATCAGCAGGGTCGTGCGGTCCCTCGCGACCGCCGCCATCGCCGCCTGCAGCGCCGCTTCGGACTCCGCGTCGAGGTTGGCGACCGCCTCGTCCATCACGAGGATCGGCGCGTCGCGCAGGAGCGCCCGCGCGATCGCGAGGCGCTGACGCTGGCCGCCCGAGATCGAGGCGCCGCGCTCGCCGAGGACGGTGTCGTACCCGTCGGGCAGCCGCTCGATGAACGCGTCGGCCTGGGCGAGCGCAGCGGCCGCGCGAACCGCCTCGTCGGGGGCGTCGGGATCGCCCAGGCGGATGTTCTCCGCGACGCTCACGTGGAACAGGTAGACGTCCTGCGGCACGACGGCGATCAACGAGCGCAGGTCGCGCTGGGTGAGATCGCGGACGTCGGTCCCACCCACCGTCACCGCGCCCTCGCGCACGTCCCACAGCCGCAACAGCAGGTTGGCGCACGTCGACTTCCCGGCGCCGGAGTGCCCGACGAGCGCGACCCGCTCCCCCGGCTCGACGGCGAACGCCAGGCCGGCGAGCGCGTCGGGCAGATCCTCGTCGTAGCGGAACGACACGTCCTCGAACGCCACCCGGAGCGGCCGTCCGGGCTCGGGCCGTCGAGCGGCCGAGGCCGACGCGTCGACACGGTCGGTCACGAGCGGCTGGGCGGCGATCAGCGCTTCGATCCGCTCGGCGGCGGCGCTCACCTGGCCGACCTCGCGGAACGTGCCCGTCAGCGAGGCGAGCGGCGCGAAGGCGCCGGCCGCGAGGATCAACGCGACCGGGATGGACGCGACGTCGAACGATCCCTTCGTCGCGAGCACGGCGGTCGTCGTGACCACCGTGATCGCCGCGAGCGAGGTGATCGCGTCGGTCGCGGCATGCTCGATCCCGGAGCGGCGCCCGTGCGCGATGCTCGTCGCGCGGATCCGCTCGTGCTGGCGCTCGATCCGGTCGAGCATGACCTCCTCCCCGCTGGCCGCCAGGACCTCGCGGGTGCCCTGGACGACGTCGACGACGTTCGCGCCGAGCTGCCCGAGCTCTTCCCGCAGGCGCTCCCCCTCGTCCTGGGCGCGCCCCAGGAGCCACGACGGCACGCTCGCGGCCGCGACGACGAACGGCAGCACCACGACCGCGAGGATCGGCTCGACGATCCACAGGCCGATCTCGGCGAGCACGGGGATCACGAACGCCACGACGAGCGGCGGGGCCAGGTGCGACGTGAACAGCTCGAGCAGCTCGACATCGGCCATCGACGCCCGAGCGACGTCGCCCGAGCGACGCGACAGGAAGTAGGCGGGCGAGAGGACACGGAACCGCTCGTACAGCGTGGTGCGCAGGTCGTCGATCAGCCGGAACGACATCACGTGGACGACGACCACCTCGAGCCAGCCGAACAGCGCGATCGGGAACGCCAGGACGACGATCACCCACACGAGGGGCCAGAGCTCCGAGGACGGACGTCCTTCGAGCGCCTCGCCGATCAGCACGGCGCCCGCGACCGCGGCCCCGAACGTGCACACGTGCACCATCAGGTTGGTCACCACCCCGCCGGCGAAGAGGGCCCGGTACGGGCGCAGCAGTCCCGCGACCGGCCGGAGGCTCCGCACGAGGCGTCGCACCGGGCCCACGTGGTGCACCGGCGCCGGCGTCGTCACGGCGCTCATCCGGCGCGCTCCTGCGCCTCGACGAGCCGCGCGTACCGGCCCCTACCGGCCAGCAGCTCCTCGTGCGTGCCGGTCTCGGCCAGCCGCCCGTGGTCGAGCACCAGGATCCGGTCCGCTCCCCGCACCGTCGACAGCCGGTGGGCGATGATCACGGTCGTCCTGCCCCGACGGAGATGGTCGATCGAGTCCTGGATGCCCACCTCGCTCGCGACGTCGACGTTGGACGTCGCCTCGTCCAGGATCAGGATCGGCGCGTCTTTCAACAGGGCGCGTGCGATCGCGATGCGCTGCCGCTCGCCGCCGGACAGGCGGAACCCGCGCTCCCCGACGACGGTGTTCACCCCCTCGGGCAGTGCCGCGACGAACGCGGAGGCGCCCGCCGACCCGAGCGCGTCGCCC
>DATBIS010000001.1:0-34287 GCA_036556805.1 Actinomycetota bacterium | reverse complement strand
AGGTCCCAGCTCGTGCAGCCGGCCTCGATCGTGCGCTGCCAGTACGGCGACTTGCGGTACCACGTGGCCGTGTAGAACCTGAACGAGTAGGGCTCGCGGCTCATCGGGAACGCCTCGCGCGCCTGCGGTCGCGCCGAATCTCGCGGACGCAGTTGTACGCGGGGATGCCGCACACGCCGCCGCCCGCGTGCGTCGCGCTCGAGCACTGATACAGCCCGCGGATCGGCGTGCGGTAGTCGGCGTAGCCGGGCGCGGGCCTCATGTGGAACAGCTGCTCGGCGGAGAGCTCGCCGTGGAAGATGTTGCCGCCGACGAGCCCCCACTCGTGCTCCATCTCGAAGGGGCCGATCACCTGCCGGTGCAGGATGCTGTCGGCAAAGCCGGGCGCAAGCTCGTCGTAGCCGGCGATCACGCGGTCGGCGTAGGCCTCCAGCTCCTCGTGATGCGGCTTCTCGCTCCATTCGTGGGGCACCCATTGCGTGAACAGCGAGATCACGTGCTTGCCCTCGGGGGCAAGCGTCCGATCGTGCACCGTCGGGACCACGCCGTCGGAGAACGGCTGCGTCGCAGGCGTCCCTGAGCGGGCCTCCTCGAACGCCCGCTCCAGGTATGCCATCGAGTGCGCGAGCTCCACGCCACCCGTCAGGTCGGTGAGCTCGGGATCCGCCCTAAACCTCGGGAGCCGATCGAGCGCGCAGTTCACCTTCACGACGCCGCTGCGCGTCTTCCAGCTCTCGATGTCGCGCACGAAGTCCTCGGGGAGCTCGCTCCGCTCCAGCTGCCGCAGGAACGTGATCTTCGGATGCACGGCCGTCACGACGATCGGCGCGCGGACCTCCTCCCCGCCCTCGAGGACCACGCCCTCGGCGACGCCGGCACGGACCGTCACCTTCGCCACCCGCGCGTTCGTGCGGACCTCCGCGCCGAACGAGCGCGCGCTCCGCTCGCAAGCCTCGGCCACCGCGCCCATACCGCCTTCGGGCACCGCCCACGACCCGAGGTGGCCGTCGCCCACGTCGCCGATGGAGTGGTGCGCCATCACGTACGCCGTGCCGGGCTCGTACGGCCCCGCCCACGTTCCGATGAGACCGTCGATCGCCATCACCGTCTTCGCCTGGTCGGACTCGAAGAAGCGGTCGAGTACGTCGGCGATGGACATCGTGAGCAGGCGCGTCACGTCCCCGATCGTCCGCACGCCGAGCCCTCGGAACCGCCACGCGAGCCGAAGCTGCTCGAGGAGATCGCGCGGACGACGCGACCCGATCCTCGGCGGCGTCGACATCATCAATGGACCCAGGACGTCGGCGAGTCCGCCCACCCAGGCCTCCCATGCCTCGAGCGCGTCGGCGTCGTGCTTCGAGAACTTCGCGAACTCCTCGTAGTCGGCCCTCGGGTCGTCGTGCTGCACGATGCACCGCCCGTCGGGGAAGGGCACGAAGTACGGACCGACCGGCGTCGCTCGGTATCCGTGCCGTTCGAGTTGCAGGTCGCGCAGGATCGTGTCGGGCATCAGGCTCATCACGTAGCTCAGGGTGGTCACGCGGAACTCGGGAGCCTCGGGCCACGGTTGGTCGGTGGCCGCGGCGCCGCCGGTCTTGTGCCGAGACTCCAGGACCACGACGCGCGCGCCGGCTCGCGCGAGGTACGCGGCGGCGACCAGGCCGTTGTGGCCGCCGCCGATCACGATCGCGTCGTAGCGCTCCGCCATCCCCCGAGGACGCTACGCCTGAACCGCCGTTCAGGGCAAGCGACGCGCGAGGGGCCGCCGCTTCCCGGCCTTGCGAAGCTCGAGCTGAACGATGAATCAGAAGCCGTAGACGTTCGACCGCGGCGCGCGCTCCCGAAGCGGCTCGAACAGCACCACGGTCGCGAACAGCGCGGCGACCCCGCCGATGAGGTACGCCACGCGCGGTCCGAACGCGTCGACGACGAAGCCGCCGAAGCCGAATGAGACCGCAAGCGCGAGCAGCGCCGCCGCCTCGATCGCTCCCCCGACGCGGCCGCGGACCTCATCGGGCGTCCGGCGCTGGATGATCCCCTGCTCGGCGACACCGCTGAGCCCGTCGGTGAACCCGAGCCCGGCCATCAGCCCGAGCACCACGATCCACCACGGCGAGGCCGCGATGAGGAAGAGCCCGACCGACGCCGCGAAGATCGAGAGCGTGAACGCGCGCGCCTCGCGGTCGGCGGAGAGAACACGGCCGGCGAGGATCGATCCGAGCGCGGCTCCTCCGCCCCAGAGCGACGTGAGCAGCCCGTACCCGAGCGACCCCTGCCCGAAGACGTCGGCGAGGCTCACCTCGGCGACAAGGATGAGGCCGGCGCCGGTGAGCATCACGACCCACGCGAGCAGGATCGCGCGCAGGACCGGCTCCCCCATCACGAACCGGAAGCCCGCGCGCACGCCGCGATGCTCGGGTTCCGGCGGCCGCTCGTCGCCGAACCTCCCCTTCGTCGTCCCCACGAGGATCGCGGATCCGAGGAACGTCAGCGCGTTGAAGCCGAACACCCACATGCCGGCCGTGTGGAGGTCCGCCCACGACGGAGTGTGGCCGGGAGCGAGGAGCGCCACGATCGCACCGCCGAGGAACGGGCCCACGAGCTGACCGAGGTTGCGGCCGAGCGCGACCTGGCCGTTCGCCCACGAGAGATCGCCTTCGTCGACGAGGTTCGGAATCGCCGCCCCGGTCACGGCGAACACGGGCGCGGCGGCGATCGCGGTGGCGCAGGCGACGGCGACGAGCTGCGACGGGGTTCGCATGAGCGCGAGCAGCACGAAGCCGGCGGCCGAGAGCAGGTCGCTCGCGACGAGAAGCCTGCGCCGGTCGAAGCGGTCGCCGAGCCAGCCGACCACCGGCTGCGCGAGCCCCTCGACGCCGAGCGTCAGCAGCAGCGTGAGCGAGACCCACGCGGACGAACGTCCCGTGAGGTGGAAGACGATGTACGCGAGGGCCGCGAACGCGGCTCCGCTCCCTGTCAGGGAGAGAAGCCGCGCCGCCGCCACATGGCGCACTGCGGTGCGGGCGCGGGCGTCCACGCCGCAAGCATCACACAGCCGAGCCCTGCCTCGCAGACTCCAACGCCGGTTCGGCGGGCGCCGGTGCCGGCGCGGCCGACTCGCGATCGGTTCTCACTCGAAGCAACGGCGCGAGCAGGAGCGCCGCAAGCGCCGCCGCGAGGCCTCCGATCCTGTACACGGTGTGCGGCCCGACCGCGCTCAGGACCGGTCCCGCCGCGACGTACGCGACCGCGAGGCCCAGCGACAGCAGGGCGTCGAACCCCGAGAGCACGCGGCTTCGCACCGCGTCCGGCGTGCGGCGCTGCATGATGCCCTGCTCGGCGACGATCGTGATCCCGTCGCACGTGCCCATGACGAGCAGGCTCGCGAGCGCGAGCACGAAGACCGGCGCGAACCCGACGCCCAGCGACGCGAGCGAGATGCCGGCGGCGCCGGCGACGAGCCAGATGTACTCGCGTCGTTCGTTCAGGAAACGGCCGAGCGCGGAGCCGATCACCGAGCCGGTCCCCCAGCACGCGATCAGCAGCCCGAACCCGAGCTCGCCGGCTTTGAACGACTCCGCGAGCGCGGCGTCCGCGACCATGCCCATCCCCATGCCGAGGAGGAACACGATCCACGCCACCGACATCTGCCGCAGCACGCGATCGGCGAACAGGAACCGGAGGCCGGCCCCGATGCCCCGGTGCGCCTCGACGTCGTGCTGCGTCCGGTCCTGGGAGAACCGTCCGCGCACGGTGAGCGTGATCGCGAGCGAGACGACGAACGAGATCGCGTTGATGCCGAACACCCACGATGGCCCCGCGAGCGCGAGCAGCACGCCGCCGATCACCGGACCGACGGCGATGCCCGCGTGCACGCCGATCGTCACGAGGCTGTTCGCCCACGCGATGTCCTCCTCGCGCTCGACGAGGTTCGGGAGCGCCGCGCGTGAAGCGGAGAAGAACGGCGACTCCGCGAGCGCCGAGACGAACGCGAGCCCGATGAGCCACGCAGGAGTGTCGGTGACCGCCATCACGCCGAACACGACCGCGGCCGCGGCCTCGGAGCTCACCATCACGAGGCGCCGGTCGTAGCGGTCCCCGAGCGCGCCGGTGAGCGGCCCGACGATGCCCGCGACGCCGAACGTGAGCAGCAACGAGAACGCCTGCATCCAGGGCGAATGCGTGCGCTCCCAGATCGTGAAGTTGAGCGCCGTGTACGCGGCGGCGCCTCCGGTGACGGAGATGAGGCGGCCGATCGCGAGCCGGCGGACGTTGCTTCTCGGTGAGCGGTTCATGAGGCGGACTCCTGCGGAAGAAGGTGGGCGGTGGGCTGACGTGGGACCTGGCGCTGACGCGGTGGAGCGCGTCAGAACGCCGAGGCGTTCCCGATCGTCAAGAGAGCCCGCTTCATGGTCCCGCGAGTGTAGCACGCGGCCTCGCGCGGCCGAAACATTCGGGCCGCACCTTTGGTCAGTCGGGCAACTCGATCGTTCGCAGGCGCGTGGCGCCGATCTCGCGCCCGACGTCCGCGAGGACGTTCGGGGGCACGGGCGCGTCGACGGTGAGGCCCATCAGGGCGTCGCCGCCCTCGGACTTGCGGCCCACCTCCATCGTCGCGATGTTCACGCCGTGCTCGCCGAGGATCGTGCCCACGCGGCCGATCACGCCGGGCCGGTCCCGGTACACGAAGAAGATCATGTGCTTCGCGGGGCCGATCTCGACGTCGAAGTCCCAGACGTGCATCACACGCTCGTTGTTGCGCTTGCCCACGAGGGTGCCACCCACGGCCACCGGGCCTTCGTCCGTCTCCGCGCGAAGCGAGATCAGGCTCACGTAGTCCTGCGAGATCGTGGACCGCATCTCGCTCACGACGAGCCCGCGCTCGCGCGCGAGCATGGGAGCGTTCACGAACGACACGGGCTCGTTCACGACGCTCCGCAGCACGCCCTTCAGGATCGCGAGCGTGAGCACGCGCGTGTCGGCCTCGGCGATCCGGCCGAGGTAGCCACACTCGACCGAGCGCACGCCCCCCTCGGCGAGGCCCACGAGCAGCCCGCCCAAGCGCTCGGCGAGCGGCACGAACGGCCGCACGATCTCGGACACCTCCGCGCCGGCCGACACGTTCACCGCATACGGCACGAACTCGCCCCGCAGGGCGAGGCGCACCATCTCGGCGACCGTGACGCCGGCCTTGTCCTGGGCCTCGACCGTCGCGGCCCCGAGGTGCGGCGTCACGACGACCGACTCGAGTCCGAACAGGGGCGAATCGGTGGTGGGCTCTTCGTCGAAGACGTCGAGGGCCGCGCCGCCGAGATGGCCGTCCTCGAGCGCCTTCGCGAGGGCGTGCTCGTCGAGGATGCCTCCACGCGCGGTGTTCACGAGGCGGGCGCCGCGCTTCATCAGCGAGAACTCGTGCTCGCCGAGCAGCCGCTCGGTGTCCGAGGTGCGCGGCAGGTGGACGGTCACGACGTCGGCCTGCACGAGGAGCGCCTCGAGCGTCGGCATCACGTCGACGCCCATCTCCTTCGCGCGATCCGACGGGACGTAGGGGTCGAACGCGATCACGCGCATGCCGAACGCAAGCGCGCGCGCCGCGACGAGCGAGCCCACGCGCCCGAGGCCGATCACACCGAGGGTCTTGCCGGCGAGCTCGACGCCCTGCCACTTCGCGCGCTCCCACCGTCCCGACTTCAGGTCCGCGTCGGCCTGTGGGACGTTGCGCGCCTGCGCGAGCAGCAGCGCGATCGTGTGCTCCGCGGCCGACACGACGTTCGACTGCGGCGCGTTCACGACCATCACGCCGCGACGTGTGGCGGCCTCGACGTCGACGTTGTCGACGCCGATGCCGGCGCGCGCGACCACCTTGAGGTGCTCGGCGGCCGCGAGCACCTCCTCCGTCACCTGCGTTTGCGATCGAACCACGAGCGCGTCGAACGGGCCGATCTCGTCGACGAGGCCCGCCTGCGCGAGCTCCGGCCTGACCTCGACCTGGAAGTCCTTCCGAAGGAGCTCCAGGCCGGCGTTCGAGAGCTTCTCGGTGACGAGCACCCTCACCGGGGCGCGGCCTCCAGGAACACGGTCTCGGCGGCGGCCACCGCGGCGCCGCGCTTCACGGGATGCCCGAGTCGTTCGAGCGTCATCTCGAGGGCCGCGAGTCCGCGGATGATGTCGAGCTCGCTGAAGTAGCCGAAGTGCCCGATCCGGAAGACCTTGCCCTTCAGCGGCCCCTGTCCCGGGGCGAGCACGCACCCGAAGTCGCGGCGGATCGCCGAACAGATCGCGTCGGCGTCGGCCGACTCGGGCGCACGGATCGCCGTGACGGTCCAGTTGTCGTCGAGCCCTTCGCCGAATAGGTCCAAGCCAAGTGCCTTCGCACCCTCCTTCACGGCGCGGCTCAGCGTCTCGTGCCGTCGCCATGCGGCCTCGACGCCGTCCTGGAAGTACAGCTCGAGCGCGGCCTGCAGCCCCTGCATCACGCTGATCGCCGGCGTCCACGGATTCTCGGGATCGGGGAGCTCCGCGTACTGCCGGTAGATCTTCCAGTCGAAGTAGAAGCGCGGGTTCGCCGCGGTCGCCGTCGCGTCCCACGCGCGCTCGCCGATCGCGGCAAACGCGATGCCGGGGCTCGCCGAGAGCGCCTTCTGCGAGCCGCCGATCGCGACGTCGATGCCCCAGCCGTCGAAGTCGAACGGGACGGCGCCGAGGCTGCTCACGACGTCGACCACCACGAGCGCGCCTGCCTCCTTCGCCACGCGCGCGAGCTCTTCGACCGGCTGGATCACGCCCGTCGACGTCTCGGACTGCGTCAGCAGGATCGCCTTCACCGGGTGCTCGCCGAGCGCGGCCGCGACGTCGTCGGGGCGGACCTTCGTACCCCAGTCGTACTCGACCGTGCGCACGACGAGCCCATAGGCCTCCGCGAGCCGCTTCCACCGGTCGGCGAAGAAGCCCGCGAGCGGCACGAGGACCTCGTCCCCCGGCGAGAAGCAGTTCTGGATCGCCGACTCGAGCCCGCCGGTCCCCGACGAGGTGAACAGCAACACGTCGGCGGAGCTCGTGCGATAGAGCTCCTTCAGGCGGGTCGCCACCGCGCGCATGAGGTTCCCGAAGCCGGGGCCGCGGTGATACACGAGCGGGCTGCCCTGGGCGAGCAGCACCTCGGGTGGGATCGGCGTGGGGCCGGGGGCCAGGATGATCTCGGGCCTGTCCATGCAGCACTCACTCCTCGCGCGACGGGTTCGAACGGTGAGCCTAACAGCGCTCTCGTGGAGGCAAGCCCGTCAGAAGCGCAGGGCCTTCCACACGTCTTCGCCGCCCGGGCGGAGCTCGTCGGCGTCGAGCGTGACGGGCGGCCGATCGCCCGGCTGGCGGCCGAGAACACGGTCCAGCATCGAGCGCTTGCCCTTGCGTGCGACCGCCCGGGCGATCGATTCCTGCCGCGCCTCACGGATGCGGCGTTGGAGGTTGAGGTCTCAGACGGGGTGGGTGAGGACGAGGCTGTTCATCAGGGCTCCTGGGGGACGAGCGTGCGGAGGTCGACGTCGGGATCGCGGAGCGCGGCCTCGTCGGGCGCCACCTGCCGGCGGATGAGCTCGAACGAGCGCCGCACGTCGCGCTTCCAGTCGAGCGAGACCGTCGATCGGACGACGCCGCTCGTGTCGAGGAGGAACGCGCAGAACGATCGATCCTCGATCGAGCCGCGCACCACCATGCGATCCCAGGTGGACGCGAACCCCGCCATCTGGACCTGGGCGTCGTATTGGTCCGACCAGAACCAGTGCGGGTCGTCGAAGGGCTCGGACTTGCCGAGCATCGAGCGCGCCACGTGGCTCCCCATCTTGATCGCGTTGTCGAAGTGCTCCACGCGGATCGGACCGAACACGGGATGGTCGTGGCGGGCCACGTCGCCGGCGGCGAACACGCCCGGGATCTCGGTGCGCAGGGAGATGTCGACCGGGATGCCGCTGCCCTGGTCCAGGCCGGTGCCGGCCATGAGCTCCGACGCCGGCTCCGTGCCGACGCCCACGACCGCGACGTCCGCGTCGATCGTCTTGCCGCCGCTCGTGACGACGCGTTCGATGCGGCCGTCGCCCTCGAACCTCGCCACCGCCTCGTTGAAATGGAGCACGACCCCGTGGTCGCGGTGGATCCCCTCGAGGGCCCGGCCGATCTCCGGCCCGAGGATCCGGTAGAGCGTCGTCTCGAAGACCTCGACGACCTCGACCTCGTTGCCCAGCGTGCGGAGCGACGCCGCGACCTCCGCGCCGATGAACCCCATCCCCACGCAGACGATGCGCGCGCCTCCCTGCGCGGCGGCCCGGATCCGCTCGGCGTCCCCGGCCCGACGGAGGTCGAACACGCCGGCGAGCTCGGCCCCGGGCACGTCGAGCCGACGGTTCCGGCTGCCGGTCGCAACCAGCAGCGCGTCGTAGTGGAGCGTCTCGCCTCCGGCGAGCACCACCGTCTGGTCCCTGGCCCGGATCTGAACCGCCCGCGTCGCGGTGCGCAGCTGGATGTCCTGCTCCTCGTACCACTCGGGCGGACGCACGAGCGCCTCCTCGAACGGCTGCTCGCCTCGCAGGTACTCCTTCGAGAGCGGCGGCCGTTCGTACGGCGGATGGTCCTCCGAGCCGATGAGCACGAGCTCGCCGTCGAAGCCCTCTTCGCGAAGGGCGGCGACCGTGGTCGCGCCGCAGAGCGACGCGCCGACGACGACGAACCGAGGACGGTCGGGGCTCATCCCGAGACGCTCACCTGGAGCTCGCCGCCCTCGTCGCGGACGCCGAACGTGGCGATGGGGTCGGTGGCGGGGCCGTTGACGACCTCGCCCGTCTTCATGTCGAACTGGCTGCCGTGGCACTCGCACTCGATCACGGTGCCGTCGATCTCACCGCCCGACGAGAGGTTGCACTGCTTGTGCGTGCAGATGTCGCTGAACGCGAGCAGCTCCCCTCCCACGCGCGCGACGGCGACGAGCTGGTCGCCCACCTGGAATGCCTTCACGTCCCCCTCGCCCACCTCGCCCGCCTTCGCCACGCCCACGAACTCCGACATGCCGTCCCCTCTCTCTTCGAGCGGCCCGCCCGACGCGGGGCCTGTTCAAGCTTACGGCCGGCCCCCGGCCTCACGCAGGTCTACGCGTCGCCCGCGGGCACGGCTCGCAGGCTCCGGCCGCGCCGCCAGAAGTAGATCCCCCCGAGCGACAGGTAGAACGCCGCGAGCACGAGGATCCCGCCCTTGAACGAGATCGGCAGCACCGCCGGCAGGAACGCGCCGCCGACCCAGGCAAGCTGGAACACGATCTCGTAGCGGACGAAGACGCGGCCGAGCGCGCCCTCCGGGGCGAGGCGCTGCATGAGGGACTGGAAGGCGAGCCGCCCGAACTCGGTGGTCGCCCCCGCCGTCACCGCGAAGAGCGCCAGGACGGGGAGGCCGAAGATCTCGAACGCGAGCAGGGCGCCGACGCCCGCCGCGAGGACGCACCCGATCACGATGAGCTCCTCCTGGATCGTTCGCGGCAAGCGCGGAGCGAGCAGGTCGGCGAGGAAGCTGCCGGCGACGCCGGCGGCGGCGAGGACCCCGAACCACCAGGTCGGCTGGCCTTCGCGCCGCAGCGCGAAGGCCAGCAGGAACAGGAGGAACCCGCTCGCGGCCCGCATGCCGCCGGCGCCGAGGGCGGCGCCGGTGAGCGCCCCGATCCGGCCCAGCGCGCCGACCTGCTCGCCCGGCTCGGCGCTCATCCTCGGATGCGGCAGCCGGAGGTTCAGCAGCGCCCCCGCGAGGAACACCACGGACGCGAGGTACATCGGCCCCGCCGAGCCCCAGATCTTCAGGAACAGGAAGCCGAAGGGGAAGGCCCAGAGCGCGCCGCCGACCGCGATACGGCCGAGGCGCGCGTTCGCGCGCATCAGGCCGTCGCCCGGGGACGCGTACGCCATCGTGAGGCCGTTCTTCGTGATCGCGTGCACCTTCGAGAACACCAACAGGCCGAGCGCCGCCGGGAAGAGGGTGAACGTGCCGAGACGTGGGGCCGCATAGACGGCGATCGCGCAGCGTCCGAGCGCCGCGACGAACGAGATCGCCCGGCGGGGTCCCGCGCGATCGAGGAGCGGTACGAGCGCCGGCCCGGCCACCGCGAGCGGCAGCATCGTGAGCCCGAGGTACGCCGCCACCTTGTCCGCCGCCTGGTCGACCGGCAACGAGAAGAACACGGAGTCGGCGAGCGCGATCGCGAGCAGTGTGTCGCCGGCGGCGCTCGCGAAGTGCGCGAGCCCGTACGCGTCGAGGGGCTCGCGCGAGGACCACATCCGCCGGATCGGCCACACCGCGGCCTCGCCCGCCGCCACGATGCCGAGCAGCACCAGCTGCCACCAGGGATAGCGCGGCGGCCGCTCCTCGTGGGCGCGCACGACCGGCCTAGCGGGAGAGCCGTTCCTGCAGCAGCTGGCGCGCGAGGGTCGGGTTCGCCGAACCCCCGGACTTCTTCACGACCTGACCCACGAGGAAACCGATCACGGCGTCCTTGCCGGCGAGGAACTTCTCGACGACCTCCGGGTTCTCGGCGATGACCTCGTCGGCGATCGCGCCGAGCGCGTCCGCGTCGGAGACCTGCCACCAGTCCCGCTCGTCGATGATCTCGACGGGACTTCGGCCGGAGCCCTTGACCTCCTCGAGGACTTCCTTCCCCTTCGAGGCCGAGAGTCTCTCGCCGTGCACGAAGCCCAGGATCTCGACGATGACGTCCGAGAGCTCGGCCGCTTCGGGCTCGTTCAGCACGAAGCTCGCGATGAGACGAGAACCGACCTCCGGGCTTCGTCGCTGAACGTCGATGAACGTCTCCGCCCGATCCGAAGAAAGGAGTCCCGCGATCACCGCAGGTTCCAGCTCCAGCTCGGGCGCAGAGAGCGTCTCTCCGAGCCGTTCGCGCCGCGCGCGCGGCAGCTCGGGAAGGGACGCCCTGAGCTCCTCGACCCAGGCCCGCGCGGGTTCGATCGGAGGGATGTCCGGCTCCGGGAAGTAGCGGTAGTCGAACGCCTCTTCTTTCGAGCGCATCGACTTCGTGGATCCCGAGTCCTCGTCCCAGTGCCGCGTCTCCTGCACGAGCGGCTGGCCCGCCTCGAGCGCGACGATCTGGCGATCCCGTTCGAACACGAGCGCGCGCTCGAGCGAGCGGATCGAGTTCATGTTCTTGATCTCCACCTTGGTCCCGAGCTCGGTCGAACCGGCCGGCCGCACCGACACGTTCGCGTCGCAGCGGAGCGACCCCTCCTCCATCCGGACGTCGCTCACGTCGAGCGCCTCGAGGATCGCCCGAAGCTCGCGGAGGTAGGCGGCCGCCTCCTCGGGAGAACGCAGATCGGGCTCGCTCACGCATTCCACGAGCGGCACCCCCGCGCGGTTGTAGTCCACGAGCGCGTGCTCGGCCTCGTGGATCCTGCCGCTTGCGCTCACGTGGCTCGTCTTGCCGGTGTCCTCCTCCATGTGCACGCGCGTGATGCCCACGCGCTTCACCTCGCCGGACGGGAGCTGCACGTCGAGGTGGCCGCCCACGCAGATCGGAAGGTCGTACTGGCTGATCTGGTAGTTCTTCGGCATGTCCGGATAGAAGTAGTTCTTCCGGTGGAACAGTGAGTGCGGCGCGATCTCGCTGTCGAGCGCGAGTCCGATCCTCACGATCCTCCGGATGGCCTCCTCGTTGGGGACAGGCAGGGACCCCGGTTGGCCGAGGCATACCGGACAGACGTTCGTGTTGGGCGGCGCCCCGAACTCGTTGCGGCAGCCGCAGAACATCTTCGTCCTCGTGCTCAGCTCGACGTGGCACTCGAGCCCGATGACGGTCTCCCACCCGGCCATGACCGGTAAGCCTAGCCGACCACCCCGTCCGCTCAGGCCGCGAGCAGCGGCGGGCGGAGCGCGAGCGCGAGGTCGGCCTCGAGGGCGTGCGCCGCGCGCAGGACGGTCGCCTCGGCGAGCACCGGCCCCGTGAGCTGGACCCCCACGGGCAGGCGGTTCGCGTCGAGGCCGCACGGGATCGTGATCGCCGGCACGCCCGCGAGGTTCGCGGGGATCGTGAACACGTCCGACAGGTACATCGCCATCGGGTCGTCCGCGCGCTCCCCGATCGTGAACGCGGTCGTGGGCGACGTCGGAGAGATCAGCACGTCGTGGTCGGCGAACGCACGCTCGTAGTCGCGGATGATGAGCGTACGGACCTTCTGGGCCTGGCCGTAGTACGCCTCGTAATAGCCGGCGGAGAGCGCGTACGTCCCGAGCATCACGCGGCGCTTCACCTCCGCGCCGAAGCCCGCGCCACGCGTGCGCGCCATCATCTCGATCGAGTCGGACGCGTCGGGCACGCGCAACCCGTACCGCACGCCGTCGTAGCGTGCGAGGTTCGACGACGCCTCGCTCGGCGCGATGAGGTAGTAGGCGGAGAGCCCGTAGTCCGCGTGCGGCAGCGAGACCTCGTCGACGCGGCCTCCCATCGCCGAAATGCGTTCGACCGCGGCTCGCACCGCATCGCGCACGCCCGGCTCGACTCCCTCGCCGAACGCCTCCTGCACGACGCCGAATCGCATGCCGTCGACGCCCTTCTCGAGCGTCCCCACGTAGTCCCGGCCCGGTCCGTCGTCGAGGCTCGTGGCGTCGCGCGGGTCCTTGCCGGCGATCGCGCCCAGCAGGAGCGCGGCGTCGCGGACGCCGCGGGTGAACGTGCCGACCGTGTCGAGCGACGAGGCGAACGCGATGAGCCCGTAGCGGCTCACGAGGCCGTACGTCGGCTTCATTCCGACGACGCCGCAGAGTGCGGCGGGCTGCCGGACGCTCCCTCCCGTGTCGGTGCCGAGCGCCCACACGACCTCGCCGGCCGCGACGGCCGCCGCCGAACCCCCCGACGACCCGCCGGGCACGCGGCTCAAGTCCCACGGGTTGTGCACGGGGCCGAACGCCGAGTTCTCCGTGGACGAGCCCATCGCGAACTCGTCGCAGTTCGTCTTTCCCACCAGCACGCCACCCTCGCCCGAGAGGCGCGCCCATGCCGTCGCGTCGTACGGTGGCACGTACTCCTCGAGGATCTGCGACCCGCAGGTCGTGCGGATGCCCTTCGTCGCGAGCACGTCCTTGAGCGCGAGCGGGATGCCGGCGACCGGCGAACGCGGCGCCCCACTCGCCCGATGCACGTCGAGCTCGGCCGCGCGCTCGCGCGCGACCTCCGGCGTGAGCGTGAGGAACGCCCGCACGCGCTCCTCGACCTCCTCGACCCGCGCGAGGCAGGACTCGATGACCTCAGCGGCGGTGATCTCGCCGATGTCGAGCTTCGCGCCGAGCTCCCAGGCGCCCGCGTCGCAGAGCTCGGCGGTCACGAGCCCGTCTCCGCGATACGGGGTACCCGGAAGCGTCCGTCCTCGGCGTCGGGAGCGTTCGCGAGTGCGGCCTCCTGGGTGAGCATGGCGTCGGGCCGGTCCGGGCGGAAGACGTTCGAGCGCGGGATCGCGTACGCGGTGGGCGGGACGTCCTCGGCCGCGACCTCCCCGACCTTGGCCGCGTGCTCCAGGATCAAGCCGAGCTGCTCGCGCAACCGCTCCTTCTCCTCGGGGGTCAGCTCGAGTCGCGCGAGCCTCGCCACGTGGTCGACGTCGATCTCGACCGGCATGGCGCGCAGTCTAGCTGTGGCTCCCGCCGAACCTGGGCTCGACGCGGGCGGAGAGCGCTGCGGCCACGAGCGCGTTGCCCACGAGCCAGACGTCGGTGATCGGACCGACGCCCCCGGGGACCGGCGTGATCGCCTCCGCCTTCTCGGCGACGCTCTCGAAGTCCACGTCCCCCACCAGGCGGCTCTTGCCGGTCTCGGGGTCCTTCTCGGCGTTCGTGCCGACGTCCACGACGATCGTGCCTTCGCGCACCATCTCGCCGGTCACGAGCCGCGGGATGCCGGCGGCCACCAGCAGGATGTCGGCCTCCGACGTGAACTCGGCGAGGCGTCCCGCCTTCGCGGTATGGCTGTGACAGACGACCACCGTCGCGTTGCGTTGGAGCGCGAGCCACTGCGCCGGGAGGCCGACGCTCGTCGAACGCCCCACGATCGTGATCGTGCGGCCCGAGTAGTAGGTCGCGGGGTCCTCGCCCTTCGATCGAAGGTACGAGTCGAGCAGGTAGAAGCACGATGCGGGGGTCGAGGGGATGAACCTCGGCCTGCCCAGCGCGAGGAGGCCGGTGTTGGCGGGATGCGAGGCCTCGATGTCCTTCAGGGGGTCGATCGCGTTGTTGATCTCGGCCTCGGGTAGCGAAGGCGGAAGCGGGCGCAGCACCAGGATGCCCGTGATGCGAGGGTCGAGGTTGAGCTTGCCGATCGTCGCGAGCACGTCCGCCACCTCCACGTCCTCGGGCAGCTGCTCCGAGACGTAGCGGTACTCGAGTCCCTCGGAGAGCCGGCGAAGGTGTTTCTCGTATGCCCGAGCCGCGTAGTCTTCGCCCACCATCACGGTGGCGAGCCCCGGCTGGACCGCGGACAGGCGCAGCACCTGGAGCTCATCGTCGAGCGTCTGCCGCAGCTGCGCGGCGAGCGCGTTGCCGTCGATCACGTGCGCCATAAGCGGTCTGGCGGACTCTAGCCCGAGGAGCCGCCCCCGCGCTATCGAGAGCGTCGGCCGGCGCGGCGGAGGAACTCGCGCTCGTCGAGAATCTCGACCCCGAGCTCGACGGCCTTGTCGTACTTCGAGCCGGGGCTCTCGCCGGCGACCACGAAGTCGGTCTTCTTCGACACGCTCGACGACACGCGGGCGCCCGCACCCTCGGCGAGCTCCTTCGCTTCGTCGCGCGAGAGCGACCCGAGCGTGCCCGTGAGCACGATGGTCTTCCCGTCGAGAGGCTTCGGCCCGGACTTCTTCTCGGCGACGCGCTCGTCGGCGGTCCGCACCCCCGCCGCCGCGAGCTTTCGCACGAGAGCCGTGTTCTCCTCGTCCTCGAACCACTCGCGCACCGTCACCGCGATCTCGGGACCGATGCCGGGCACGCGGTCGATCTCCTCCTCGGTCGCGGCCGCGAGCGCCTCGATCGAGCCGAACGCCTTCGCGAGCACCTGCGCGACGTGGCTGCCGACGTGGCGGATGTTGAGCCCGACGAGCAGCCGCCAGAGCGGCCGGTCCTTCGACGAACCGATCGCGGCGAGCAGGTTCGTGATCGACCTGTCGGCGAACCCGTCGAGCTCGCCGAGCTGTTCCGCGGTCACCGAGTAGATGTCGCCGGGGTCGACGATGAAGCCCTTCTCGAGCAGCGCGTACGTCGTCACGTAGCCGAGGCCCTCGATGTCCATCGCGCCGCGTCCGGCGAAATGGCCGAGCCACTCCAGGCTCTGGTCGGGACAGCCGCGCTTGTTCGGGCATCGATAGTCGGCCTCCCCCGCGGCGCGCACGAGCGGCGTGCCGCAGGAGTTGCACGTCGCCGGCATCTTCCAGCGGCGGGCGTTCTTCTTCCGCTTCGAGACCACCGGTCCGACGATCTCGGGGATCACGTCTCCCGCGCGGCGCACGATCACCGTGTCGCCCACGCGCACGTCCTTGCGCCGGACCTCGTCCTCGTTGTGCAGGGTCGCGTACGTCACGGTCACGCCGCCGACCACGACGGGTTCCAGCACGGCGAACGGCGTCACCTTCCCCGTGCGCCCGGTGTGCACATCGATCGCCTTCAGCAGCGCGGTCCGCTCCTCGGGTGGGAACTTGTACGCGATCGCCCAGCGTGGTGCCTTCGACGTCGCGCCGAGCTCGCGCTGCAGTTCGGTCTGGTCGACCTTCACCACCGCGCCGTCGATCTCCCAGTCGACCGAGTGGCGATGCTCCTCCCAGTGCCGCAGGTACTCCTCGACGTCGTCGATCGTCTTCGCCGGCTGCGTCGTGGGGGGCACCGGCAGGCCCGCGTCCGCAGCCCATCCCAGGAACGCCTGATGCGACTCGAACGCGATCCCCTCGGCGGCGCCGAACGAGTGCACCCACAACCGCAGCGGCCGTGAGGCCGTGACGCGCGGGTCCTTCTGGCGGAGCGACCCCGCCGCAGCGTTCCGCGGATTCGCGAACGGACGGCCGCCCGCCTCGGTGAGCTCCTCGTTGAGCTTCGCGAACGCCTTGACCGGCAGGTACATCTCGCCTCGGACCTCGATGACGACGGGAGGTGGGTTCGTGAGGAGCCGCGGCGGGACGCCCCGCACCGTGCGCACGTTCGCCGTGATGTCCTCGCCGGTGACCCCGTCGCCGCGCGTCGCGCCGCGGACGAGCACGCCGCGCTCGTACGTGAGCGCGCAGGCGACGCCGTCGATCTTCAGCTCGCACACGAAGGTCGCGCGGTCGCCGACGCCGCGTTCGACGCGCTGTGCCCATGCGGCGAACTCCGGCAGCGAGAACGAGTTGTCGAGCGAGAGCATCGCCGCCCGGTGCGGTGCCGGCGCGAAGAGATCGGCCGGGACGCCGCCGACGCGCTGCGTCGGCGAGTCGGGCGTGACGAGCTCGGGAAACTCGTCCTCGAGCCCCGCGAGCTCCCGGACGAGCTCGTCGTACTCCGCGTCGGAGACCTCGGGCTCGTCGAGGACGTGGTAGCGGTACGCGTGGTGGTTGATGGTCTCGCGAAGCTCCTCGACGCGCAGCTTCGCGTCGGCGCGCTTCCGCTCGGACGAGGCCGTCACGCGCCGGCCACCTCGACCTTGCCGGCGAACCCCATCTTCCTCCCGACGACGATCACGCCGCCCACGACGCCCGGAACGCGCTCGATGTAGTGCAGCGCCGCGCGGAAGCCGTCCTCCTTCGTGAGGATCGCCTGCACGCCGGCCGCGGCCGCGTCGGCCGCCATGCACGACCCCGCGATCACGGCGAGCCCGTCGGGGCCCTCGCCGCCACGGCCTCGCCCGAGCGTGGTGGAGACGCCCACGCCGTCCGCGTCGGGCTCCACCACGACGTCGATGGGATCGCCGCCCCGGCGGCGCACGGCGAGCTTCATGCGACGGCGCGTGAGGATGAAGTAGTCGCCGCCGCACGCGACCGTGAGGTCGGCCCTCGCGCGCGCGAGGAACCGTCCCACCTGGTCGGTCACGGCGCCCTGGAACGTGAACATGGGCCCGACGCCGGCGTTGCCGGCCGCCTGCACCATCTCGCGCACGATCTCCGGCGCGTCGGCGGGCACGGCGATCGGCCGCTTCGACGTCCCGAACGCCGGGTTGCGAAGCGCGTACGACTGCAGCTGCTCCCAGAAACCGAGCGCCGCCGCACGCGACTCCTCGGCGAAGTCGGGGGAGGCGGTGATGTGCAGGACCATGTCGTGCACCTGGATGTCGAAGCTCTTCGGCTTGCGGCGGAGCAGCCTCACACCGTCTCCCTCGGCCCGGACCGAGAGTCTAGCCGAGCCCGGCGACGCACCCGGTCACCGGATCGCCTCGACGATCCTGGCCCCGCCGAGCACCTCGTCGCAGCGGAAGAACACGACGCTTTGGCCCGGTGCGACGCCGCGCTGCGCCGTGCGGAACTCGACTCGCGCCTCGCCGTCCGACGGCGCGACGACGACCGGTACGTCCTCGCTCCGATACCGGATCCGCGCGGTGGCCTCGAAGGGGCCCTCGGCCGGCGGCCGGCCCGCGACCCAGTGCAGGCGGTCGGCGACGAGCCCCCGGCGTTCGAGCAGCTCGGTCGCGCCCACGACCACCCGGTTCGAGGCCGCGTCGAGGTCGACGACGTAGTTCGGCCGGCCGGTGGACACGCCGAGACCGCGTCGCTGCCCGACGGTGAACGCGAACGCGCCGTCGTGGTGTGCGAGCACGCGCCCCGACCCGTCGACGACGTCGCCCTCCCGTACGAGATCGGGAGCGTGGGTTCGTACGAACGCGCCCGCGTCGCCGCTCGGCGCGAAGCAGAGCTCCTGCGAGTCGGGCTTCGAAGCCACCGGCAGTCCCAGCCGCTCGGCGTGTCGGCGCGTCTCGCCCTTCGTCATCGCGCCGACGGGGAACGTCGACCTCCCGAGCTCGCGCTGCCCGAGCATGTGGAGCATGTAGGACTGGTCCTTCGCCGAGTCGGCGCCGCGCAACAGCCGGATCCGGCCGTCGGCGGTCGCGTCGGTCCGCACATAGTGACCCGTTGCGACGAGGTCGACCCCGCGCTCCTCGGCGAGCCGCAGGAACGCGCCGAACTTGATCTCTCCGTTGCAACGCGCGCACGGGTTGGGCGTCCGGCCGGCGCGGTGCTCGTCGAGGAAGTCGCCGATCACGGTCGAGGCGAACTCGTCGGAGAGGTCGACGATCTCGAACGGGAACCCGGCGAGGCGCGCGACCTCCGCGGCGTCGCGCCGCGCCGCCGGGCCGCAACAGCCGTGCTCGACGCCGTCGAGGTGCACGAGGTTCATGTGGGCGCCCAGCACGTCGTAGCCCTGCTCGCGCAGCAGGCATGCGGCCACCGACGAGTCGACGCCGCCGGACATGGCGACCAGCACCGAAAGGGACATCGACCGAGGCTACCGCGCGGCGCGCGGCCTGGGTGGAGGTCGGCGGCGAGCGGCGGTCGGTATCCTGCCGGGTCCGGTTCGCCGAAAGGACGCGCATGCAGGTGGTCGTGCTCGTGAAGTCCATCCCCGACCCGAGCGGCGAGACGAAGCTCGGGCCCGACTTCCTCGTGAAGCGCGAGGGGGACGGCGTTCTCGACCCCGGCGACGAGTTCGCGGTCGAGGCCGCGCTCCGGCTCGCGGAGGCGTCCGACGGCGAGGTGACGGCCGTGTCGATGGGACCGGCGGGAGCCGGCGCCGCGATCCGGCGCGCGCTCGCGATGGGCGCCCACCGCGCCGTGCACGTGCGAGACGACGTGCTGCACGGAGCCGACGCGCTCGCGACGGCGCGCGTGCTCGCGGCCGCGATCGCGCGCTCCCCGTTCGACGCGGTGCTCGCGGGCGTCGAGTCCACCGACGGCTACACCGGCACGCTCCCGATGACGGTCGCCGAGCTCCTCGGCGTCCCGAGCGCGACGTTCGCCCGTGCGATCGAGGTCGCCGACGGCGTCGCGCGCATCGAACGGCAGACCGAAGGCGGCTACGACGTCGTCGAGTGCGCGTTGCCGGGGCTCTTCACGGTGACGGCCTCGGCGGCGGAGCCCCGGTTCCCCACGCTCAAGGGCATCATGTCGGCGAAGTCCAAGCCCCTCGAGGAGCTGTCGCTCCCCGACCTCAACCTCTCCCCCGACGACGTCGCGCCGACCCAGCGCGTGTCGGCCGTCGAGGCCGCGCCGCAGAAGGGCGCGGGCGAGGTGATCGTCGACGACGGCTCGGCCGCGGCGCGCATCGCCGACCTCCTCGCCGACGCGAAGGTGATCTGAGCATGGCGTCGGTGTGGGTCTACGCGGAG
Organism: Actinomycetota bacterium; assembly: GCA_036556805.1. Lineage (GTDB taxonomy): Bacteria > Actinomycetota > UBA4738 > UBA4738 > HRBIN12 > DATBIS01. The sequence goes on along the minus strand of DATBIS010000001.1, from coordinate 14,927 downwards.
ATCGGCGCGGACGGACCGACGCCCGCCTCGCTCGAGCTGCTCGCGAAGGCGCGGCAGCTCGGGGACGTCGCGGCGGTCGTGTTGGGGCCGGGAGCGACCGACGCCGCGGCGTCGCTCGGCGAACACGGCGCGGCGACCGTGTACGCGAGCGACGACGCCGTGTACGCGGACTGCCTCGCGCAGCCCGCGGCGCACGCGCTGCACGCGCTCGTCGAGCGGCACCGGCCCGACCTCATCCTCTTCCCCAGCTCCTACGACGCCCGCGACGTCGCGGGCCGGCTCCAAGCGAAGACGGGCTCGACGCTCATGAGCAACGCCACCGACGTCGTCGGCCTCGACGCCGCGCGCACGCAGATCGCGGGCGGCACGATGAACGTCGACGTCGCGCTCGAAGGCCCGGCGCCGAAGCTCGTGCTGGTGCGCCCGAAGTCCTTCGCGGCCGAGCCGGCCGGTGGGACGGCGGAGGTCGTGTCCGTCGAGGTGGAGATCCCCGACGAGCTGCGCAGGGCCCGCCGCGTCGAGCGGCACGAGGAGGCGTCCTCCGGACCGAAGCTCGAGGACGCGCGCGTGGTGATCGCGGGCGGCCGCGGACTTCAGGACGCCTCGAACTTCCCGCTGCTCGACGAGCTCGCCGGCGCCCTCGGCAACGCCGCCGTCGGCGCGAGCCGCGCCGTGGTCGACGCGGGGTGGGTCCCGTACAGCTACCAGGTGGGTCAGACCGGCAAGACCGTGAAGCCCGACGTCTACCTCGCGGTCGGCATCAGCGGCGCGCTGCAGCACGTCGTCGGCATGAAGGGAGCGAAGCGCATCGTGGCGATCAACAAGGACGCCGACGCGCCGATCTTCAAGCTCGCCGACCTCGGCGTCGTCGGCGACGCGCTGAAGGTGCTGCCCGCGCTCATCGCCGAGGTGAAGGCCCGCCGCGGCTGAGTCCCGGCGGCGTGGACGGGGCCGCCGGCCGCTTGGAGACTCTTCGGTGTGATCGAGGCTCGCTTCGACGACCTCACGCCCGGCGGAAGGTCCTTCCGGATGGTGGGTACAGTCGGCGTGCTGGAAGCACGCCGACCGGACGAGGTGCGGGGGGTGCTCGACGCCGCCGAGGCGGCGGCGTCGCGCGGTCTCTGGGCCGGGGGCTACGTCGCGTACGAGGCGGCGCCCGGCCTCGACCCCGCGCTCGCCGTGCGGGCGCGCGCCGCCGGGGACCCGTACCTCGAGCTCCCGCTCGCCTGGTTCGCGATGTTCGAGGGCGTCGAGGAGACGACGCTGCCGGCGCCCCCCGACGACGCGCCGGCGGCCGAGCCGGACCTCTGGCAGCCCTCGATCGACCGGGCGCGGTTCGACCGCGCGATCGCGACGATCCACGAGCACATCCGATCGGGCGACACCTACCAGGCGAACTTCACGCTTCGCCTCAGGTCGGCCGTCGCGGGCGACGAGCGCGGGCTCTACCGCGACCTCTGCTTCGCGCAGCGCGGCGCGTACGCCGCGTACCTCAACCTCGGGCGCTACCGGCTCCTCTCGGCATCGCCGGAGCTGTTCTTCGTCCTCGAGGACGGGCGCATCACGACGAAGCCGATGAAGGGCACCACGGCGCGGGGACGGTGGCCGGCGGAGGACGAGCAGCGCGCCCGCGAGCTCGCCGCGTCCGCGAAGGATCGCGCCGAGAACGCGATGATCCTCGATCTCCTGCGCAACGACCTCGGAAGGGTCGCGCGACGCGGCACCGTCTCGTGGGCTGACGCCTTCCGCGCCGAACGCTTCGAGACGGTGTGGCAGCTGACGTCCACGGTCTCGGCGGAGCTCGCCGAGGGTACGGGTCTGTCGGCGGTCTTCGGCGCGCTCTTCCCGAGCGGCTCGGTGACCGGCGCGCCGAAGGTTCGCACGATGGAGATCCTCGCCGGGCTCGAGGACTCGCCGCGCGGCGCGTATTGCGGGGCGGTCGGCTACGTCGCCCCGGCCGGATCAGGCCCGCACGCGCGCTTCAACGTCGCGATCCGAACGGTGCAGGTCGATGCCGAGACCGGGCTTGCGGAGTACGGCGTCGGCGGCGGCATCACGTGGGACTCCCATGCGGCGAACGAGTACGACGAGGTCCTCGCGAAGGCGCGGGTGCTCACCGCACGGCGCCCGCGGTTCGACCTGCTCGAGACGCTGTTGCACGACCCCGCGCTCGGGTACCGGCTGCTCGAGGAGCACCTCGCGCGGCTCCGCGCCTCGGCGGACTACTTCGGGTTCCGCTACGACGAGGAAGCCGTGCGCGCCGCGCTCGAGAGCGCCCCGGCCACCGTGCCCGATCGCTTCGCGCGCGTGCGGCTGCTGCTCTCGCGCGCGGGCGGCGTGTCGACGGGAGCCGTGCCGATGCCGGCGGCGGTCGAGCCCGTGCGCCTCGCGATCGACGAGACGGACCCGGTGGATCCCTCGGACGTGCTGCTGTTCCACAAGACGTCGCTGCGCGCGCGATACGACGATGCCAAGGCGCGGCATCCGGGAGCGGACGACGTCGTCCTGACGAACGCGCGTGGTGAGGTCACCGAGACCACGATCGCGAACGTGGCCGCAAGGGTTGCCGGTCGGTGGTGGACGCCTCCGCTCGGAGCGGGCCTGCTGCCGGGCCTGGAGCGAGCGGCTCGGCTCGCCGACGGGACGCTCTCGGAGCGCTCGCTCTCACCCGACGACCTGCACGAAGCCGAGGAGCTCGCCGTCGTGAGCTCGGTGCGGGGATTTCGGGTCGCCGTGCTCGAAGATCAATCGGTGGCGAGCCGGCCCTCTTCGGGAAACACGTAGGGCCGCACGAGGTCCGGGTCGAGCGGGCACGCGCAGAGCGGACAGCGCGGTGGGTCCTCGTAGACCAGCACCGTGCGCTCGCAGAACGGGCAATCGCTCTCCCGCATCGGGAGTGGCTCGATCGAAGCGCTGTTCATCGTGTAGGGCCGCACCGGGGGGAGCGGTCCCCTGAACCATCGGTCGCGCGGAGCCGTCTCTTGACCGGCGGCGGTCGAGCTAGGCGGCCTCTTTCCGGCTCTTGCGCTTCCCGCGCGGCACGTACGCGTGCACCGGCTCGTGTTGCCAGCAGTACGTCCACTTGTTGTACATGGAGAGCTTCGTCCCGCATCCGGGGGCCGCGCAGACGCGTCCGGTCGAGAAACGCCTGCTGGGCCGGGGAAGGGTGCGGATGGGTTCACCCCGGATCCGTTCGTCGTTCACGGTGTCACGTCCTCCCGAGGGCCCGCTGGGCATCCGGTGTCGGATGGGCCCTACGTCGTGACATTCGAACGACGCGGGGGTGCGGATTCTTCCCGAACGGGGCTAGCCGCCTCCCAGACGCTCGTTCAGCGACCTGGTCGAGGTGGTCATCTCGACGACACGGGGATGGAAGCCGAGCGACTCCCAGAACTCGGCCGAGCCGCGGTTGGGGGCGAAGGTGTTCAGCGTCACCCAGGGCACGCCGCGCTCCGCGGCGAAGCGGCCCGCCTCGGCGACGAGCGCACGCCCCACGCCCCGGCCCCGGAAGTCGCTGCGCACGACCACGCCGGAGAGGTGGAGAGCTCGCTCGTCCGAGAACCGCGAAGGCGTCCGCGCCTCCCCGTGCGCCATCCCCACGATCTCGTCGTCCGCCTCGGCCACGAGCACCACGACGTCCGGCCGGTCCACGGCCTGCCGGTACCTCCGAGCCACGTCGTCGGCGAACCCGGGGCGCGGCGTGAAGACCCGCCATTCCCGCTGGAGCGTCTCCAGCTCGTCGAACAGCGCGAGCAGCGCCGGCACGTCCTCGGACGTGCCGCGCCGAACCCTCACGCGCTCCCCCCGCCGAAGCGGGGCTCGCGCTTCTCGAGGAAGGCCGCCATGCCTTCTCTCTGGTCCGGGGTGGCGAAGAGCGCGACGAAGGCCGCGCGCTCCTCCGCGAGCCCCGCAGCGCCGGGCATCTCGAAGGCCGCGCGGAGCGCGGCCTTCGCGGCGGCGAGCGCCTCCCTGGGACCGTGCGCGAAGCCTGCGGCGTCGCGCACCGCCGCCTCGTACACCACGTCGCCCGGGAGCACCCGGTCGACGATCCCCGCGCGCTGCGCCTCCTCGGCGCCGACGAGGCGCCCCGTGAGCACGAGGTCGCGAGCCACGGCGGGTGCCAGCCGTGCGAGGCGCTGGGTGCCGCCGGCACCTGGGATCACGCCGATCTTGATCTCGGGCTGGCCCACCTGCGCGTCGGCCGCCGCGAGGCGCAGGTCACACGCCAGCGCGAGCTCGAGACCTCCGCCGAGCGCGAACCCGTTGATCGCAGCGAGCGAGACTTTGGGCAGGGATTCGAGCAGCTCGAGGGCGTCGCCGAGCGCCGACACGACGGGCCTGATCTCTCCCGGGCCGAACGCCGCCATCTCCTTGATGTCCGCGCCCGCCGCGAAGATCTTCGGCCCGCCCCACACGACGATCGAGCCGACGTCGTCTCGGTCGGCGGCGTCGCGGAAGACCTCCCCGAGCTCCGTACCCACCTGGTGGCTGATCGCGTTCGCCGGCGGACGATCCAGCCGAACGAGACCGACGCCGTCGTCGACCGTGAGCGTGACGAACTCCCCCACGCTCCTATCCTTCCAGAGACCGCGGACGACCGGGACGGTACGCTCGTGCGTCATGGATCGCCCCGCCGAGGACGACGTGGCTCGCGTGGCCCGCGCGCTCGGCGGCGTGCCGGCGGCCTGGCGCGAGGTCCGACGCGGCGGGCAGACCGCGGCCGGGCGCTGGATCGCCGCGCTCGACGACGGCCGCTCCGCGTTCGTGAAGGTCGGGTGGACGGTCGACACCGCGAGCTGGGTTCGCGACGAGCATCTGTTCTACGCCAGGACGCGCGGCCTGCCGTTCGCTCCCCGCATGGTCGGCTGGGACGACGACGGCGAGCGGCCGATCCTGCTGCTCGAGGACCTCTCCGACGCGCACTGGCCTCCGCCCTGGCGTGCTGGCGACGTCGAGGCCGTGCTCGCCACGCTCTCGGCGCTCGCGGCCACGCCTCCACCTCCCGACGTCCCGAGGGCCGCGGATTCGCAATTCGGCCTCGACGGATGGCCGGAGATCGAGAACGACCCTCAGCCGTTCCTCGCCCTGGAGCTGTGCTCGGCGACCTGGCTCGAACAGGCTCTGCCGACCTTCCGGGAGGCCTCCGTGCGTGCCCTCGTCGACGGCGACGCGCTGCTGCACTTCGACGTGCGCAGCGACAACGTGTGCCTCCGCGACGGCCGCGCGATCCTCGTCGATTGGAACTTCGCCTGCATCGGGAACCCGTTGTTCGACGTGGCCGCGTGGCTCCCGAGCCTGCACGCCGAGGGAGGCCCGGCGCCGGAGGACGTCATCGGGCGCCCGGACGGGATCGGCGAGATCGCATCGTGGCTCGCGGGCTTCTTCGGTGCGCACGCGGGCCGACCGCCGATCCCGGATGCTCCCCACGTTCGGCCGCTCCAGCTCATGCAGGCGCGAACCGCACTGCCGTGGGCGGCTCGCGTCATGGGCCTCCCTCCTCCCAACGGAACGCTTCCTGCATGAGCGTTGCACCTGCAAGTCACTGCTACACTCGACCTCGTGAAACGAACCGACGAGCGGCCGACCGACGTCCTCGCGCTGCTGCGCGAGCAGGGGCTTCGCATGACGCCGCAGCGACGGGCGATCGTCGCGACCGTCCTGCGCGCCCAGGGACACATCTCGCCCACCGTGATCGCGCGCACCGTGCAGGGCGAGATGCCCGGCGTGAACGCCTCGACGGTGTACCGCACGCTCACCCTCCTTGAGGAGATCGGCGTCCTGCAGCACTCCCACGTCGAGACCGGCGCGGAGTACCACCGCACGGAGGAGGCGGAGCACGTCCATCTCACCTGCAAGTCCTGCGGATCCGACGACGCGCTCTCCCTCCGTGAGGCGAGTGCGATGCACGACCTGATCAAGCGGCACCACGGGTTTCAGGCGGACCTCACGCACTTCGCGATCACCGGCCTCTGCGCCGATTGCGCGAAGACCCAGCCGTCGCCGCGCTAGTGCACGTCGGCCGCCGTAGCGGGAAGGCGGCGGTGACGAAACCCGGAGATGACGAACGCGACCACGAACACGACCGCGGACGTGAGCACGACCGATGCCCCCGAGGACCAGTCGAGGTAGTACGACAGGTACACGCCGACGAGCCCGCACGCCGCGCCGGTCGCCGTTGAGATCCACAACATCCGGTGGAAGCTGTCCGTGAGCAACCTTGCCGTGACGGGCGGGATCACGAGCGTGGCCGCGATGAGCGTCACGCCCATCACGTTCATCGTCGCCGTGATCGTCGCCGAGAGCACGAGCGCGAGCAGCGTGTCGACGCGGCCGGTCCGTACGCCGGAGACCTCCGCGACCTCCGGGTCGAAGGTCGCGAACAGCAGCTCACGGTATTGGAAGAACACGACCGAGGCGGCGAAGACCCCCACTCCCGCAACCACGAGCACGTCGCTCATCGTGACGCCCAAGACGTTGCCGAACAAGGCAGCCTCGAAGTTGCGCGTGAAGCTCCCGATCACCGAGATGATCGCGACCCCGACCGCGAAGCTCGCGGACGTCACGACGCCGATCGCCGCGTCGGCGCCGATCGTGCGTCGCCGCGCGACCTTCGTGATGAGCAACGCCGAGACGAGGCCCCAGAGCCCCGCGCCGAGGTAGAAGTTGATCTCGAGCGCGTAGCTCGCAACGGCTCCGCCGAAGATCGCGTGCGAGAGTCCGTGCCCGATGTAGCTCATCCCTCGCAGCACGACGTAGACACCCACGAGCCCGCAGAGCGCTCCGGCAATGGTCGCGACGACGAGGGCGTGCCGGAAGAACGCGTAGTGGAGTGGGTCGAACGCCGTGGCAAGGCTACGCGCGATGTTCATGATGCTCCTCCCGCAGCGCCACCACGTTGCTCACGGCCTCAACCTCCGGGTAGTGCTCCACGACCACCGGCATCCCACCGTGCTGCAGCACCTCGAGCGGGGCCCCGTACGTGCGTTCCAGCACGTCGGGACGGATCACCTCGCGAGGGGTTCCCTCCGCGATGACCTCGCGGTTGAGGCAGACGAGCCGCGGGAGGTGCGCCGCGATCCCGTTGAGGTCGTGCGTCGTGAGGACGATCGCGAGCCCGTCGTGGTGCAGCTCGTGGATCAGGTGCATGACGTCGTGCCGCGTTCGAACGTCGACCCCGGACGTGGGCTCGTCGAGCAGGAGCAGCCTCGGTCGGCGGAGAAGCGCGCGGGCCACGAAGACCCGTTGTTGCTGGCCGCCGGACAGCTCGCGGATGTGGCGGCCGCCGAGTCCGCCGAGCCCCAGGCGCTCGAGCATCGCGTCGGCCGCGGCGACGTCCTCACCCGAGGACCAGGGGACGATCCGGCCGCCGATCCTCGCCATCAGCACGGCCTCGCGCACCGTCACGGGGAAGTACCAGTTCACGGTCTCCACCTGGGGCACGTAGCCCACCGCGGCGTCCGTCCGCACGATCCGGCCGGCGATCGGGTCGACGGTGCCCGCGATCGCCCGCAGGAGCGTGGTCTTGCCGGACCCGGACGGGCCGACGATGCCGAGGAAGTCGCCTTCGGCCACCGCGAGGTCGACGTTCACCAACACCGGGTCGCGTCCGTACCGGCAGGTGACTCTTTCGAAACGGATCAGCTCGTTCACGATCGATAGTTCGACGTGTCGCCCGGCTGCAGGTTCGCGATGTCGAACGAGTCGAACGGCGCCGTGTCGCCGCCGAGGGCGCCCATGAAGGTCTTGAAGTCGAACACCATCAGGCCGAAGTAGCTGTGGTCGCGGTCGCCGTTGTCGCCGGGCAGGTCGTCATCGCGCAGGCTGTCGACGTAGGTCGCGCCCGTCTCGTCGGCGATCTGCTGGAGCACCGGGCTCGGGAACACCTCCGAGCCGAAGATCGCCGGCACGTGCTCGGCCCGGATCTGGTCGATGAGGTTCGCCACCTCCTGCGGCGTGGGGTCGGAGAAGTCCGACGGCTGAATCGCGCCGATGATCTTCCAACCGTACTCCCTCGCGAAGTACGGGAACGAGTCGTGATACGTGAGGAGCACGCGGTTCTGCGGCGGCACGGTCTCGGTGACCTGGCGAACCAGCCGGTCGAGCTCGTCGATCCGCGCCTGGAAGGCCTCGTCGTTCGCCTCATAGGTGGAGGCGTTCGCCGGGTCGATCTTCGAGAGCTCGTCGGCGACGATCTTCGCGTACTCGCCCGCGTAGACCGGGTCGGTCCACAGGTGCGGGTTCGGGTCGCCGCCCGACTTCGGGAACGAGAAGTCGTAGATGTATTGATCCGGCGGGATCGTCCTCGTCCCGAGCTCGATGATCGGCGTCCCCTCGGGGACGTTCGCCTCCGCGAGCTCGCGCGTGGGCTCCTCGAGGTGCAGGCCGTTGATGAAGACGATGTCGGCGTCGGCGAACGCCGCCGCGTCCGAAGGCGCCGGCTCGAACGTGTGGCTGTTCGTGCCCTCGGGCACGATGCCGGTGATCTCGACGTCGTCGCCGCCGATGTTCTGCACGATGTTCGTGATCGGCGAGACCGTCGTCACGACCCGGACCAGGCCGCTCGAGCCGGCGTCGGCTCCGCCGTCCGATCCGCATGCGGCGAGCGCGAGCCCCGCGATCGCCGAGATGATCCAGATCTTGCGCACCCGTGACCTCCCACGCCCCCTTTCGACATCCTGCGGGGCGTGGCAGATACCCTACGACGTTCTTGCAAGTACTTGCAACAGGACTGCAGGCAAGTCCGGCCTCTCGACCCTCGAGAGCGGCGGTGACGCCCGAACTACGAGACCGTCTGCGGCTGGCTTGCCGGCTCCGCGTGCCCCACCGGCCCCTTCGTCGAGAAACGGTTCAGCAGGGGCAGCGTCATCAGGTTCGTGACGAGCGCCACGACGACGATGATCGTGAAGGTCGTCACCGTGATGATCTCGAGGGTGAGGCCGATCAGGCCCACGACGAGCACCAGCAGCCCGCGCGTGTTCAACAGCGAGCCCAGGACGCCGACCTCCCCCCAGTCGAGCCCAAAGGCCTTCGCCGGCACCGCCGAGAGGAACTTGCTCGCGATCGCGGCCACGAGGACGATGGCGAGCACCCCCAGGGTCTCAGGCTTCAGCAGCTTCAGGTCGGTCGAGAACCCGGCAAGAGCGAAGAACACCGGCAGGAACAGGATCATCGCGATGTCCTTCACCTTCGAGGAGATCGAGAGCCGAAGCGTTCGATCCCGCGGAAGGATCAGCCCCCACGCGAACCCGCCGACCAGTGCGTTGATCCCGATCCGGTCTCCGATGAAGCCGAAGAGGATCATCCCCGCAAACGCGATCGCCATGCCGTTCCCCGAGAGCGAGCCATCCTGCATCATCGGCGGCAGGATTCGCTCGAGGGCCGGGCGCACCAGGAGCCACGACACGCCGCCGAACGCCACGACTTCACCGAGCTTGAGGAAGAGGCCCCCGAAGCCGTTCGACGCGGCCACCGCGGCGGCGAAGGCGATGAACAGGAACATGATGACCGACATGATCCCCGTGGTCGCGACGCCGAGGCCGCCCATCTTCGTGTTGAGCTCGCCGCGCTCCATGAGGATGTGCGCCATGACGGGGAACGCCGTCACGGAGAGCGCTGCTCCGATGAACAGCGCGAAGGGCAGGAAGGAGTCCCCCCGGGGCCCTGCGTACGTCACGTTGTGCATCGCGAGCGCGACCGGAAAACCGAACGCCGCGGGGATCGCCACCGCGAGCACGGCGAGCAGTCCCGCTTGCCCGGCGCGCCCGGAGACGACCGACGTGTCGTACTCGACGCCGGCGAGGAACATGAACAGGATCAGCGCGACCGTCGCGATCACGGCGAGCGCGGGTCGGGCCTCGGCGGGCGCAACGTAGAGCGAGAGGTCCGACCCGATCAGGGTCGGGCCGAGCAGGATGCCCGCAAGGATCTCGCCGACCACGCGAGGCTGTCCGATCTTCATCATGAGGCCCCCGAGGACCCTCGCGAGGGCCACGATGAGGAAGACGTCGAGGAGCACGTACGCGGTGAGCTTCGCGCCCACGACGTCGAGCGGCGCCGCCGGGTGCACGATCGAGCCGATCATCCGATGACCTCCCATCCGCTCGGCCGGACGGGACCTCCGGCCGCGATCGTGTGGGCGCGACGGCTCAGGCCGTCGCGACCGGGTGGTAGGCGGCGGCGGAGGCCTTGTTCCCACACCGCCGGCATACGAAGGCGTCCTCCTCGGCCCAGTAGTCGGCGACGCCGAGGCACGACGGACACGTGAGCGTGCCGTCCTTCTCGGGGTCCATCGCCCACGGGCGCATCAGACTCCCCGGCGTCGCCATCACCTTGTCGTAGGAGGCCTGCATGTCGGCAAGGAGCTTCCGGGCCCGCTCCTGCGTCTCGGGAATGTACGGGTTGCCCTGCAGCGTCCGCACGATCTGCTCGCGGCGGTGAGGGCTCGTCGCGTACCTCGTGAGCAGGTTCTGCAACTTGTAGAACATCGAGATGAGGTCGTACCAGATGTCGACCCCGGTCTCGACGCGCTGCGCGTACTCCTGGAAGACCTTTTCCTCGTTGCCCGTCTCGAAGGCCTTCGTGATGGTTTCGTACGCGTACACGGACGAGAACATCGCCACGTCGACGCCGGAAGAGAAGATCGGGTCGACGAACCGCAACGCGTCGCCCACCAGCAGCCAGCCCGGTCCGGCGAACGTGTCGATCTTGTAGGAATAGTCGCCCTCGATCCACCAGGGTCGCACGCGAACGGCGTCCTTCATCGCGTCGGTGAACGTCGCGTTGCGCTTCACGAGGGAGTAGAAGAACTCCTCCGGATCCTTCCCGGACTTCTGGAAGTCCTCCTTGTCCAAGACGATGCCCATCGACGTCCGCCCGTTGCGGAGCGGGATGTGCCACGTCCAGGCTTGGTTCATCCCGAGGAAGTAGAAGAGCGTGAACCCCTTGTACCGCTCGGGCGGCTCCGTCACGCCCTCGAACCACGAGTAGATGCAGAACTGGTTGAAGCGGGAGTCCTTGTGCTTCATCTTCAGCTGGTTCGCCATCATGCAGCGGCGGCCCGACGCGTCCACGATCACCTTCGCATAGAGGTCACGCTCCCAGCCGTCGAGCACCTGCGCACGCACGCCCACCGCGCGGCCCTCCTCGAACAAGACGTTTTGGACCCGCACGCCCTGCAGCACCTTCGCGCCGCTCTCGTGCGCGTGCCGCAGCATGATGGTGTCGAGCTGATCGCGCTCGAGGTTGTAGGTGAAGGGCTGCGGGCCCCCGGGGATCGGGAACTCGAACAGCCAGATCTCGATGAACTTCCACAGCGGCGATCGCGGCGCGTTCCACCCCGTGCCCGGCTTCCGCACGAAGCCCGCGTCGTTCAGCTTGTCGAGCACCCCGAGCTGCTTGAAGACGAGGTTCGTCGACGGCGTGAGCGACTCGCCCACGTGGTCACGCGGATGGATGTCCTTCTCCAGGATGATGGCCTTCAGGCCGTCCTTCGCGAGCAGGGTTCCAAGCGCGGACCCAGCGGGCCCACCGCCGATGATGATCACGTCTGCGTCGTACTCGCGCTCCGGTGCCACGACCCTCTCCTCTCCCGCGGCCAGACTCCCGCGGACTTCTATGCGCCCGAACGTCGCCGACGGCCGCCGGCGACGCCGACACCAATGTAGGAAATGAGCTTCCCCAAATAACGCTCGCTCGCTCGTATCTTTTCTACGTCGTCCTGCGTACCCCGATCGCCGTTCTCATGCCAGAACGATGCCGGGCGGAGACGGCTCGAGGACTCGGCCGCGGGATCCAACGAGGGACGCCCCGCGCGCCGTGAGGTACCAGAGCTCGGGCCGAACGCCGAACGCCGCCTGGATGTTCGCGATCGTGGTGCGCCGGCGCCGGTTGACCTCGCGGGCGCTCCCGAAGTCGTCTCCGGTCGAGCGGAATGCCCCGCGCACATGACACCCCTCGTGCGCGACGAGCACCACCCGCTTCGGCGGCTCCGCCCCGACGGCGAGCGACATCACTTCCAGGATCAGCCCACCTTCGGGGCCGGTGAGGGATGCCGCGCCGCCCGGCCACAGCACGACCTCGGCCTCGCTGAGCAGCCCGAGGCTCGCGAGGAGCGTTCGCAGCGGCTCCTGGAAGCGGTGGTCGCTGCAGCCGAGGACGAGCGCGAGACGGTGGCCGGGATTCGGCGGCCCCGTCCCCGGGTCAGAAACCAGCGCGCGAATGAGGTCCGCGACCACGTGATCGGTCGTTCCGGATCCCTCGAGGGGTCGGTCGCCGCGAACCCTGTAGAAGTTGCGCCGGCCCTCGCGCCGGCGATCGAGAAAGCCGGCCTCGACCAGGTCGCTGACGGTCGACTGCACCGCGCGCGGGGTGATGCCGACGGCCTCGGCGATCTCGCGCAGGCGAAGATCCGGCCTTTCGGCGAGTGCGACCAAGACCTCACCGTGCGTCGAGAGAAACGTCCACTTCCGCGGCAAGACTCCCGTCCTTCGATCCGCCGCGTCCCTCGGCGACCGCCGCCGAGGGACGGGGGCGGCTCAACCTACCGGGTCCGGCTCCGGTGCGCCGACGGGACCCCGCATCGACACCGCTGGGGCCTTCGCGCCGCAGCGCCGGCAGATGAAGGCCTCCTCCTCCGGCCAGTAGTCGGCGACGCCGAGACACGTGGGGCAGGTGAGCGTGTGGTACTTCTCGGGGTCCATCGCCCAAGGCCGGAGCAGGTTGCCCGGCACCTGCATCACGCGTTCGTACGACTCCTGCATCAGGTCCAGCAAGGCCCTCGATCGCGCCTGCGCCTTCAGGTCATAGGGGTTCCCCTGCAGCGCGCGCACGAACATCTCTCGGGTATGCGGGCTGGACACGTATTTCGTCACGAGGTTCTGCAGTCGGTAGAACATCGAGATCATGTCGTACCAGATGTCGGCGCCGTCCTCGACGCGCTTGTGATAGGCGCCGAACGCCTGCTCCTCGTTGCCGTTCCGCATCACGTCGATCAGGGTCTCGTACGCGTGGAGCCCGGAGTACAGCGCCACGTCGACGCCCGAGGAGAAGATCGGGTCGACGAACCGCAGCGCGTCGCCCGCGAGCAGCCAGCCGGGGCCTGCGAAGCGGTCGATCTTGTAGGAGTAATCCCCCTCGACCCAGAACGGCCGGATGCGCCTCGCCTCGCTCATTGCGTGGCGGAACGTGTCGTTCAGGTCGACGAGCGAGAAGAAGAACTCCTCGGCGTCCTTGCCCGACTTCTGGAAGTCCTCTTTGTCGAGCACGATGCCGATGGTGCTCTTGCCTCCTCGCAGCGGGAACTGCCACCCCCACGCCTGGTTGAGCCCGAGGAAGTAGAAGAGCGAATAGCCTGCGATGCGCTCGGGCGGTTGCTTCACACCCTCGAACCACGAGTAGATGCAGAACTGGTTGAACGTCGGATCGTTGTGCTTCATCTTCAACTGGTTCGCGAGCAGGCAGCGGCGTCCGCTCGCATCGACGACGTACCTCGCGTAAAGGTCGCGCTCCCAGCCGTCGGCCACCTGCACGCGGACGCCGACCGCCCGGTCGTCCTCGAAGATGACGTGACGCACCTTCACGCCCTGCAGGACCTTCGCGCCGTGCTCGTGCGCGTGGCGGATGAGCATGGCGTCCATCGCGTCGCGCTCGACGTTGTAGGTGTACGGCTGTGGGCCGCCCTCGATCGGGTATTCGAACAGAGGCACCTCGACGAACTTCCACAGCGGCGAACGGGGACCGTTCCAGGCCGCGCCGGGCTTGTGCATGAACCCGGCGTCGTTCATCTTGTCGAGGAAGTTGATCCGCTTGAACACCAGGTTCGTGGACGGCACGAGCGACTCCCCGACGTGGTCGCGCGGGTGGATGTCCTTCTCGAGGATCATGCACGGGATCCCGTCCATGCCCAAGAGGGTGCCGAGCGCGGATCCGGCGGGCCCACCCCCCACGATGATCACCTCGGTGTCGAGCGTTCGAGCGTCGGTCATCTCACGTCCTTTCGAATCGTTCGGTCGGTCAGTGGTCGGCGGGACGGTGGGCTCCCACCACGGGCTCGATGTGACAGTGGCACTCGCGGTCGCTGCACCCCTCGTCCCACGCCTTGCCCGGATCCCACACGATCTCGGCGTCGTCCTTCGCCACGAAGTATTCGCAGCTGCAATGCGGGCAGTTCGCGGAGACGAGATCGTGCCAGTCGCTCTCCTCGTCTCGGCGTCGAGCCGGTAGCCGTTCCATGTCGCTCATGTCGTCCTTCCCATCGTCGGTGTGTCGAGCTCACGCACTCAGCTCGGAGGTCTCCTGTGCCTCGGGGATCGTCGTCGATCCGTCGGTCGTCCGCGCACGCTCGACGCAATACTTCAGCAACGGCGCGGCCATCACGGTCGTGAGCACGGCGATGAGCACGATGATCGCGTACGAGGCGTCGTTGAGGACGCCGATCGAGAGGCCGATCGCCGCGATCACGAGCTCCATCGCCCCTCGCGCGTTCAGGCCGACTCCGACGGCGATCGCCTCCCACCGAGGCAGGCCGCCGATTCGCGTTCCGAGCGTGCCCCCGATCACCTTGCCCACGCAGGCCACCAGGACGGCGATCAGCGCGAACACGAGGGCGTTGCCCCGCAAGGAAGTCAGGTCCACCTTGATGCCCGTGTACGCGAAGAAGAAGGGCACGAAGAATCCCATCCCGACCTGCCGGATGGAGTCCACGGCCGACTTGTCCACGGAGGGAAGCCGTCCGATGAGGATGGCCGCGACGAAGGCGCCGAGCACGAGGTGCACGCCGATCGCCTGCGTGACGGCGCCGAAGGCGAACACCAGGAACAGCATCATCGAAACCTGCGGATACGGCATGCGCAGCCTCGCGCTGAATCGCATGGTCTTCCGCATGAAGGTCTTGCCGACGGTGAACGACGCCACGAGGAACGCCGCCGTGA